>CAMNJZ010000024.1 GCA_946541955.1 uncultured Lachnospiraceae bacterium | reverse complement strand
GAAAACGTTAAATCGTTAACGTTGGACAAATATTTGCGGTCAGGTGAAAAATAATTAGGTAAAATGCCTAGCATAATTGACATTCTATTTTCAAGTGTATAAAATATGATAGAATCACTGCAAAGAGATAAAGTGATGATGAGACAGAGTTTTTTCTGTTTTATCCGCTTTCATCAGAAAAGCAACGGTGATCGGCGCCGCTAAGGCGCTTCACAATATTTTAAAGGAGGGAACTATTATGATCAAAAGTAGAAAACTACTGGCTGCTCTGATGGCAGCTGCAATGGGCGCCAGCCTTCTGGCCGGCTGCGGAGGATCTTCCTCAGGCGGCTCCAGCGCAGGCAGCACTGCTCCTGCAGAGCCTGCTGCTGAAGAGACCACGGAAGAGGCCGCAGAGGGAACAGAAGCTGCAGCTGAGACCACAGAAGCAGCGGAAGAGGTCGTGGATTACAACGGCCCCGACACCTACTCCATGATCGACAACTTCGACATTACCACACTGGACTATGTTTACAACAACAAGTCCTCCAACGGCGATTACACCTGCAACTTCATCGAAGGTCTGCTTACCCAGGACAGCCACGGCAACCTGATCGCCGGCATGGCTAAGGAATGGGCTCCCAACGAGGATGCTTCCGTATGGACATTCACACTTCGTGATGACGCCGTATGGTCCACCAGCGAAGGCGAAGAGTATGACTATGTTACCGCTGAAGACTTCGTAACCGGTCTGAAGCATGCAGCAGACTCCAAGTCCGAGACCCTGGGCCTGGTCGCTGACCTGATCGCAGGTCTTCGTGCTTACTCTGAAGGCACAGGCAGCTGGGAAGACGTCGGAATCAAGGCCGATGGCAACACCCTGACCTATACTCTGACAGGTCCCTGCGCATACTTTGATGGTCTGACAACCTACTCCATCCTGTATCCCATCAATGCAGAGTTCCTGGAGTCCAAAGGCAGTGACTTCGGTGCCGTTACACCCGATTCCATCCTGTACAACGGCTGCTACATCCTGTCCTCCCTGGTTCCTTCTCAGGAAGTTCGCTTCGATGCCAACCCCAACTACTATGACGCTGCACACGTCTATGTCCAGCACGTAGTTGTTACCTACACAAACGGCGAAGATCCGGCTCAGAACTTCAACATGTTCGTAAACGGCGAAGTTACTGCTACCGCCATCAACTCCTCTCTGCCGGATGTTGTTGCCAAGGCAAACGAGCTTTATGCTGACAACCAGTACATCAGCATGACAACCTCCACTTCCTTCTGGGGTGCTTTCAACTGGGATCGCCGCGCTTATGCACTGTTCAACGATCCTTCCGTATCCACCACATCCAAGACCACGGATGCACAGAAGGCTGACACCAAGGCTGCCATCCTGAACACCAACTTCCGCCGTGCAGTTTACGCTGCTTACTCCGCACATGCTGTTTCCGCCATCACAGAAGGCGAAGAGCGTGCTGACAACGTTCTGCGTAACACCCTGGTTCCTTACACCTTCATGTCCACCAGCGACGGCCGCACCTACGGCTCCATCGTGAATGCAGAAGTCGAAGCTCTGGTTCCCGAATATGCTGGCATCGACCTGACCGACGGCCACGATGCATGGTACAATCCGGAACTGGCTAAGACCTTCGCAGAGAAGGCTAAGGAAGAGCTTGGCGATTCCGTTTCCGAATGGCCTGTACACCTTGACGTGCCTGTATATGCTTCCTCTGAGAACCAGAAGAACATGCAGCTGGCTATGCAGAAGTCCATCGAAGACGCCATCGGCGATTATGTAAAGATCGACCTTCAGTTCCTGGAAGGTGATTCCTCCGTTTACTATTCCGCATTCTACAACCAGCCCGACGGCGTTTCCAACTCCATCGACCTGGTATTCGGTGCAGGCTGGGGCCCTGACTACGGCGATCCTCTTACCTACATCCACTGCTTCGATATCCATGACGGCGACATGCTGAACTACTCCGGTATCAACTATGAAGCACAGGGTCAGGATGATGAGCAGAAGGCCGTTCTGAAGACTCTGGGTCTGGAAGACATCCAGGCAGTTGTCGATCAGGCTTCCGCAGCCGTCGGCGACGAGCGTATCGAACTCTTTGCAAAGGCTGAGGCTATGCTGCTTACACAGGGTATCCTTCGCCCTTACGAAACAAGCGGCGCAGCTCTGAGCGTCAGCAAGGTTGTTCCTTTCACCGCTGCTTATGGTCTGTATGGACAGGCTTCCTACAACCGTGTACCTTACTTCAAGTACATGCAGCTGCAGGATGAGCCCGTTCTGGCTGCTGACTACGATGCAGCTAAGGAAGCATGGCTTGCCGGCAACTAATTTAAGCGGTACCAACGCCTAAGCATTGAAGAATTAAACAGGGGGAGCCGGATGCGGAAGCTTCTCGGCTTCCCCGTTTCTATAAGTAAGGGGTCGAGACCTTCTATGAGTAAAGGTTATATTTGGAAGCGTCTTCTCAGGTCGCTTCTGTCCGTTATGATTATTATGCTCATTGTGTTTACCATGATCTTTACCATGGTTCCGCGTGAGAATATCTTTTTCGAAGACAGTACTTATCGAAAACTGAGCAGTAAATCGGATGATAAGACAGAATACGTATATTCCACCTGGGAAAAGCTGGGATATCTGGATTACGTCAGGATCAACGACTACTGCCAGGAGATTTATGGCGCCGGATCAGCTGAGATGGCAGCCGCAGTAGAACCGGATTCCAAGGAAAGCCAGGAATTTGTCGACCTCTATACCTCCAAGGGATATACCGTCGAGAAGTATCTGGGCAATGGACGCTACTATGCCTACAAGGATATCCCGGTCATCAAGCGAATGGGTTCCTGGCTGGCCCACCTGGTGGTCATTGATACGCCCATGTCCGTACAGGACCCGGATAACCCGGATCTGCAGAGGGGCATTTCCTTCGGCCGGACACCCTCAGGCGGCCTTGCCATTATCGGCAGCGGCACGACCTATAAATATCTGTTCTATACTGACAGCCACTTCCCCTGGATCCACCAGAACTTCATCAGACTGAACTTTGGTATTTCTTATCCTACCTACCAGGGCCTGGACGTTATGAGAGTCCTTTTCCAGACCCAGGGCAACGAGGTGAAACGCCATATCGTCTATGAGACAGGCAAGGAAGCCGAATCCGGCATCAATTTCGGAACCCTGTCCTACAAATACGTTCTGGACAGAATGGATTCCAAGAAGTTTGTAGATCACTATGCAAATTATGAGGTATTCCGCAGCCAGCCTTCCATGATCGGAACATCCTTCCGCATGGGCATCATCGCCATGGTCCTGGCCTATTTCCTGGGCCTGCCCATCGGTCTTCTGATGGCCAAACATAAGGACAGACTGGCAGACAAGCTTGGTATGGTCTATATCATCTTCATCATTGCGGTTCCCTCTCTGGCTTATATTTATCTGTTCCGTTATTTCGGAACACTCCTGTTCAATCTTCCTTCCGTATTCACCACATACGGACCGGAAGATCCCCGTTCCTGGGTTCTGCCTGTCATCTCTCTGGCACTGCCCTCCATCGCCAGCCTTATGCTCTGGACCCGCCGCTATGTCGTCGACCAGATGAGCGCTGACTATGTCAAGTTTGCCAAGGCCAAGGGCCTGAGCCAGGGCGAGATCTTCAGGGGTCATATTTTCAAGAACGCGATCATTCCGATCGCCCAGGGTATTCCTGCCTCTCTGGCCGGCTGCATCACCGGTGCCATCATTACAGAGGCCATCTATTCCGTCGGTGGTATGGGTAAGATGCTTCCCAACGCCATCAAGCAGTATAACAACGTCATGATCGTCGCCCTTGCCTTCATGTTCTCCACCGTTTCCGTTCTTTCGGTTCTGGCCGGAGACATCGTCCTGACAAAGGTCGATCCTCGGATTTCGCTCAGCGAGAAAGCAGGGAGGTCATAAATGGATCAGGAAAACACCAATCTATTTGAATTTGCGGCTTTTGATGAGCTCGAGTCCGAACATATTGCAGCGCCCCGCTATTCCTACTGGAAGTCCGTCTGGAGGACCTTCTTCAAGAATAAGTTCACGGTGGGCGTTGCCATCTTCCTGCTGTTCATCATCGCTTTTGCTCTGATTCAGCCTACTATGTCCGGTTACAGCCCCATCGTCACCCCCAACATCAACGACGCCAGCCTGAAGTTCGTGAAGCCCTGTGCAGAGCACATCTTCGGTACGGACCATGTAGGCAACGAAGTCTTTGACGCGGTCTGGGCCGGTGCCAGAAACTCTATTATCATCAGCTTTGTCTGCACAGGCATCATCATGCTGATCGGTATCCCTGTGGGCGCTGTCTGGGGATTCTCCAAGAAGATGGACCGCTGGATGATCGAAGTCTACAACGTTATTTCCAACGTGCCCTTCCTTCTTCTGGCCATGATCCTGTCCTACGTTCTGGGCGCAGGTATGCGGTCTCTGATCATTACCATGACCTGTACAGAATGGATCTTCGTGGCATACTTCATCCGTACCCAGGTCATGATCATCCGTGACCGTGAGTACAACATGGCTTCCAAGTGCCTGGGAACCAGCACCTGGACCATGATCGTGAAGAACATTCTGCCTTACCTGATTTCGGTTATCATGACCTACATCTCCCGTGAGATCCCTTCGCTCATTTCCTATGAGGTATTCCTTTCCTACATGGGTCTGGGCCTTGGTACCACCAACGCTTCCCTGGGTCAGTCCATTGCCATGTATACTTCTTACATGAACGGCTATCCGCACCTGTTCTGGATTCCTGTCAGCGTTCTGGCAATCATTTCGATCTCACTCTACATCGTGGGACAGAGACTTGCCGATGCGGCTGATCCGCGTACGCACATGTAGGAGGAAAAACAATGGCAGAAAATAGAAATGTTATTTTGTCAGCAAAGGACATTGAAGTCAAATTCAGGGTCCGCGACAAGTATCTTACGGCCATCCGGGGCATTTCCCTCGATCTGTATGAGGGAGAGACCTTCGCCATCGTAGGCGAGTCAGGATCCGGAAAGTCCGTTTTTACCAAGACCTTTACCGGCATGCTGGAGTCCAACGGCACCATTTCCCAGGGCTCTGTCATGTTCCACGGCAAGGATCTGACCAAGCTGAAAACCGATAAGGACTGGGAAGGCATCCGCGGCGCCAAGATCTCCACGATCTTCCAGGACCCCATGACCTCCCTGAACCCCATCCGTACCATCGGGTCTCAGATCACCGAAGTCATCGAAAAGCACCAGGGCGTTTCCAAGTCGGAAGCCAAGAAGCAGGCCATCGAAATGATGGAGCGTGTCGGCATCAACAATGCGGCAAACCGTTTTGATGAGTATCCCTTCCAGTATTCCGGCGGTATGAGACAGCGTATCGTTATCGCCATTGCTCTGGCCTGCCACCCGGAGATCCTGATCTGTGACGAGCCCACCACCGCCCTGGATGTTACCATCCAGTCCCAGATCCTGCAGCTGATCCGTGATCTGCAGAAGGAGCTGGGCTTCACCACCCTCTACATCACCCACGATCTGGGCGTTGTAGCAAACGTGGCGGACCGTGTCGGCGTTATGTACGGCGGCCAGATCATCGAATACGGCAACGTAGAAGAGATCTTCTTTGATCCCAAGCACCCCTACACCTGGGCGCTGCTCTCCAGTCTGCCGCAGCTGGGCGTCAAGGGACAGGACCTGTATTACATCACAGGTACCCCGCCTTCACTGTACAACCAGATCAAGGGAGACGCCTTTGCACCCCGCAACGAGCATGCTCTCAAGGTCGACTTTGTCCAGGAACCGCCTTTCTTTAAGGTGTCCGACACCCACTATGCCAAGACATGGCTTCTGGATCCCCGGGCCCCCAAGCTTGAAAAGCCGGAGGTCATCCAGGATCTGCATGAGAAAATCAAGAAAATGACAGATAAGGGAGGAGCGTTCCATGTCGAATAACTACAACGACAGAGAAGTAATTCTGTCCATCAAGCATGTGGACATTTCCTTCGATACGGGCGGCAAAAAGAAATTTGTCGCCGTAAAAGATGCGAACTTTGACATTTATAAGGGAGAAACCTTTGCACTGGTAGGTGAGTCCGGATCCGGCAAGACTACCCTGGGACGGGCCATCATGCGGATCAATCCCTGCAGCGCCGGCGAGATCCTCTTTGAGGGCAAGCGCATTTCCGGCAACATCTCCAAGGAAGAGGACCGGAATGTCGTCCGTAACATCCAGATGATCTTCCAGGATCCTGCAGCGTCCCTGAATGAACGTGCCACCATCGAATACTGCGTATCCGAAGGACTTTACAACTTCCATCTGTACAAGGATGAGAATGATCGTATTGCCAAGGTCGATCAGGCCCTGTCTTCCGTAGGCCTTCTGCCTGAGCACAAGTCCCGTTATCCCCACGAGTTCTCCGGCGGCCAGCGTCAGCGTGTCGGCATTGCCCGCGCCATGATCATGGAGCCCAAGTTCATCGTGGCGGATGAGCCGATTTCCGCACTGGACGTATCCATCCGTGCCCAGGTCCTGAACCTGATGAACAAGTTCAAGGAAGAAAAGAACCTGACCTATCTCTTTATCGCCCATGACCTTTCCGTCGTCCGTTTCATTTCGGACAGGATTGCCGTCATCCACCTGGGAGAAATCGTAGAGATCGCAGAGTCGGAGACCCTCTTCAAGTATCCTCTGCATCCTTATACCACCTCCCTCCTTTCCGCGGTGCCCATGCCCGATCCTCTGATCGAGAAGACCCGCAAGCACCTCGTCTATGATCCCAGCGTGCTGGATCAGTCCGGTGCGCCCCGCGAGATGAGAGAAGTCCGTCCCGGCCACTTTGTACACTGCACAGAAAAGGAATTTGCCGACTACTGCGCAAAGATGGACAAGCTGGAGCAGGAAAAGGGCTGACAAGCCCATAAAATGAATAGAAGCCGGATTTCGGGTCTGATTTCCCGAAATCCGGCTTTTTTTGATGGCGTAAGTCCCGCCCCTTCAGATCACAAAGTAGGCCAGGATCACCGATACGATGATATAGACAATGCCCAGAAAGAGCGGATAGTTAAAGGAGTTTTCCCTTTCCTCCCGGCGGTCCCTTTCAAATTTTTTGAAATCCATGGGCTTTTCAGGATCGGAGCGCTTGACGCCCCGCCGCAGGGTAAAGCTGGAGATATCAAAATCTCCCAGAAGGACAAAGGAATAGGCGATGCCGCCGATGATCAGGACCAGTCCCGTAATGGTCAGGGCGTCTGTAAAAAGGGTCAGGCCGCCCGGGCCTGCCGTATAGCCCCTGACAGCAGGATAGGCCAGGGTAATGATCAGGTGGCTGATGAGGACACGGGGATTGATTTTTTTAAGTCTGCGGATCAAAGCGGATGCCTCCCTTATTCTTTTATAATTATGATTATAACATAGTATTATGAGCCATGCCGACACCTCACGGCAAATGACATTCTGACAGCGCATGGCTCATTGCTCGCACAAAAAACAGCACGGTATACGTGGAGATACCGTGCTGTCATGATGGAGATGACGGGATTCGAACCCGCGGTCTCTAACTTGCGAAGCTAGCGCTTTCCCAGCTAAGCTACATCCCCGAACGGACAATATTATACCACGTTTTCGGGGAATTGGAAGAGCCTTTTTTTACTTCAGCTGCTGCCCTTCATGTGATAGATCCGGGTCTCGTAGGGATGGAGGACCTGGGAAGAGGACCATGGATAATTGCCCAGGACCAGTTCCTTTTCGGCCCGGGCCCAGTCGCCCGGCAGCCTTTCCCGGATATCCCTGGAGGAAAAGGAGCACTCGATCAGATAGCGGTCTCCCTGGTAGGATCTTTCATAGACAAAGCGCTTGCAGCTCAGGGGATAGTATTCCTTATAGGATCCCCAGATCAGGGTCTCGGTATTTTTGCGAAGGGCCAGGCACCTGCGGTAGAAATGCAGGATGCTGACAGGGTCCTTTTCCTGGGAGGCGGCGTTGATCCTTCTGTAGTTGGGATTGACCCTGAACCAGGGGGCGGCTTTGGAAAAGCCTGCATGCTTTTTACCGGACCACTGGACAGGGGTCCTGGAGGAATCTCTGCTGGATACATAGATCCTGCGCATCCGGAGCTCTTGGGGTTCATGCTTGTGGAAGGTATGGTAGGCGTTGATGGAGGCGATGTCGTTGTATTCCTCGATGGAGCGCAGGCGGATGTTGGTCATGCCGATCTCCTGGCCCTGGAAGACGAAGGGACATCCCTGCTGGAAGATATAGGCGGCGGCCAGACAGGTGCCGGACTCCCGCCAGTAGTGCTCACTCCCGTAGCGGCTGATGACCCTGGGATGGTCATGGTTTTCCAGGTAGAGGCAGTTCCAGGCCTTTCCGTCCAGGGCGTACTGCCATTTGGAGAAGGCCCGCTTGAGCTTGGTCAGAAGGAAGCGGTGCCATACGTACTCCGTCAGAATACAGTCCGCCATCATATGGTCGAACTGGATCATCATATCCAGGACCCGGTCGGGCCCGGTGATGTAGGTCAGGGCCGTCTGGACCGGGGTAAAGGGGGCCTCGCCGATCTGAATGGCGTTGTATTCCCTGGCCACCTCCCGGAATTCTTTGAGGTATTCCATGAGCCTTGGCCCGTCCTTGTAGAAGGGGAGTCCGTTGATCATGGGCAGGAGAGGATTTCCGTCAGGCAGGGCGGGATTTTTGGAAATGAAGGTGATGACGTCCTCCCGGAAGCCGTCTACCCCCAGATCCAGCCAGAAGCGCATGATGGATTTGACCTCCTCCCGGACCATGGGATTTTCCATGTTCAGGTCCGGCTGCTTTTTGGCAAAGACATGGAGATAGTACTGGCCCCTCTGGGGACAGTATTCCCAGGCCAGGCCCTCGAACTGGCTGTACCAGTTGTTGGGAGGCAGCATCTGCTCCCCCTTGAAGAGAGGATCCCGCCAGATATAGTAGTCGCTGTAGGGATTGTTCCGGCTCTTGCAGCTTTCCCTGAACCAGGGATGCTCGTCTGAGGTATGGTTGATGACCAGATCCATCAGGACGGAGAGGCCCAGGGCATGGGCCTTGTCCAGGACCTTTTTGAACTGGTCCAGGGTCCCGTAATCGGGATGGATGTTTTTATAATCAGAGATATCGTAGCCGTAATCGGCGTTGGGGGAAGGATAGACCGGGGAGAACCAGATGGCGTCTACGCCCAGGGCCTTGATATAGTCCAGCCTGTCATAGACGCCGTAGAGGTCGCCGATCCCGTCTCCATTTCCGTCCGCAAAGGAGCGGATCCAGATCTGGTAGAAGGACATCCTTCTGAAATCTTTATTCCTGTCCATTGTCTGTTCCCATCAGTTCGTCCAGGCCCTGCTGGAAAGCAGTCTGGGCGTTTTCCAGCTTCTTTCTGAATTTGTCGGTCTGCTGCTTTGTGCTGTATTCGATCTCATCATGGACGCTGGACAGATAGGCGCCGATGTTGTGGGTGTTTTCGGCAATGCTGTCCGTCACGCTTTTGACATTGCGCCTGGTCTCAGATTCAAACTCATCATACATGCTGGTCAGCAGGGCGCCGAAGTTCATGGTGGTCTCGGTCACGTTGTCCATCATGCCGCCGACGTTCTGGCGGATATCCTGGTAGAAGGCCTGCCAGATCTGGCGCTGGCGGTTCTGGGACTCCATGCTGCGGGCCGTGAAATTGACCATGAGGTCCGTGAAGTCCTTTCTGCGGTTGTCATAGGCCCCGGCCTTTGCCTGCTCCAGGACATACTTGTAGCGGTCGTAAACGACGGATACGGCGTCCTTCCAGGAAAGATAGATCTCATCCATGGCGTGCTGGCCCACCTCGTGGACATGGTCCAGATCAGAGCAGGCCTTTTTCAGGAAGGCGGCCAGGGACTCGGCGTTCTCCTGGATCTTGAAGCCGTTCCGGTCATCGGTCACGTCCTCGGCGGCGCAGGAGCCCTCGATCAGGACGCTGGCCAGGGCGCAGGCGGCCGCTTCCCGGACCACCAGACCGTTGGTATCAAAGGTGGAGGGGAAGATGAAGAGATCGGCCCTGGTATTCCAGGCCCGCAGAACGTTCCGGTCATAGATGGCGCCTGTGAAGATGCACTTGCCGGGAGTATCATTGTCCTCCATAAAGCCGTATTCGGCGGCCTTCTGCTGCATGGCTTCCAGATCAGGCCCCTTGCCGATGAAGACCATACGGAAGTCCTGGCCGGCGTCGGAGAGCATCTTGAGGGCTTCCAGGATCATGGGAATGCCCTTGTAGGAGATGATGCGGCCTACATAGAGGAACATGGGAAGGTCCTCGGGCAGATCCCAGCCCTCCACGGCCTTTTTGACCTCTTCCTCAGAAACGCGGCCCTTTTCGAAGTCGACGCCGTTGTTCATCACAATGTAGTCGCCCTCAAAGCCGATGGCCCGCAGGCTTTCTCCGGCGCCCCGGCTGACGACCCAGACGTCGTCGCAGCACTGGATGTTGGACACCATGGCCTGGATGGTGGCGTCTGCCATGGGGGTGTCTCCGAAGATCCTGCGCATGTCGATATCATATTTGGTATGATAGGTAAAAACCAGGGGAGATGCGGTCCTGTCCCGCAGGAGCCTGCCGATGATGTTGGCGGTGGCAGGACAGTGGGAGTGGATGATATCCGGCTGGAAATCGGCCAGGGCCGAGACGTCCTTTTCATCGAAGGGATTGCCGGTCCGATAGCCGTTGGTAAAGGAATCGGTGGCAAAGGACTTATAGGGAACGACAGGATAGTCATACTGTTTGTAATCCGCGCCGGGATATCGGGGGGTACCTACGATCACGCGGGAGTCGAAATCCTTCTGCAGATAGTTGGCGTAATTGATCAGTACATTGGCGGTCCCATCCAGAACAGGCGGGAAGGATTCATTCAGCAGACATACTTTCATCTCTTTGATTCTCCTTTTTCTGATGCAGACACAGGTGCGCAGGACTTTGCAGGTGCGGTCCCTTTGGAGGCCTGCCTTCTTTGATCCTGCGGCAGGGCCTCCGTTCCTATTATATAGCAAAAGACAAAAACAGAGGAAGCTATATTTGCCTGGCCGGCCCCGGAAGGCAGAGAGAAGGCAGAGAGAAAGCAGAGAGAAGTGAAAATTTTTCGTAAGAGGTCTTTTTTCGAAGGGAAAGAATGGGTACAATGAAGAGTGGCATGTAATGCCGGATTCTGGAACATAAGGATTCGCTTTTATGACACATGATATGACGAAGGGGCCGCTCTTTCCCCTTCTGATCCGATTTACCATCCCCCTGGTGCTGGGCAGCCTTCTCCAGCTGACCTATAACGCCGTGGACAGCATTATCCTGGGGCGCTTTGTGGGCGCAGGGGCCCTGGCGGCAGCGGGGACCTGCAATCCCCTGATGACTCTGATCATCATGGCCATGCAGGGCATGACCATGGGGGCCGGGATCCTGATCGGCAACCTCTACGGAGCGGGAGAGGAAGAAAAGCTCCGCAGGCAGGTCAGCACCGCCATGATCTCTGGCTTTGTTTTTTCCCTGGCCGTTTCTGTCCTGATCCTGGTCTTTGCGGAGCCCCTTCTGGTGCTATTGCAGGTGGATCCCCAGATCATGGACCTGAGCCTTCTTTATCTGCGGATCATTGCCTGCGGGCTTTTATTCAATTTCATTTACAACTTTTTTGCCGCGGCCATGCGGGCCATGGGAGATTCCAGATCCCCTCTGATCTTTCTGGGGATCAGCGCCCTGGTCAATATCGCTGGGGACCTCTTCTTTGTCATGGTCCTGGGCCTTGGGACCTTTGGCTGCGCCTTCAGCACGGTGGTGTCGGAAGGACTTTCCTGCCTCCTCTGCTGGCTTTTTATCCGGAAAAGGATCCCCGTCCTGGACCTGGGAAGGGACTGGCTTGTGTTTGACAGGAGCCTTCTGGTCAGGACCCTCCAGTACGGATCGGTATCCGCCCTGCAGCAGTCCGCCGTCCAGCTGGGCATCGTCGCGGTCCAGGGCATGGTCAATTCCATGGGCTATATGGCCACGGCCGCCTTTGCCGCTGCCGGCAGGATCGATTCCTTTGTCCTGATCCCGGAAAGAAATATCTCCCACGCCATGACCAATGTTCTGGCCCAGAACGTGGGGGCCGGCAAGGGGGACAGGGTCCGGGATACCTTCCGGATCGGCTTTTTTCTGGATTTGGCCTACGCGGTCCTGACAGGCCTTCTGCTCTTTGCCTTCTGCGGGCCTGCCATGCATCTCTTTACAAGGGATGAGGCGGTGGTTGCCTACGGCGTCATCTATCTGCGCCTGATCGCCCTGATGTATGTCCTGCCTGCCCTGACCAACTGCATCCAGGGCTTCTTTCGGGGGATCGGCGACCTGCGGCTGACCCTGGTCTCCACGCTGATGAATATGGGCGTCCGGGTCCTGGTCTGCTTTGTCCTCATCCGGAGGAGCCTTGGCATCGCTTCGGTCCCCTGGGCCTGCCTGGCGGGCTGGCTTGCCATGATCGTCTATGAAGTGCCCTGGCTGGCTGCCTGGTACAGAAAACAAAGGAAGGGCTCTCCGGCCGCCTGAAGCCGGAAGCAGCCTTCTGAATCAATGAAAAGGATTTTCTGATGAATTATATTTCTCCCTGGTATTATGTCTTTCTGCTGGGCCTTCTGGTCCTCTACTATATCCTTCCCAGAAGGATCCGCTGGTCGGTCCTGCTGGCAGGCTCTCTGGCCTTCCTCTACCTGGTCTGCTCCAAGAAGGAGTGCCTGGTGATCGGACTGGCCGCGGCGGCCTCCTACTTTTTCGGCCTGCTGATCGAAAGGGAAGGGGAGCGGAAAAAGCTCTTTCTGGTCCTGGGGATCCTGGTCAGTGCAGGGCCCCTCTTCCTGTCCTGGTTCAACCTTCTGTTTGTGACCCGGATCTTTCCGGGGGGACTCCCCCTGATCATTCCTGTGGGCCTTTCCTTCTACTCCCTGCAGCTGATCGCCTATCTGGCGGATATCTACAAGGGGAAGATCCAGGCCCAGAGGAATCCCTTTAAGCACCTGCTCTTTGCCACCTTCTTTCCCCAGATCATCCAGGGTCCCATTCCCCGCTATGACAAGCTGGAGAAAACTTTGTTTGGCGGGAATGCTTTTGACTTTGAGAAGATCTTCCGGTCCGGCCTGCTCATCCTCTGGGGCTTTTTCCTCAAGATGATGATTGCCGACAAGGCTGCGGTCTATGTCAATACGGTCTTTGCAGACTACCGCTCCTACAGCGGCTTTCTGATCCTGGTGGCAGGCATCCTTTATTCCCTGCAGCTTTACGCCGATTTCCAGGCCTGCACGACCCTGTCCAGGGGCGCGGCCGGGCTCTTTGGCGTCAGCCTGGGGGAAAACTTTGACCATCCCTACTTCGCCGTATCGGTCCAGGATTTCTGGCGCAGATGGCATATTTCCCTGAGCACCTGGCTGCGGGACTATATCTATTTCCCTCTGGGCGGAAGCCGGAAGGGGAAGCTGCGCCGCTATATCAATCTCTTTGCCACCTTCCTGGTCAGCGGCATCTGGCACGGCGCCAGTCTCAAATTCATCTTCTGGGGCCTGCTCCATGCCGTCTATCAGGTCTTCGGCGCCCTGACCAGGGATTTCCGCAACAGGGTCCTGGCCCTGCTTGGCATGGCCGAAAACAGCCTGGTATGGACCTGCCTTCGGAGGGCGGGGACCTTCTTCTGGGTCATGCTGGCCTGGATCATCTTCCGGGCAGACTCCCTGCGGGCCGGCCTTGGCATGATCTACTCCATCTTCTTCAGGTGGAAGGGAAGGGATGTGGTCAACGACGCCATCTATCGCTGCGGCCTGGACTGGAAGGACTGGAACGTCCTGGTATTGTCCCTGATGGTCCTGGCAGGAGCCTCCCTCCTCCAGGAAAAGCTCTGCATCAGAGACTGGATCCTGCGCCAGCACCTTGTGATCCGCTGGGCCATCTACCTGGCCTGCATCCTGTCCATCTGGATCTTCGGCACCTATGGCTTTGGCTTTAACGCCCAGGACTTTATTTACGGAGGCTTCTGATGAAAATAGCTAATATCTTAAAGAAGGTCCTGTCCTGCATCGTCTTCCTCTGTCTGCTGGCAGGGATCCTTTCCTACGTCAATGTGGTCCTGACCGCCAAGCAGACGGCCAGGCAGCTGACTCCCATGGCTGTTTATCATGATTTCTACAGCATGGAAGAAAATACCGTGGACGTGATCTTTCTGGGCTCCAGCCATACCTACAGCGGCTTTTCTCCCCAGTATCTTTACGACAGCTTCGGGATCCGGTCCTACAACCTGGGCTCCAGCCAGCAGGACCTGACCCTGAGCTACTACTGGCTGAAGGAAGCCCTGCAGACCCAGTCTCCAAAGGCTGTGGTCCTGGATACCTGTACCTTCTTCCAGTGGTTCAATGACAACAATACCAACGCCCAGGAGGGCTTTGTCCGCAAGGCCATGGACTTTATGCGCTGGGGGCCCAACAAGCTGGAGGCCGTATGGACCCTGAGCCGGCTGGAGCCGGAGGAGCTGTCTCTGGAGAGCTTTTTCCTGCCAAATATCCGCTACCATAACCGCTGGAAGGAGCTGACCCGGGAGGACGTGGAATATAAGGAGACCTTTGTCACCGGCCAGTCCAAGGGGTATTCGGGCATGTATGTGGAAAAGGGCGGCAGGACCCTGGATCCCATTGTGCCGGGGGAATCGGAGGACACGCAGGACTTCTATGGTCCCCAGGTCCCCTACATCCATAAGCTCATAGACCTCTGCAGGGAGGAGGGCATCGCTCTGATCCTGGTCCGGACTCCCTATGATTTTTCGACGGCGGGCCAGTACAATGCCCTGACCGCCTTTGCCAGGGAGGAGCAGCTCCCCTTCTATGATTTCAATGAGAAATCCCTCTATGAAGCCACCGGCTTCGATTTTGGCCAGGATATCGATGACAACAACCACTGCAACGTCTGGGGCGCCCAGAAGCTGACGGCCTTTGTCGGGAAGATCCTCCAGGAGGAATATGGGATTCCCTCTGTCCGGGACGACCAGTATGAGGCCACCCGGACCTACTACCAGGAATCCCTGGAGGACGCCGAGCTGCGGCATATCGATGCCCTTTCCGACTTCCTCCCCCGTCTGGAGAGGGACCGCTTCGTGATCCTGGCAGCGGCAGGGAAAAAGGAAATAGAGGAAGCCGCCCCGGAGATCCTCCAGGTCCTGGACCAGTACGGATACGATCTTTCGGACGGCTTTGAGGTCCGCCTGGAGGGCGGAGACCAGGGAGATCTGACCGGGCGCTTCTGGGAGGAGCGGATCTCCTATCAGATTTCCCCGGAGGCCTGGGAGGCTTCCATCCTTCTGGACGGGGAAGAAAAGCGGGCCCTGGAAGACGGGGTCAACTTTGTGGTCTATGACCTGCACCACCAGTCGGTGGTGGAGCGGGCCGCCTTCTCCCTTACGGACGGCAGCGCCCTGGAACGGATCCGCTTGTACTAATTTTGAAGCAGACCCTGTCCCGCAGGGATTCCCAAGATGACTGTACGATTTAAAGAGCAGGCATGATATAATCAGACTATAGCAAAAGCTGTCTGATATATCTGCCTGCCTTTTCTTTGGGGGAAAGGGAAGGCGGAGGAAGGCCCCGGCAGGGGCAGGGAGGGTAAAAACATGTTAGCGGATTTTGAGAAACCGAGAAAACCGGAAAAGGAAGAGCTGAAGAACTATCTCAAGGAGGAGAAGGACAAGCTGGCCGCGGCCCAGATGCGGATCAAGGAGGCAAAGCTTCCTGTCATGGTCATTTTTGAAGGCTGGGGGTCTGCCGGCAAGGGGAGCGTTCTGGGGGAGATCATCAAGAACATCGATCCCCGCTTCTTCCAGGTGGCCACCATGGACAAGCCGCCCACTGAGGAGGAGCAGCGCAAGCCCTTCCTCTACAGGTACTTCATTGAGATCCCGGAGAAGGGCAAGTTCAAGTTCTTTGACACCTGCTGGATGGAGGAGGTCACCGACGGAGTCCTGGACGGAAAGCTGTCGGAAAAGGAGTATGACAAGCGGGTCCATTCCATCAACATCGCGGAAAGGCAGCTGGTGGACAATGGCTATCTGGTCATGAAGTTCTTCTTCCATATCGGGGAAAAGGAGCAGAAGGAAAGACTGGACGGCCTCCTTGCCGATTCCAATACGGCCTGGCGGGTCAGCCCGGAGGACCTGTGGGAGAACGCCCACTATAAGAAGTGCCTCAAGGTCTATGACCGCTATCTCAAGGATACCGACCGGGGCTCTGCGCCCTGGTATATCATAGACGCCGATTCCAAGAAGTGGGCCCTGCTCCAGGTCCTGCGTTTCCTAAACCAGGGCATTGAGACGGCTCTCTCCAATTCCTCGGTGGCGGCCCCCATCCGTCAGAATGTCTTCCGCCTGAATCCCATGCCCAAGCTGGCGGAGATCCCCCTGGACAAGGAGATCCCGGAGGAGGAATACAAGACCCGGCTCAAAGACCTTCAGGAGGAGCTCCACGCCCTCCACTACGCCCTCTACAACAAAAAGATCCCCGTGATCATCGCCTACGAGGGGTGGGACGCCGCCGGCAAGGGCGGCAATATCAAGCGGATCGCCGGGGCCCTGGATCCCAGGGGCTATGTGGTCTATCCCATCGCCAGTCCCGAGCCCCATGAGAAGGCCAGGCACCATCTCTGGCGCTTCTGGAACCGCCTGCCCAAGACAGGCCACATCGCCATCTACGACAGGACCTGGTACGGCCGGGTCATGGTGGAAAGGCTGGAAGGGTTCTGCACGGAAAACGACTGGCAGCGGGCCTACAATGAGATCAATGAATTTGAGAAGGAGCTGTCCGACTGGGGCGCCGTGATCATCAAGTTCTGGATCCACATCGATTCGGATACCCAGCTGCAGCGCTTTACGGACAGGCAGAATACCCCCGAGAAGCAGTGGAAGATCACCGATGAGGACTGGCGCAACCGGGAGAAATGGGACCAGTATGAGGCGGCGGTGGACGAGATGCTGGAGAAGACCAGTACAGAGTTCGCGCCCTGGTATGTCCTGGAGTCTGTGGACAAAAAATATGCCCGGATCAAGGCGCTTGAAATCGTGATCCGGGCCATAAAGGAAGCTTTGGAAAAATCAGATAAGAAGTAATGGATCAGAACTGGCCAAGGCCCATGCGGATCATGACCGCGCCGATGACGGCGACAATGGCTGCATAGGTCAGGCAGGGAATAATGTTTGTCCGGATGATCCGGCCCTCGTTGCCGTTGGTGCCCGTTGTGGCGCCGACGGCAACTATGTTGTTGATGCAGATCATGTTGCCGATGGCGCCGCCCATGTTCTGGAGGGCGACAATGATGAGCTGGGGCAGGCCCAGAACGGTGGCGATCTCAAACTGCAGGCCTGCGAACAGGGTGTTGGAGACCGTGCAGGAGCCGGACATGAAGGCGCCCAGGACCCCGATGAAGGGGGCGATGAAGACGTATACCCTGGAGAAGATGCCGCCGATGGCCTGGGCCATGGCAAAGAGCATGCTGGAGCCCTCGTAGGAGCCGGATACCGCGGAGGCGGAAACAATGGCCCGGCCGATGGCTTCGTTGGAGGTGTAGCGGTAGATGTTGACCATGGCTACGCCGAAGAGCAGGGCGAAGGCGGCGCCGGAGATCATGTGCAGGGAATCCCAGACGGCGATCTTGGCGTACTTGCGGGAGACCTTCTGCTCAAAGAGGGTAAAGAAGGCCACGATCATAAAGGGAACGATGCCCGGATTGTAAAGGAACTTGAAATCCCAGTTGATATCCTCGAAGCCCAGGATGCCCCGGATGTGGAGGATAAAGGGATCGGAGTTCAAAAGGGCCTTGATGCCGAAGGCGTCGACCCGGGTCAGGAACAGGATGATGCAGATGATCAGATAGGGCAGGAGGGTATAACGGATCCTGACGTGCCTTTCTCTGGCGGCCCGGACCTTGCCGGTGGACTGCCAGGCGTCGTCGCCCCATTTTTCCACGCCCTCAAAGGTCCAGCACTCCTTGGGCATCAGGAAGCCCTTTCTGGCCGCGATGATGGAAATGACCAGGGTCCCGCCGAAGGCGGTCATGCAGACCAGCTCGGGACCGGCCAGGAAGGCCATGCCGATATAGATGGTCCCCAGGACGGCGCCGGTAAAGAGGCAGAAGGGAAGGACCGGCAGGACGTCCTTAAAGGACTTGTTCTTGCCGAAGACCTTGCACAGGACGGCCACGCCCATAATGATGACGGCCACGCCGCCGATCATGTGGGGCACACAGGTATAAACGGTCAGAAGGCGGGTAAAACGGTCGGGATCCTGGCCCAGGGCCACCACGGCGGATTTGACGACGCTGGAGGCGGTCAGGGTGGGGACGCCGACGGGACCGGGACAGACCGGGGTGGAATTGTAGACCAGACAGACGCTGGCTGCCGCCAGAGGGGGGAAGCCAAGGCTGATCAGAATGGGAGCGCCAAGAGCGGCCGGGGTACCGAACCCTGCCACGCCTTCAATGAAGCCGCCGAAGAGGTATCCGATGATCACGGCCTGGATCCTGGCGTCCCTGGTAATGTTCGAAAAGATATGGTTGATGGTGACCATGGCACCGGAGTTCTTCATGACGTTCATCAGAAGGATGGCGCCGAAGATGATGCAGATGGTCTCAAAGGCCCCCAGAAAACCGGAGATGGTCCTGGCAGCGATCTCCAGGACGGGCATCTTCCAGATGGCAATGCCGATGACGGCGGCCATGGCCCAGGCCAGAGGCAGGGCCTTTTTGGCGGACCAGCCAAAGAAGACCATAAGGATGATGGTTGTCAGAATGGGAAGGGATGCGATGAGGGCGTACATACTTGTTCCTCCAATAAAATTTAATCATCAAGGAACATAATAAGACACATTCACGCATAAATCAACATTTGAGTAATAAAAAATATAAAATCCTCAGCTGAAGGCCCGGCTGTCGATGGACCGGATGAAACGGACCCCCTGCTTGATATAGGATTCCATGCCGTCCCCGGATACATAATTGATGATGGGCATCTCCGTTTTGAAAAGGGGCGTGATGACGGCCTGGCCAGTCAGGGAGGGACCGGTCAGGTCCTCGGTATAGGTGTTGACCACATGGGTGTCGCTGTTGATCTGGTAATACTTCTTGCCGGGGAGCTTGATGACGCAGGACCCTGTTTCGATGAGGCCGTAGGCGTCCACCAGACCGCTGCCAAAGACCTCGGTCAGAAGCTGCCTGGATTCCTCACTGATCTGAGACCCTGTGGGCGCAAAATACTGGGGATGCCAGAGGTTCAGGCCCTGCTCTTTGGCATAGGAAGCGATCATGACCAGGAGCTGCTGATAATTATAGAGGTAGTCTGGCCGGTAGAGGTTGATCTCCTCGGCCAGCTTCCTGGCGCTGTCGCTGTCGGACATGGACCTTCTCCGGAGGATGCCAAAGCGCTGGATCATGGAATCCAGGTCCTTCCCCTTTTCACCGGGCAGGAGAGTCCTGGACATGGTCTTGCCGGTAAAGGGATTGTAGCCCGGCATGGCCAGGACCCGGAGCCAGTTGGCCGTCAGCCAGGCGTTCTCATTGGGAGAAAAGTAAAGCTTTAAGGGCGTGCCCGTGGAGCCGGAGGTGGAATAGGCGTGCCAGCTTTTGAATTTCCCCGGCGACTGGGCAAGCTCCGCATTGATCCAGGCCCGGAGCTCCTCCTTGGTCAGGACCGGGAACTTGTAGAGATCGTCCGCCTTTTTGTAATCGGAGGGCCTGGTCCCGCTTTGCTGGAAGCGTTCCCGGTAGAAGGGGATCTTCCAGGCGGCTTCCATCAGATCCCGGATCCTTCTGCTCTGGACTTCGGTGATCTGGCGGACATTCTTGGGATTGACAGGCTCCCGGATCAGGGACAGGTAGTTCTGCATGGTGTTGAAATGCTCCATGTGGGCGTCGGACTCATAGCTCCTGTCCGGAAGGCCCGTCACCGGCTTCTTCTCCAGGCCCGAGAGCCCCTTGTCCATGATCTCCCTGGTCTGCCGGATCACCTCGGCCCGGCCCTCCTCTTTTCCGAACAGGGTCCACTGCTTCATGATTTCCGTCAGGCCCGCCGCCAGATAGGAGGAGACCACCTGAATATCCAGACTGGACACCTGCCTGCCGGTAAAGAGGCAGGAGCTGAAATAATCCCGGAGGGTATTGAGGCATTTGCCGTCAAAGACCAGAAGCCTGTCCTGGGCGTAAAGCTTGCGGACGAAGGGATGCTCGTCCCTGTGCAGGTCCATCCACTGGAAGAGCCGCTCTGCGTCAAAGCGGTCGCTGGCGTAGAGATACTGCATCATATCCTCGGACAGATCGTCGGCGTATTCGGTCAGGATATCATCCAGAGAATCATAATGCAGGTAGAAGGTCTTGCGGTTGATGTCCGCCAGATCCGAGACCTCGGTGATGCTGATGTCCGAAAAATGGTCCTTTTCCAGCACCAGCTTCACGAAGGCGGCCCGGATGTCTTTTTTGATTTTATAAAAGCGTCTGTCGCTGGAGGTTCTGTACATGTCATGCCTCGGAATTCAGTTCGAAGAAGGCGATGCGTCTGAGCATCTGGGGATCGACGGCAAAGGGCGCCAGGGCCAGCTTGGCGGGATTGGAGGCGGTTTCCTGTACGGCCTGTTCCAGGACCTCCAGGAGCCTCTCTCTGTCTGCCTGCAGGGGGCCGCAGGCCCTGTGATAGACAGCCTGGAAATCCTCCAGGGAGGAGAAGCCTGCCGCTTTCAGAATGTATTCCCGGTCCTCCCTGGGCGCCTCGCTCAGATACCCTGCGGTGAAATAAGCGGTGGCCTTGCCGTGGGGAACATGGAGGAAATAGGTCACAGAGTAGGAAAGGCCATGGGGAAGGGTCGTCCCGGTGTGGGCGATGGCCATGCCGGCCAGGGTGGAGGTGTACATCATGTTTTCGAAATCCTCTGCCCCGGGGGCCTTTGTCCCCCGCAGGACATCCAGGCTCCTGGCCCAGGCCCTGAGGCCTGCATCCGAGCACATGCGGCTGAAATCATTGGCCTTGGAATTGAGCCAGGATTCCACCAGATGGGTCAGGGCGTCAAAGGCCGTGTTGGCCAGGACGGAGGCAGGGGCGGCCTGGAGATATTTGCCGTCCACCAGGGAAAGGGCAGGGAAGATCTTGTGGGGAATGGATTTTTTGAGATTCCTGTCCGGGTCCGTCAGAACGGATACCCCGGTCACCTCGGAACCGGTCCCGCAGGTGGTGGGGACGGCGGCCACGGGCAGGGCGCTGGAATCCCCGTCGGGATGATAGAGATAGGAAATATCCTTGTCCGCCTTGCGGATCATCAGGGCAATGGCCTTGGAGGCGTCCATGGGAGAGCCGCCGCCGATGCCGATCACAAAATCCACTCCCTCAGAAAGGCCCAGGTCCCTGGCCTTCATGATGGTGTAGATGGAAGGATTTTCTTCGACTTCGTTGAAAAGGACATGGCCGACGCCCTCCTGGTCCAGAGCCCTGGTTACATCCTGGTAGGATCCGTTGGCCATGGCAGAATGACGGCCTGTCACGATCAGGGCCTTTTTCCCCAGGGCCGCCAGGTCCCGGGCGTGGTTTATGACGGCGTCCTGCTCCTGGAAGACCCGGGCAGGCATATAGAAAGTGGAATGTCTATTGAACATAGAGTCTCCTTTCTGACTGAAACATTAAACAATACATAGTTTATTGTAGCATGTATTAGGTGATCTTAAAAGGAAGGCTTTGTGGAATTTGCCACAAATGTTGATTAGAGAGGTTTTTCCGGCGGGTCAAAAAGATACAAAGTTACATGACCGGCGGGGGATATGGTAGAATAGAAGGGAATCCATGGGCTGAAAAAGCATGGAGGCAACGGAAATAACAGGGGATTGACAGGAGGTTCCAAAATGATCAGAAACGAGAAGGACTGCAAGATTGAATACAGAGAACACATGCGGGGCGGCGACGGCGTCGTCATGATCACCAATTTCATAAACGGCCCGGAGGAGCTGAACGGGAAGGGAAGGCTCTTTGCAAAGATCACCCTGAATCCCGGCTGCAGCATCGGCTATCATGTCCATGATACGGATGCGGAGCTCTTCTACATTCTGCAGGGCACGGCCGAATACAATGACAACGGCGTGATCCGCCAGGTGAAGGCCGGCGATGTGACCATCTGCCCCACCGGGGAGGGACACGGCATAGCCAATAAGACCGAGGAGGTCGTGGAGCTGACGGCCGTCATCGTTTACCAGTAAGGCAGGAGAGGAAGCAAGTGCAGCAGGCAGAAATCGTATGTATCGGACAGGCAGTGGTAGACTGCATCACCATCGGGATCAGCTATGACGGGGAGAGCCGGAAATCCGCCCGGGCCAAAAGCATCAGCCTGGGAGCCGGCGGGGACGCCCTCAATGAAACGGTGGTCCTCTCCCGCCTTGGCTGGAGGGTCAGGACCCTCTGCATTACCGGGGATGACCTGGCAGGGGGCGTGATCCGCTCTGCCATAAAGGGGGCCGGGGCGGATGACAGCGGGATCCTGGTCCGGGAGGATATCCGGTCCGTGATCGCAGATATCATTGTGGAGGAGGACGGATCGAGGCGGTCCATCAATTCCGAGGCCATCGGCCTTGGCGGCCATCATGTGGATCCGGAGGCTGTAGGAAGCCCCCGCCTGGTCTCTCTGGCCAGCCTTTTCCGGGCGCCTCTGGACGATCCGGCAGCGGTCCTTGCCCTGGCCAGGAAAGCCAAAGAGGCGGGCGCCATCCTCTGCGCCGATACCAAGATCCCCGTCTACAAAAGGATCTCTCTGTCCGAATTTGCAGGGGCCCTGTCCCTGGTGGACTATATTTTCCCCAATGAGACAGAGGCGGCCTATTACAGCGGCAAGGTCCTGACAGGGGAGGAGACAGACAAAGACTTTGAGGAAATGGCGGACGCCTTCCTTGCTGCCGGCGTAAGGAATGTTGTGATCAAGGCCGGGGCCAGGGGCTGCTTTTATAAGGGGACCCAGGGGTGCCTATCTCTCCCTGCCTTTGCCGTGCCGGTGGTGGATACCACAGGGGCTGGCGACAATTTCGTCTCCGGCTTCCTTACGGCCCTTCTGGAGGGGAAGGAGGTCCGGGAGGCCTGCCGGTTCGGGTCTGCCTGTGCGGCCCTGAGCATCCAGGCCGTGGGGACCACAGCCGGCGTAAAAAGCAGGGACCAGGTCCGGGATTTTCTCTCTGCAGCCGAAAAAAAGTGAGACCGGGCGCCCGCCCCTCCCGCTTTCCTGCTATAATAGAGAGCAGGAAACCATAACAGCACAGAGTAAAAGGGGGTTACTATGGATTTACTCAGCTTAATGACACAGCAGATGACAACAGAAGGCGCAGTAAACAGCCTTTCTTCCGACAACGGGGTCAGCGCCAAGCAGGCCTCCGGCCTTGTCAGCGCGGCCCTGCCCATCCTGATGCAGGCCATGACCAATAACGCTTCTTCCCAGAGCGGCGCAGCTTCTCTTCTTGGGGCCCTGGGCCAGCACCAGAGCCAGCTGACCATCGAAGACCAGATCAAGGACGCCGACAAGGACGACGGCGGCAAGATCATCGGCCATATCCTGGGCTCCAATGCTTCGGGCGTGATTTCCCAGCTGGCATCCCAGAACAATATGTCCACCTCCCAGGCCTCTTCCCTGATGGCCCAGATCGCACCGGCCCTGCTCTCGGGCGTTGCCCTGGCAGCCATCGGCGGCAAGAAGAAAAAACAGCCCGCTGTCGATTTAAGCGACGGGCTGGACATCAAGGACGTGATCGGACTGGCCGGCATGCTCAAGGGCTCCGGTAAGAAGGAAGCGGACGGCTCCGCTCTTTTGAGCATCCTGTCCGGAATGATGAAATAAGAAGGACTCCTTTTGGGGGCCGGGGAACTGCCGGGCGGGCAGTTCCCCGGCTTTTCTTGTTATTTTGTCCTGCAGAGCCCCGGAAAAGGCAGAACTTTGGTGCAAAAGCATGGTTGCAGAAAAATTTAAGAAATTGTATTCTTAAAATCGGAGCGCCAGGAGGCGCCCCGCGACATAATAACATTCATAATGAGGAGGAAACCGTATTATGCAGACTAAAGAACAGGGATTCCTGGATAAGGTATTCCATCTGTCTGAGAACAACACCAGTGTCAAGACCGAAGTGATCGCCGGCATTACCACCTTCATGACCATGGCCTACATCCTGGCTGTCAATCCCAGCATCCTGAGCGCTTCCGGTATGGACAGCGGTGCCATCTTCACAGCGACTGCTCTGGCATCCTGTATTGCAACCCTTCTGATGGCAGCCTTTGCCAACTATCCCTTTGTTCTGGCGCCCGGCATGGGCCTCAACGCCTACTTTGCCTACACCGTCGTCATCCAGATGGGCTACTCCTGGCAGACAGCCCTGGCCGCGGTCTTTATCGAGGGCATCATCTTCATCGTCCTGTCCCTGACCAACGTCCGTGAGGCCATCTTCAACGCCATCCCCATGAACCTCAAGCACGCTGTTTCCGCAGGCATCGGCCTTTTCATTGCCTTCATCGGCCTGCAGAACGCCAAGATCGTCGTGGACAGCGCCACCCTGGTTTCCCTCTATTCCTTCAAGAGCTCCATCGAAAGCGGGACCTTCAACAGCGAAGGCATCACCGTTGTGCTGGCCCTCCTGGGCGTTCTGGTAACAGGCGTCCTCATGGTCAAGGGCGTCAAGGGCGATATCCTCTGGGGCATCCTGATCACCTGGGGCCTGGGCGTAATCTGTGAGCTGACAGGGCTTTACGTTCCCAATCCGGACCTTGGCATGTATTCGGTTCTGCCTGATTTCACTGCCGGCTTTGCCATTCCTTCTCTGGCACCCACCCTCTTCAAGGTGGATTTCAGCAACATCTTTTCCTTTAACTTCATCGTCGTCATGTTCGCCTTCCTCTTTGTCGACATGTTCGATACTCTGGGAACCCTGATCGGCGTTGCCTCCAAGGCAGACATGCTGGATGAAAACGGCAAGCTTCCCAGAATCCGCGGCGCCCTGATGGCAGACGCTGTCGGTACCTCCGTAGGCGCCCTTCTGGGAACCTCCACCACCACCACCTTCGTGGAAAGCGCCTCCGGCGTAGCGGCAGGCGGCCGTACCGGTCTGACCGCTGTGGTATCCGCCATCCTCTTTGGACTGTCTCTCTTCCTGTCTCCGATCTTCCTGGCGATTCCGTCCTTTGCAACGGCGCCCGCACTGATCGCAGTAGGCTATCTGATGATGACATCCATCCTGAAGGTGGATTTCAGCGACATGACAGAAGCGATCCCCTGCTACATCTGCATCGCCTCCATGCCCTTCATGTACAGCATTTCCGAAGGCATCTGCATGGGCGTCATCTCCTATGTATTCCTGAACCTGGTCACAGGCAAGGCCAAGGAGAAGCAGATCAGCCCTCTGATGTATGTGCTGGCAGTCCTCTTTATCCTGAAATACGTCCTGCTGTAAGACAGACGCATCATAAAACCGGACCATTCGCCCGGTACAAGTAAGCGAGGACAGTTTCTATTTCCCCTTCCCATCGGATGGGAAGCAGATAGAAGCTGTCCTCTGTTTTTATGCAGTCAATTCTGCTATAATGGAGAATCAAAGCCGGTTTTCCGGCTGAAAAATACAGAAAATGAGAGGATACGGCCATGGCCTGGAAGATTGAAGACTATAATGGAAGAAAGGTCCTTTTGTGTGAGGACCAGAGCCCGGATTTTAAGACCCTGATCACAGCGAAGGTCCGGGACGGAAAGCTGATCCTGCACGGCAAGGACGAAGGAGCTTCCATGATGGCCTTTCTGGGCGTCGAACGGTATGAATATACCTATACCTTCGACGAGGAAAATACCATAAAGCTCTTTGACGCCCTGGGCGCGGAAGGGGGAGACGCCCTTTTGAACCTCCAGGTCCGCTACGGGGGCATGAGCGCCTGCAACAGACTGACCCGGTATGCGGAGAGCCTGGGGATCCAGTGCAGCTTTGACGCCCTGGGCGGCAATGAATAAGAAAGGATTTGGAAATTGAAGACGATTTATTTGGACCTTGGCATGGGCGCTGCAGGAGATATGCTGACTGCGGCCCTGCTGGAGCTTCTGGAGGAGAAGGAACAGGAAGCCTTCCTGAAGGAAATAGCAGAGATCGGGATTCCGGAGACAAGGATCAGCAGAGAAAGGGTCTCCAAAAGCGGGATCGGCGGATCCCTTATGCACGTGGAGGTGCTGGGACAGGAGGAAGGAGACCTGGAGCACAGCCATGCCCACCATGATCATGACCATGACCATCATCATGACCATGACCACCACGACCACGGCCACGATCACGACCATGACCATGATCATGACCACGGCCACGATCACAACCATGACCATGACCACGGTCATGGTCATGCTCATCATCACCATACGGGCATGGGCGAGATCG
>CAMNJZ010000023.1 GCA_946541955.1 uncultured Lachnospiraceae bacterium | reverse complement strand
GCCGTAAAGACCGTCAGCGACAATGTAAAGACCATGAAGGCCGGCTCCTCTGCCCTCAGCCAGGGAGCCCAGCAGCTGGATCAGGGCCTGAACCAGCTGCAGAAGGAAGGCACCGGCAGGATCGCTGCAGGCGCCCAGGATCTGAAGACCGGCGCCTCCCAGCTCAGGGACGGAGCCGATACCCTGGACCAGGGCATCACCCAGCTGCATGACAAGTCCGGCGCCCTGATCGATGGAGTCATGAGCCTGGACAAGGGTGCAAAGCAGCTGGATGCAGGTGCAGGCGAGCTGCAGAGCGGCATCCAGGCAGCCGCAGAGGGCGCAGACAAACTGAAGGAAGGCGCAGGGACCTTAAAGGACGGCAGCGCCAAGCTGGCGGAAGGTGCAGGCGCTCTGGATGAGGGAGCCGGAAAGCTGGACGACGGCGTGCAGGAGCTCCTGGACGGCATGCTCAAGTACAATGAGGAGGGCATCGAAAAGCTCACCTCCCTCTTCGGAGACAATATCAACACCCTGGGCGACAGACTGGACGCTATCAAAAAGGCTGCTTCTTCCTATAAGAACTACGGCGGCGCCCTTTCGGACGAGAACAACGAAGTCAAGTTCATCTTCAAGACAGAAGCAGTTTCTGCAGAAGAGGAATGATCAGAACAGGATGGAAAGACAAGCATAATAAAGGGTCTGCCCCGCGGGGCAGACCCTTATTTATGAGATAAGTTTAAGTATTTCGATTTGATCCGATCAGCTCAGAATGGGCTGGCAGGCTGCTGCCAGAGCATCCTTTTCAGCCTGGGCTTCCGCCAGATCCTTGCCCAGGGTCGTGAAGTAGGTCTTGATCTTGGGCTCTGTGCCGGAAGGACGGACGATTACGGAAGCGCCGTCTTCCAGGGTGTAGATCAGAACGTTGGCCTTGGGAAGACCGGTCTCTTCGGGCTTTGCATAGTCTGTGACCTTGACGACTGCCTTGCCTGCGAACTCCTTGGGAGCATTCTCACGAAGGCCTGCCATGATGCCGTTCATCTTGTCCATGCCGGACAGTCCGGGGAATTCATAGCTGTCGACCTTGTTCAGGTAACGGCCGTACTGGGCATAGATCTCTTCCAGTCTCTGCTTGATGGAAGAACCGATGCTTCTGTAATAAGCAGCCATTTCGCAGATCAGCATGGAGCCGATGATGGCGTCCTTATCACGGACATAAGGGCCGGCCAGATAGCCGTAGGATTCCTCAAAACCGAAGATGAAGCGGTCGACTTCGCCGGCAGCTTCCAGCTGTGCGATCTGGTCGCCGATCCACTTGAAGCCTGTCAGGACGTGACGGAGCTCTACGCCGTAGTGCTCAGCGATCTTGTCAGCCAGAGGTGTGGAAACGATGGACATGACAGCGACAGGGTTCTTGGGCATGGTGCCCTTTTCGATCCGGCCTGCGCAGATGTAGTCCAGAAGCAGAGCGCCCATTTCATTGCCGCTGACCAGCTCATAGGAGCCGTCGGGACACTTCATGGCGATGCCGACACGGTCTGCATCGGGATCGGTTGCCAGCATGAGGTCGGCGCCGATTTCGATGGCCTTCTCTACGCCATACTTCATTGCCTCATAGATTTCAGGGTTCGGATAAGGCGCTGTGGTGAAATAGCCGTTGGGATATTCCTGCTCGTAAACGATGGTGATATCGGTAATGCCCATATCGCCCAGGACTCTGGTTACGGGAACCAGACCTGTGCCGTTGAGAGGAGAATAAACGAGCTTGAGGCCGGCGGTCTTGCAAAGACCCGGACGGACCTGTCTTGCCTCGATGGCTTCGTAGAGCGCTTCCTTGCAGGCGTCATCCACATATTTGATCATGCCGCTGTTGACGCCTTCGGAGAAGGACATCTTGGTCACGCCTGTCAGAATATCGGTATTCTGGATCTCAGCGTAAACGATGGCAGCTGCGTCATCCGTCATCTGGCATCCGTCGGGACCATAGGCCTTGAAGCCGTTGTACTTGGCGGGGTTGTGGGATGCGGTGATCATGATGCCTGCGTTGCAGTTGTAGTAACGGGTCGCAAAGCTGAGGGCGGGAACGGGCATCAGGGCGTCATAGATCCTGACATGGATGCCGTTGCCTGCCAGGACGCCGGCTGCTTCCTTGGCGAATACGTCACTCTTGAGACGGCTGTCATAGGAGATGGCGACGGTCTGTGTGCCGCCCTGGGTCTTGACCCAGTTTGCAACGCCCTGTGTAGCCTGACGGACTACCCAGATATTCATGCGGTTTGTACCTGCGCCAAGGGTTCCGCGAAGACCTGCGGTACCGAACTTAAGAGCTACGGCAAAACGCTCCTTGATGGCTTCATCGTCGTCTGCAATTGCAAGAAGCTCGGGTTTCAGATCGGGATCTTCCAGATCTGCAGCCAGCCAGCGCTTATAATCATCCTGATACATAATGTCCACCTGCTTTCTAAATAATGCTGAAATTTTACTGTACTGCCCCCTGGCAGCACTGTTTCTTATGGAAAAATTTCCTAATAACATATTATAGGAAGTAAAATTAGATGTCAATAATAGCCAAAATTCTTGTACTGGAGGAATAAGGAAGGAGCCGCCCCTCTTTTGGGGACCCGGAGGATTTTTTATAGTAATTTTATAGTTGAAACTGTAAAATACAGGTAAGATAGAGTAAATGATTCTGCAGCAGAAAGGGACTTTGTACTTATGACGGGTTACAGAGAAGACTTTTACAGAGGAAAAAATACAAAGGAGAGGGGCGGAGCCCAGATTTTCGGCTATTACCACGCCTGGTTCATGCACCACGCAGAAGAAATCCAGAAGAAGCTGGCCGCGGAAGACCATACCGAAGGCGACAGGCTGACCTGCGGCGTGATTCCTTATTCCCATCTGAAGAATTATATCCTGTCCGGGGAAGAGCGCCCGGACATCATTGTAGCCTGTGATGACGACGGGGAACTGACGGACTATGCCCTGACCATGATCAGGGATTATTTTGCTGCCCATCCTTCTATTAATCTTCTTTACGGAGATGAGGACCGGAGGACGGACGACGGCGAATATATGGATCCCTGGCTCAAGGCGGACTGGTCGCCTGACACCTTTTTGTCGACCTTCTATTTCGGCAGTATCTTTGCCATCCGCTCCATTGCTCTGTCGGTGATCAATCCCGGCGCCAGAACGGCGGCGGACATAGAATCCAGATCCTCCATCCGGGCGGACTCCCTCGAGGAGCAGCTGGCCAGAAAGGATGAGCCGGACGAACCCTTAAAGTCCTGGATCTACGGACAGCTCTGCCTCAAGCTCGCCCAGGCGGACGGCGGCTTCTCCAAGCGGACACTGCGGGAGGGGCAGGAGCAGGAGCTTCCGGTGGGCCATATCTCCGAGATCCTTTTCCACGCCTTCCAGAGGCCCCAGCCCTGGGACTCCAATCTGATCAAGGAATCCCTGACAGGCCGCTACAGCGCCGAATCGGCCGCCAGCCGTCTGATCAGCATCATCCTGCCCAGCAGGGACAATCCCGATATGCTGGAGCGGTGCGTGAAGTCCATTGAAAAGCATACCCGCATTCCCTATGAGCTGATCATCGTGGACAACGGTTCTACCCCTGAAAACAGGGAGAAGGTCGAAGACCTGGTCCGGCAGATCAATGAGAGCGGAACAGCGGAATATATCTATGAGGAAATGCCCTTCAATATGTCGGCTTTCTATAACCTGGGCGCCAGCCATGCCAACGGGGAGCTCCTGCTCTTCCTGCATGACGACGTCCTGATCCAGCGTCACGAATGGCTCTCCCATCTGTCGGAAAAGGCCAAGCTCCCCTATGTGGGCGTCGTGGGCATGAAGCTCCTGTATCCCTCCTCCAACATCATTCAGCACGCAGGGATCATGAGCGTATCGGGGACTCCGGTCTGCAAGCTTCAGTACAGGCGCAACGAGGAGACCCAGTATTTCGGCTTCAACAAGGGGATCCGGAACGTCCTGGCTGTGACCGGCGCCTGCATGATGGTAAGGACCACGGTCTTTGCCAAGGCCGGCGGCTTCAACGAGAAGGACTATCCCACCTGCTATTCGGACGTGGACTTCTGCTACAGGGTCCATGAGATGGGCTATTACAACGTGGTCCGCAACAACATGTATCTCTTCTACCAGGAGGTATCCTCCCCTGTGGAGGGGACCAGAGCCCTGCGCGATTCCATGCGGGAGAAGGAGCTGGCCTGCCTGAGGGCCCAGCATCCCGCCATTACCGCCCGGGATCCCTACTATAACCGTTATCTGTCCCAGAATGTGAAGGAAGCCCGTTTCATTCTGGACGCCAGAGATATAACCTACGGGGAAAACTGATTTCCCCGCAATGATGGAGAACTGCCTTGTCTGTACTTTCAAGAGTGACCGGCACAGCCTCACGGGCAGGCCGGAAGGCCTACCGCGGCGCCAGAGCCGGTGTGAATTTTGTAAAAAATCTTTCCAGACAGAAAGCATACAGATATGAAGAACCGGCTCCCGGGACCATCTTTTCCCAGAGGGCCCAGTACGAGCGCCTGCGCCAGGGCGAGACGCCGGCGGAAGTCTTTGCCTCCGATCATGAGATGCGCAGAGCGGCCAAGGCCCCGGTCTTTACCGTCATTCTGGCCGTCTCCAATCCCCGGCCGGACCGCTTCGAAGAGACCATGATCTCGGTCCTGTCCCAGACCTGGGCAGGCCTGGAGCTGATCGTGGCCGACACCGGCGTGAGTCCTGCGGCGGCCAATGTCCTTGCAGACTATGAGGACGACAGGATCCGCCATTTCAAGATCAAAGGGGTGAACAGCCTGTCCGAGGCCATCAACGGAGCAGCATTGCATGCGGCGGGAGACTATATTGTATTCCTGGAATACGGAGATCTTCTGACCCAGGACGCCCTCTTTGAGGCGGCCCTTTCGATCATGACCACCAATGCGGAGATCCTCTATTCGGATGAGGACTGCTGTGATATAAGCGCAGCCCGTTTCTCCTCGCCCAACAGAAAGCCTGATTTCAACAAGGACTATCTCTTTGCCAACAATTACATCACCCACATGCTGGTGATCCGCAGGGAGCTCTTCCTTGCCCTCCGGTTCCGGAGCCGCTTTGACGACGCCAGAGATTATGATCTGATCCTCCGGGCCCCCAAGTCCGGGATTTGCCATATTCCCAGGATCCTCTATCATGTCCGCCGCCTGCCTGACAAAAAGACAGGGGCCACCGCGGCCAAGGCTGCGCTGGAGGATTATTTCAATGTCCGCGGAATCCGGGCCAGGGTCCGGGAGATCCGGGGCGGCGCCTTCTTCGACATTGAATATACGCCGGATATTTTTACGGTCCGCAAGGAGATCGGAGTGATCGGCGGCAAGGTCCTGGACCGGCGCCGCAGGATCATCAGCGGCATGATGGACGAAAATGGGAAGGTCGCCTTTGAAGGCCTCGACGAACTGGATCTGGGGCCCCAGAGGGCAGCAGGAACGGTCCGCGATGCGGATGCGGTGGACGTCAGATGCATGCGGGTCAGGCCGGAGCTTTACAGCCTCTATCAGGAGGTCTTTGGCTACTCCTACCGCAGTCCCATGCCCGCAAGAGGCCATGCGATCCGGGAAAAAAGCCTGGCCTTCTGTGAAAGGGCCAGGGCCATGGGCTATCTGATCCTGTGGGATCCCTCCATGGTCGTAACGGTCAGAGACAGAAGAAGCTCCCAGTGACCAAAAGGGCCTGAGAGCAGCAGGTAAAAATGGATAAGGAAACGAAAATAAACAGCAGGATCACTGCGGTGATCGTCAATCATAACGGAGGAAGGAAGGTCCTTCGGACCATAAGATCCCTGACCAGGCAGAGCCTGCCTGTGCAGATCCTGGTGGTGGACAACGGGTCCTCCGACCAGAGCGCGGACAGGATCCGCCGGCACTTTCCCCAGGTCCTGGTCCTTCCCGTGGAGACCAATACAGGCTACTGCCACGGGGCCAATACCGGCCTTTTCGCAGTCCGGACAGACTACGCCCTTTTGGTGGACCAGGATATCCTCTGCGGCAAAAACATGGCCGCGGCCCTCTATGAGCGGGCCGAGGAACATCCGGAGGCCTATGCTGTCCAGGCCAGGATCATGTCGGAAAAGGAACCGGACAGGGTCCTTTGCTGCGGCAGGCAGTACAGCGCCCTGGGGAAGGCCTATGATCTGAAAAACGACAGGGCCAGGGAGGTCTTCGCACCCTCCGGCTGCGCGCTCTTTCGCATGGCGGCCCTGGAAGCCATCGGCCTTTTTGATGAACGGCATTATCAGACCCTGCATGAGATCGATCTGGGCTACCGGGCCCTGCTTCTTTCCGGCAGAGGGGCGCTTCTGGAGAGAAGGGCAGTCTGCCGCAGGCAGGACCTGGACCCTGAGGAGGGCGGAGAGGCCTACAGACAGACCCTTTCGGCCGGCAACAATCTGTATCTCCTATATAAGAACATGCCCCGGGTCCAGCAGGTCCTGAATGCGCCCTTTCTGACGGCCGGCAGGGCCCTGGATACCCTTTCGGGGACCGCGGCGGAATTTGAAAAGGAGATCCGCAGGGGCCGGGAAAGAGGCCATTATCTGATCGCCCAGTCCATGCAGTCGGACCTTTTAAAAAGCGAGGGGACTTCCGTGACCAAGGGGACCCTGGAAGAGGAGACCGGACTGGAGGCGTCGGACCAGCGCTTTGCGCAGATCTATCCCCTTTACCTGGGAGGCAAGATCTATTTTTCGCCGGATCTGTGCGGAAACGCCGTCAGGGTCCAGAAAAGGCTGGTGGAAGCCTGCCCGGGAGCCCTCAGGGAGGCTCTGGAGAAAAAGTCTGAATAAAAGCCTTATTTTCTGACACATAGATGCTGGTGGTGAAAAGGCTCTGACTTCAAAGTCAAATTAACAAACTTCATCCGTGTTTTAACCGAATTTGATGGTTAAAATGCACTTAAGTCCCCTGGGGGAGAGGCGTTTTGAGGTTTTTTGTCAGAGGATCTGCACTGGCGTTCGATTGTAAATAAAAACCTGAAATGCTATGATGTGTAAGAATCAACAGAACCATAATCGTGTACGGAGCACGCATTGTATATAGAAACAGGAAATGAACATGAGCGGGACACAGACTGCAGTGCAGATCGAAAACAGAATACCGGCTGTTGACTTGAACAACCCCGATGAGCTGATCCGCGCCAACGGCGCTGCCGAGGCAGCCCAGGCCGACCGTCTCAAATCGGAGATCCAGGACTATGCCGGCATGGTCGATCAGCTGCAGGCACTGTACGAAAAGAACAGTGAACTGGTGCAGAAGCTCCATTTCATGAACCTGAGCACGACCGAGAATATCCGGTCCATGCTGACGGAGAACAATGAAAAGATCGCCGAGAAACTGGACGCCCTGCAGGAGTTTGACACTGCAGGCCTCGAAGAAAGGCTGAAAAGCTCCTTTGACGGCTCCATCGCAGCATCAGATGAGAGAGTGAAGGGAGAACTGGAGAAGTCCCGTGAGAAACTGGTACAGCTCCAGCAGCGGTCCGATGAATTCGGACACAGAGAGAGCGTTCGGGTCTACCGGAATGTACAGGCATCCATGGTCCAGGAGCTGACGCGCCAGACCGAGGAGCTTTCCGCTGCGATCGCTTCTCTGGAGGCGGCCCAGACAAAGTTCATGGAAGAAAACAGACCGGATGGAAAGCAGAAGTTCTTTTCCAGACTGACCTTCGGTCTTGTGATCGGTGTTCTGGTCCTTCAGATCCTGGAGGGGGCAGGCTTCTACATGCTCCTGATGAACTATATTCACTGATGCCTCTGATCTGCTGGAAGGGTCTTCTATGACAAGAGTTTACTGGAAACCGGCCAATATGCTGTATCCTGCACCGCCGGTCATGGTCAGCTGTATGGATGAAGAAGGCCGTGCCAATATCATGACAGCCGCCTGGGCCGGAACGGTCTGCTCGGATCCTGTCATGGTCTCTGTGGCGATCCGGCCTGAGCGCTACTCTCATGACATCATTGAGAGGACCGGTGAATTTGTCATCAATCTTACAACGCGCAGACTTGTATTCGCTGCCGATTTCTGCGGTGTCAGAAGCGGCAGGGATGTCGATAAATTTGAACATCTCCGCCTGACGAAAGAGGCGTCCCGGATCGTCAGGCCTCCCTCCATCGGGGAGAGTCCGGTCTGCCTGGAATGCAGGGTGACGGAAGTAAAGCATCTGGGCCTGCATGACCTATTCCTGGCGGAAGTGGTCAGTGTCGGCGTAGATGACGTCTACCTGGATGAAAGGGGAAGACTGGCGCTGGAGAAGGCAGATCTGGCCGCATATTCTCATGGAGAATATTATGCGCTGGGCGATCTTTTGGGGAGGTTCGGCTTCTCCGTCCGAAAGGACATGTCGAATAAAACGGGTCGAAGAAAATCTAAGAAAAAACCGGATTCTTTTCGTCAAGGGGGACGGAAGGAAACTGTGAGAGGATAATATGGCACATTACATGGTAAAAGGCGGTACATCGCTGGTAGGTGAGGTTGAAATAGCCGGTGCAAAAAACGCGGCACTGCCCATCATTGCAGCATCCGTCATGACGAACGAAACAGTCATCATTGACAATGTACCGGATGTAAGTGATATCAGGGCTCTGCTGGATGCGATCCGCAGCATCGGGGCCTATGTTGAGAAGATCAACAGACATTCCTTCAAGATCAACGGTTCGGCCATCAACAGACAGACGGCCGTTGACAATGAGTATGTACGCAAGATCAGAGGCTCCTATTATCTGATCGGCGCCCTGCTGGGCAAGTACAAGCTGGCTACGGTAGCGCTTCCCGGCGGATGCGATATCGGCCTTCGTCCCATCGACCAGCACCTCAAGGGCTTCAGGGCCCTGGGGGCAGAGGTCCGCTTTGTTCCCCCGGGAATGGCCAGAGCGGAAGCTTCCAGACTGGTGGGCGCCCACATCTACATGGACGTAGTATCCGTCGGCGCCACCTGCAACGTCATGCTGGCAGCCTCCATGGCGGAAGGACTCACTATCATCGAAAACGCGGCCAAGGAGCCCCATGTGGTCGACCTGGCCAACTTCCTTAACTCCATGGGCGCCAAGATCAAGGGCGCCGGTACCGACGTGATCCGCATCAGCGGCGTATCAAAGCTCCACGGTACCACCTATTCCATTATTCCTGATCAGATCGAGGCAGGGACCTTTATGATGGCAGCGGCCGCCACCAAGGGCGACGTCATCATCCGCAACGTCATTCCCAAGCATCTGGAATCCATTTCCGCCAAGCTGACGGAGGTGGGCTGTCAGATCGATGAGGAAGACGATGCAGTCAGGGTCTGCGCCACCAGGCGCCTTGGCAGGACCAATGTCAAGACCCTTCCCTACCCTGGATTCCCGACGGATATGCAGCCCCAGATGACGGTCGTCCTGGGTCTGTCCAACGGCACCTCCATCGTGACGGAAAGCATTTTTGAGAGCCGGTTCAAGTATACGGATGAGCTGACCCGCATGGGGGCCCAGATCCGTGTGGAAGGCAACACCGCCATCATTGAGGGCGTGGAAAGCTATTCCGCAGCCTATGTACAGGCGCCGGACCTGCGGGCAGGCGCAGCCCTGGTGATCGCAGCCATGGCGGCGGACGGATTCTCCGAGATCTCCGATATCCACTACATTGAGAGAGGATATGAGGACTTTACTGAGAAGCTTAAGAAGCTTGGCGCCCAGATCGACCGTGTCGAAACGGAAAACGACAAGCGGAATTTTAAGTTCAGGGTCAGCTGATCGGATCAGCCGCGGCCCGGTATAGGACAATTATGGTGCCCCATACAGAGAGAGCTCTGTATGGGGCTTGCTGAGTTTCAGACAAATGAGGTTTTTATGACAGTATTTGAGACCCATAACGCGAAAGAGACCTTCCAGTGCGCCTTTTCCCTGGCAAAAGAGGCCAGGGCCGGCCAGGTCTATGCCCTGAGCGGGGATCTGGGCGTTGGAAAGACCGTCTTTGCCCAGGGCTTTGCCAGGGGACTTGGCATTGAAGACTATGTGAACAGTCCGACCTTTACCATTCTGCAGATCTATGAGGATGGAAGGCTTCCCCTTTATCACTTCGACGTATACAGGATCGAAGAGGTGGAGGAAATGGAAGAGGTAGGCTTTGATGACTATGTCTGCGGAGAAGGCGTCTGCCTGATCGAGTGGGCGGAACGGATCCAGGAGATCATGCCTGAAGACGTGATCTCTGTGACGATTTTGAAGGACCTGGACAAGGGTCCGGATTACAGGAGAATTATCGTAGAATGAAAATACTGGCTATCGAGACATCCGGTCCTGTTGCCGGATGCGCCCTTGTGGAGGATGACATTCTCCGGGCGGAATACAGCGTGCAGTTTAAAAAGAAGCACTCCCAGAGCCTGGTGCCCATGATGGAGGCGGTCCGGGAGATCCTGGAGCTGGACCTTTCCACGGTGGACGCCATTGCCCTTTCCGGCGGCCCCGGCTCCTTTACGGGACTTCGGATCGGAGCGGCCACGGCCAAGGGCCTGGGCCTTGCCCTGGACAGACCCATCATCCCGGTGCCCACCGTAGACTCCCTGGCCTATAACCTTTTTGGAGCCCAGGGCCTGGTCTGCCCCATCATGGACGCCAGACGGTCCCAGGTCTATACAGGAATCTACGACTGCAGCGAGGGAATCGAAGTGATCCGTCCCCAGTGCGTCGTGCCCATCTCCGAGATCTGTGAGGATCTGAACCGGGCAGGCAAAAGGGTCATCTTTCTGGGGGACGGCGTTCCGGTCTACCAGGATGCCATCCGGGACCTGCTCCAGGTCCCCTATGCCTTTGCACCGGCCCATCTGTCCAGGCAGAGAGCGGCCGCTGTCGCGGCCCTGGCGCTGCGTGCCTACAGGGAGAAGAAGGAAGCCTGCTTTGTAAGCGCCGACGATTTCAGGCCGGAATACCTGCGCAAGACCCAGGCCGAGCAGGAGCGGGGCGAAAGAAGGAACTATTCCCTGGTGGGCGGGGAGACCAGCTCTTGACGGGGAAAGAGGGGATCCGGATCCGCCCCATGACCCTGGAGGATCTGCCGGGCGTCCTTACAGTGGAGGAGGCCTGCTTTTCCGAGCCCTGGTCCGAGCCTGTCTACCGGGCGACCCTCCTTCTGGACTATACAGCCTATTTCGTGGCGGAGCTGACGGAGGAGGCCCTTTCTCCCCTTTTTGAGAAGGCAGGCCTTGGAGGCAGCCGGATCGTGGGGACCATAGGCCTGAAGGACATTGCCGGAGAAGGAGAAGTCACCAACGTGGCTGTCCTGCCCTCCTGGCGGGGACAGGGCATCGGCGGACGTCTTCTGGAAAGACTTCTGGCCGAGGGCGAAAAAAGCGGCATAGAGGCCTTTACCCTGGAGGTCAGGGCCGGCAATGTGCCTGCCATCCGTCTCTATGAAGCCTTCGGCTTTGCCCTGGAAGGAAGAAGGCCCGGCTTTTACGAAAAACCTAAGGAGGACGCCCTGATCTACTGGAGGCGTCTTTAACTTGAAAGGAAATACATGATCGACGTTTGTTTACTGGGGACCGGGGGCATGATGCCCCTGCCCTACAGATATCTGACGGCCCTGATGGTGCGTTACAATGGCAAGAGCATCCTGATCGACTGCGGGGAGGGGACCCAGGTGGCCCTGCGCAAAAAGGGCTGGAGTCCCAATCCCGTTGAGATGATCCTCTTCACCCACTATCATGCCGACCACATCAGCGGCCTGCCCGGCATGCTGCTGACCATGGGCAACGCAGAAAGACGGGAGCCCCTTTATATGGTGGGCCCCAGGGGTCTGGAAAGGGTCGTGAACGCCCTCCGGACCATCGCCCCGGAGCTCCCCTTTGAGATCCGCTTTCAGGAGCTGACAGAGGCGGAGGAGACCATCGCCCTGCCCGGAGAAAAGGACTTTGTCATCCGTGCCTACAAGGTCAATCACAACGTGACCTGCTACTGCTACAGCATGGAGCTCAAAAGAGCCGGCCGCTTCGACGCCGAAAAGGCCAGGGCCCTGGAGATCCCCATGCCCCTCTGGGGCCGCCTGCAGAAGGGAGAGATCCTGGAGGAGGGGGGCAGGACCCTGACGCCGGATCTGGTCCTGGGACCGCCCAGGAAGGGCCTGAAGCTGACCTACTGCACTGACACAAGGCCCTGCGCCAGCATCGTCAAAGCGGCCCAGGAGGCGGACCTTTTCATCTGCGAGGGCATGTACGGCGAAGAGGATAAGATCGGCAAGGCCAGGGAGCATAAGCATATGACCTTCTGCGAAGCCGGAAGGCTGGCCAGAAAGGCCGGTGCAAAGCGCCTGTGGCTGACCCATTTCAGCCCCTCCCTGAACCATCCCGAGGAGTGCATGGAGGAGGTCCGCAGGATCTTTCCCGAGGCAGTCCCCGGCAGGGACGGCAAGAGCATGGAACTGAAATTTGAAGACTGATCTTTTGGTGAATATATGGCAGAAAATGTAACGATTTTAGCAATTGAATCCAGCTGCGACGAAACCGCCGCTTCGGTCGTCGTAAACGGAAGAGAGGTCCTGTCCAATGTCATCTCTTCCCAGATCGATATCCATACCCTCTACGGAGGCGTTGTACCGGAGATCGCATCCAGAAAGCATACGGAGCGCATCAACCAGGTCATCCGGCAGGCCCTTTCGGAGGCCGGCAGGACCTTTTCCGACCTGGACGCCATCGCGGTGACCTACGGGCCCGGCCTTGTCGGTCCCCTTCTGATCGGCGTATCCGAGGCCAAGGCCCTGAGCTTTGCCACGGGCATCCCCCTGATCGGCGTCCACCATATCGAAGGCCATATCAGCGCCAACTATATCGCCGCAAAGGATCTGGAGCCTCCCTTTGTATGCCTTGTGGTATCGGGAGGCCATACCCACCTGGTTCTGGTCAGGGACTACGGAGAATATGAGATCCTGGGCAGGACCCATGACGACGCAGCCGGCGAAGCCTTTGACAAGGTGGCCCGGGAGATCGGTCTGGGCTATCCCGGCGGTCCCAAGATCGACAGGGTATCCAAAGAAGGCAATCCCCAGGCGATCCATTTCCCCAGGGGCAAGGTGGACGGCTCCCGCTATGATTTCAGCTTCAGCGGCATGAAATCTGCGGTCCTCAACTATCTGAACACAGCCAGGATGAAGGGGGAGGAGATTTCCGTCCCGGATGTGGCGGCTTCCTTCCAGGCGGCCGTGGTCGACGTCCTGGTCTCCCACGCCATGTGGGCCATCGATGAATTCCATCTGGACAAGTTCGCACTGGCGGGAGGCGTGGCTTCGAATTCGGCCCTGCGCGCCGCCATGGAGGAAGGATGCAGGCAGAAGAAGGCTGCCTTCTACTGCCCGCCGCCCATTCTCTGTACGGACAATGCAGCCATGATCGGCGCTGCCGCCTACTATGACTATATCAGGGGCGTCCGCAGCGGCTTCGATCTCAACGCGGTCCCCAATCTGAAGCTGGGCGAACGCTGATCCCTTAGGAGGGCTTTTCATGAAAGCAAAGAACACAGCGGTCCTTCTGGCAGCCGGCCAGGGAAAAAGGATGCAGATGGAGGAATACAAGCAGTACCTGGAGATCCAGGGGGCCCCTCTCTTTACCTATTCCCTGCGGACTCTTACCGAATCCCCCGTCATTGACGACATCGTGATCACCGTCAACGCCGGAGAGGAGGAATACATGCTGGGCCTGGTCCGCCGCTTTGGGCTGGAGAGCAAGGTCCGGGCCGTGGTGCAGGGAGGCGCGGAGCGCTTTCTTTCTGTCTACGAGGGCCTGAGGGCCATTGCCTGGCCCTGTGATTATGTCTACATTCATGACAGTGCCAGGGCCTTTTTGGACCAGGAGACCTTGGTCCGCCTGGAGGCGGCCGCCCTGGAGAGTGGTACGGCCGTGGCCGGCGTCCCTTCCAAGGATACGGTCCGGATCACTGACGAGAAGGGAGAGTCCCTGTCTACGCCGGCCAGAAGGAATGTATGGATCGTACAGACGCCCCAGGTCTTCCGCCTGGACGACATTCTGAAGGCCCACGCCATGGCCGTGGAGCAGCTGGAGGAGCTGGGAAAACGGGGAATCCAGATCACGGACGACGCCATGGTTGCGGAGACCATGCTGGGCATCCGCTGCCGCATGGTCATGGCCTCCTACAGCAATATCAAGGTGACCACAAGGGAGGACCTGGCGCTGGCGGAAGCCATTCTCCGTAAAAGGTAAGGCTGCATCCGAATTTTGGGAGAGGTGGATATGGCATTTGCACATCTTCATGTCCATACAGAATATTCTCTTCTGGATGGATCCAATAAAATCCGAGAATATGTAAAGCGAGTCAAAGAACTGGGCATGGACGCCGCGGCCATCACGGACCACGGCGTTATGTATGGCGTCATTGATTTTTACAAAGCCTGCAGGGAGGAGGGAATCCGTCCCATCCTGGGCTGTGAAGTCTATGTGGCTCCCGGCTCCCGTTTCGACAGGGAAAAGGGAGAGGGAGAGGACCGCTACTACCATCTGATCCTGCTGGCCGAAAACGACCGGGGCTACGCCAACCTTTCCAAGATCGTCAGCCGGTCCTTTACGGAAGGCTATTACTATAAGCCCCGCGTGGACCTGGCTCTTCTGGAGGAATTCCATGAGGGCCTGATCTGCTGCTCGGCCTGTCTGGCGGGCGAGGTGGCCAGAAATATCGTGCGGGGAGACCTGGAGGGCGCTGAGAAGGCGGCCCTGCGCTATCAGAAGATCTTCGGCAGAGACAACTTCTTTTTAGAGCTCCAGGACCATGGCTACAAGGACCAGCAGACGGTCAATGCGGCCCTTCTGAATATGTCCAGAAAGCTGGGTATTCCCCTGATCGCCACCAATGACTGCCACTATACCTATGCCGAGGATGCGGAGCCCCACGATATTCTCCTGTGCCTGCAGACCGGCAAAAAGCTTTCGGACGAGAACCGCATGCGGTATCCGGGCGGCCAGTTCTATGTCAAGAGCGAAGAGGAGATGAAGGCCCTCTTTCCCTATGCCCTGGAGGCTTTGGAAAACACCGAAAAGATCGCCAGGCGCTGTGAGGTAAATATTGAATTCGGAATCACCAGGCTCCCCCGCTACGAGGTGCCGGAGGGCTACGATTCCTGGACCTATCTCAATAAGCTCTGCAGCGACGGAATGAAAAGGCGCTATCCGGAGGGAGGCAAAGACCTGGAGGAACGGCTTTCCTATGAGCTTGCCACCATCCGCCAGATGGGCTATGTGGACTATTTCCTGATCGTCTGGGACTATATCAACTATGCCAGAGAAAACGGGATCATGGTGGGACCGGGACGAGGCTCCGCCGCAGGCTCCATAGTATCCTACTGCCTGGGGATCACGGACCTGGACCCCATCCGCTATTCCCTGCTCTTTGAGCGCTTCCTCAATCCCGAGCGTGTTTCCATGCCTGATATCGACGTGGACTTCTGCTTTGAAAGAAGGCAGGAGGTCATCGACTATGTTACCCGCAAGTACGGCAAGGACAGGGTCACCCAGATCATCACCTTCGGTACCCTGGCGGCCAAGGGCGTGATCCGGGACGTGGGAAGGGTCATGGACCTGCCCTACGGCTTTGTGGACAGCATCGCCAAGATGGTGCCCAATGAGCTCAATATCACCCTGGACAAGGCCCTGCAGCAAAATCCCGAGCTCAAGGCCGCCTATGAAAAGGATGAGAGGATCACCAAGCTGATCGATATGGCCAGGCGTCTGGAGGGCCTGCCCCGCCACAGCTCGGTCCATGCAGCCGGCGTGGTGATCTGCTCGGAGCCGGCCGAGGATCTGGTCCCCTTGGCCAGGGCCCAGGACGGCTCTGTGACCACCCAGTTCACCATGACGACCATTGAGGAGCTGGGCCTTCTGAAGATGGACTTTCTGGGCCTGCGGACCCTGACCGTCCTGCAGAACGCCGTCCGGATGGCCAATGAATCCATTGAAAAGGCAGGGGGAGCCTATCCCATGGAGCCTTCTCTGGGACCTGCAAAGATCCGTCAGAATCCCCTGCAGGGCCCCGTATCCCTTTCTGATATCCCCATGGACGATCCCGCCGTCTATGCCTCCATTTCCACCGGCAGGACAGACGGCGTATTCCAGATCGAATCTGCGGGCATGCAGTCCTTCATGAAGGAGCTCAGACCGGAAAGCCTGGAGGATGTCATAGCAGGCATCGCCCTCTACCGGCCGGGCCCCATGGACTTTATTCCCAAATACATCCGGGGCAAGACCGACAAGGCCGGCATCACCTATGACTGCCCGGAGATGGAGCCCATCCTCTCCCCGACCTACGGCTGCATCGTTTACCAGGAGCAGGTCATGCAGATCGTCCGGGATCTGGCGGGCTATACCCTGGGGCGGAGCGACCTGGTCCGAAGGGCCATGTCCAAGAAAAAGCAGTCGGTCATGGAAAAGGAGCGGCACAACTTTATCTATGGCAATCCTGAGGAGGGCGTGCCGGGCTGCCTTTCCCGGGGCATTTCCGAAGACGTGGCGTCCCACATTTATGACGAAATGATGGACTTTGCCAAGTACGCCTTCAACAAGTCCCACGCCGCCTGCTATGCGGTCATCACCTACCAGACGGCCTGGCTCAAGTACTATTACCCCCTGGAATTCATGGCGGCCCTGATGACCTCGGTCATCGACTTCTCCGCCAAGGTGGCAGGCTATATCAATACCTGCAGAAATATGAAGATCCGTCTGCTTCCTCCGGATATCAACGAGGGAGAGGCAGGCTTTTCCGTATCGGGCGGGGCCATCCGCTACGCCCTGACAGCCATCAAGGGCCTGGGCCGGCCCGTCATCGATTCCATTGTGGAGGAAAGAAAGGCAGCGGGTCCCTTTAAGGATCTGCAGGACTTCCTCTCCCGCATGGTCTCGGGGAACCGTGAGATCAACAAACGCGTCATCGAGTCCCTGATCAAGGCAGGGGCCCTGGACTGCCTGGGCCATACCAGAAAGCAGATGATGAGCGTCTACCTCCGTATTCTGGACAACCTGCAGAGCTCCCGCAGGAATGACATGGCAGGCCAGATGAGCCTCTTTGACTTTGCGGAGGAAGAGGAAAAGGAAGACTTCCGGATCCGGATGCCGGACATCGGCGAATACAGCCGGGAGATGAAGCTGGCCTTTGAGAAGGAGGTCCTGGGCATCTACGTCAGCGGCCACCCGCTGGAGGACTATGAGGCCTTCTGGAAGGGCCATATCACGGCCAGGGCATCGGAGTTCATGCTGGATGAGGAGACCGGCGGGGCCGCCATTTCCGACGGGAAGAGCGTCACCATCGGCGGCATGATCACGGAAAAGACCGTCAAATATACCCGCAAGAACCAGGTCATGGCCTTTATCACCCTGGAGGATCTGACCGGCTCTGTCGAGGTGGTGGTTTTTCCCGGGATCTATGAAGCCGAGTCGGCCGCCATCCGGGAGGACGCCAAGGTATTCGTAAAAGGCAGAGTCCAGGTGGACGAGGGAAAGGACGCCAAGCTCATCTGCGAAAAAATCCTTCCCTTCGATCAGGTGCCCAGAAAGGTCTGGCTGCGCTTTAAAACCGTCCAGGAATACAGGGACAAGGAGAAGGAAGTGATGGACCTGATCGCAGACTGGGGAGGCCGGGACCAGGTGGTCCTTTATATCGAGGAAGGACGCAGAAAACGGGTCCTGCCGCCGGGCCAGGGCGTCCGGGCGGACGCCGGACTTCTGGCGAAACTGCACAGAATTTTCGAAGCGAATGATGTGATTGTGCAGTAGAATTACCAGTAATCATTGAAATCAGACGTTGTTTAAGGTACAATGAATCCGTAGATTATGCCGGAAGGGTCCTATGATATACGGCATGGTTGTCCGATAACAGATATTTTCGGAGGCAGGTCCTTTTCCACAGAGGATCTGCCGTATGGAGCAGGGAGGCGGAAAATGAGCAAAGAAATCAAAACCATCGGCGTATTGACCAGCGGCGGTGATGCACCCGGCATGAATGCGGCGATCCGCGCGGTCGTAAGAGAGGCTCTTCATAACAAAGTCAAGGTCATGGGAATCAAGCGCGGCTACAGAGGTCTTCTGAACGAGGAAATCTATGAAATGCGGGCCAAAGATGTTTCCGGCATCATTCAGGCAGGCGGTACCATCCTGGGTACAGCCAGATGCTCTGAGTTCCGCACGGAAGAGGGCCAGGCCAGAGGCGCTGAGATCTGCAGAAAATACGGGATCGACGGAATCGTTGTCATCGGCGGCGACGGCTCCTACCGCGGTGCCCAGGCCCTGGCAAGGAACGGAATCAACACCATCGGCGTGCCCGGGACCATCGACCTGGATATCGCCTGCACAGACTATACCATCGGCTTTGATACGGCCGTCAACACGGCCATGGACGCCATCGACAAGGTCAAGGATACCTCTTCCTCCCATGAAAGATGCTCGATCATCGAGGTCATGGGCCGTCATGCCGGCTATATCGCCCTCTGGTGCGGTATTTCCACCGGCGCTGAGGATATCCTGCTTCCCGAGAAGTATGACTATGACGAGCAGAAGATCGTGGACCACATCATCAATAACAGACGGATCGGCAAGACCCATCACATGATCGTCAATGCCGAGGGCATCGGCCATTCCACTTCCATGGCCAAGAGAATCGAAGCGGCCACCGGCGTGGAGACCCGTGCGACCATTCTGGGCTACATGCAGCGCGGCGGCAGTCCGACCTGTACCGACCGTTACTATGCCTCCATCATGGGCGCCTATGCGGCGGACATCCTGGTAGCCGGCAAGAGCAACCGCGTCGTCTGCTACAGAGACGGTAAGTTCACCGATCTGGATATCGAGGAAGCGCTTGCCATGCAGAAGAACATTTCCGATTACGAATACCAGATCGCCTGGAATATCCGCTGATCCGCCCGGATCCCGTCCAGACGATAAAAAACAGGGATGCAGGCCGCGGGCCTGCATCTTTTTTTGAAAGGCACTTTCCATGGAACACATCACATCTATGTCCAATCCAAGAATCAGGCACCTGCAGGAGCTTTCCACCAGGGCCAAAGCCAGGCGCAGAGACAGGGCCTTTGTGATCGAAGGGGCAAGGCTGTTTGCGGATACGCCCCCGGAATATCTCCGGGAAGTCTTTGCCACAGAGGAATTTTACAAGGAGGCGCCGGAAGCGGTGAAGGAAAAGCTGGAAAGGGCCGGGGCCATGCTCGTGCCCGATGCCCTGATCCGGAAGGTGTCGGATACCAGGACGCCCCAGGGCGTCATCGCTGCAGCGGCCATGCCTGACTGGGATATGGAGGACCTCTTCAGAGAAAACCCCCTGATCCTGGTCCTGGAGAATATCCAGGACCCCGGCAATCTGGGGACCATGGTCCGGACCGCGGAAGCGGCCGGCGCAACGGGGATCCTGCTCTCTGCCGATACCGTAGACCTCTTCAACCCCAAAACGGTCCGGTCCACCATGAGCGCCATCTTCCGTCTGCCCGTGCTGACGGCCGGGGATCTTCTGGAAGCCCTGGATCTTCTGAAGGAAAGGGGCGTTGCGACCTTTGCGGCCCACCTGGGGGGAGAAAAGACCTATGACCGCCTGTCCTATACCGGCCCCAGCGCTTTCCTTATCGGCAACGAAGGGAACGGGCTCCGGGAGGAGACGGCCATGCGGGCGGATACAAAGCTCCTGATCCCCATGCACGGCAGGATCGAATCCCTGAACGCAGCCATGGCGGCCGGGATCCTGCTCTATGAGGCGGACAGGCAGAGGCGCTTTTAACAGAAAAGGTCTTGCGGAGGCCCCTGCCCGGAGTATAATTACAATAACATAGTAAAGCTGGCAAGCAGTAAAGGAGGTACTTTATGGGTACGTTAAGTATGCCGCTGATATGGGGCATTACGATTGTAATACTCCTGATGGTGGAAGCGGCCACCATGGGGCTGACGACCATCTGGTTTGCAGGCGGTGCGGCAGCAGCCCTGGTCCTGGCCCTGCTCCATGCCCCCATCTGGCTGCAGATCGGCGTTTTCGTCGGCATTTCCATTCTGCTCCTGTTTATGACAAGGCCCCTGGCTCAGGCCTTTATGACCAGGAACAGGACAAAGACCAACGCTGAGAGCCTGATCGGCCAGGAAGCTGTGGTCATTGACAGGATCGACAACGTCCAGGGAACCGGCCATGTCCGCATCGGCGGTATGGAATGGACAGCCAGGAGCGTCCGGGCTGACCAGACCATTGAAAAGAATGAGATCGTCATGGTCCGGGCCATCGAGGGCGTCAAGCTCATCGTAGGCAAACGCATTACGGAGCCGGAAGCATAAGGCTGAACCGGGGCAGATGCCCCGTTCGCAGATACATTTTCAAATTATTATTTATGGAGGTACTTTATGGGTCCTTTAGTAATGTTGGTAGTATTAATCCTCATCCTGATCTTTATTGCAACAAGCTGCATTAAGATCGTTCCCCAGGCACATGCCTATGTTATTGAAAGACTGGGAGCATACGGAGGCACATGGAACGTGGGTCTTCACTTCAAGATTCCTTTCATTGAAAGAGTGGCCAGAAGGGTCAATCTGAAGGAACAGGTCGTGGACTTCCCGCCGCAGCCCGTTATCACAAAGGATAACGTTACCATGCAGATCGACTCCATCGTATTTTTCCAGATCACGGATCCCAAGCTTTATACCTACGGCGTAGAAAATCCGATCATGGCCATTGAGAACCTGACCGCTACGACCCTTCGAAATATTATCGGTGACATGGAACTGGACGAGACCCTCACCTCCCGTGAGATCATCAATACCAGAATGAGAGCCTCCCTGGACGTTGCGACCGATCCCTGGGGCATCAAGGTCACCCGTGTCGAGCTTAAGAACATTACCCCTCCTGCAGCCATCCGTGAGGCCATGGAGAAGCAGATGAAGGCAGAACGTGAGAGACGTGAAGCCATCCTGAAGGCAGAAGGTGAAAAGAAGTCCGCAGTCCTGGTGGCAGAAGGCCGCAAGGAATCCATGATCCTGCAGGCGGAAGCCGACAAGCAGGCAGTCATCCTCAAGGCGGAAGCCGAGAGAGAAAAGATGATCAAGGAAGCAGAAGGCCGTGCACAGGCCATCCTCAAGGAGCAGGAAGCCAATGCCGAATCCATCAAGCTGATCCGCGAAGCAGGCGCCGACGACGCAGTCCTGACCCTCAAGAGTCTGGACGCCTTCAAGGCCGCTGCCAACGGCAGAGCCACCAAGATCATCATTCCTTCCGAGATCCAGGGCATCGCAGGTCTGGTATCCTCCCTCAAGGGCATTGCCGAGACCGAGACGGAAGCTGCAAAGGAATGATCCTTATCCTGAACTTTTTGAATACAGTCTTTTCGGGCCGGCCCACTGGGCCGGCCCTTACTTTTCCCCTTGCAGTTTGCTGATGAATTGAGTATACTTTGAAAATGTATTTCCATTGAAGTATAACGCATAATTATTCATTTTAATTAAATGCCGCATATTTGTGCCGAATAATTAGTAATGGTAGTGTATAAATATACAAACACAAGGAAGGAGCAGGCTCTATGAATAAAGTTGATCTGAAGGGAAGAGATTTCCTCAAGCTTCTGGATTTTACCCCGGAGGAGATTCTGTATATGCTGGATCTGGCAGCAGATCTGAAGGATAAAAAGCGCAGAGGCATCCCCCACAGGTATTTCGAAGGGAAAAACATTGCGCTGATCTTTGAAAAGACCAGCACCCGTACCCGCTGCTCCTTTGAGGTGGCCGGTCACGATCTGGGCATGGGGACCACCTATCTGGAGCCCACAGGCTCCCAGATCGGCAAAAAGGAATCCATCGCCGATACGGCCCGGGTCCTGGCCGGTATGTATGACGGCATTGAATACAGGGGCTATGGCCAGGAAATCGTGGAAGAACTGGCCCGCTATTCCAAGGTCCCTGTCTGGAACGGCCTGACCAATGAATTCCATCCCACCCAGATGCTGGCGGACGCCCTGACCATCCGGGAACACTTCGGAAAGCTGGAGGGGATCCGTCTGGCCTATTTTGGCGACGCCAGATATAATACGGCGGACTCTCTGATGGTCCTGGGAGCCAAAATGGGCATGCATGTGATCCTGGCTTCCGACCAGGCCTATTTCCCGGATCCTTCCCTGGTGGAAACATGCAGGAAAACTGCTGCGGAGACGGGCGGCTCCATCACACTGACCACAGACCCCGAAGAAGCGGCCAGGGGCGCCCATGTCCTCTATACCGATGTCTGGGTCTCCATGGGCGAACCCATGGAAGCCTGGGCGGAGCGGATCGAGCTCATGAAGAAGTTCCAGGTCAACGCCCACCTCATGTCCCTGGCGGACAAGGAAGCTGTCTTCATGCACTGCCTGCCGGCTTTCCATGACCAGGGGACCGGGATCGGCCGGGAAGTCTTTGAAAAATTCGGCATGAAGGAGCTGGAAGTCACCGACGAAGTCTTCGAGAGTCCCCAGTCGGTGGTCTTTGAAGAAGCTGAAAACCGTATGCATACCATTAAGGCAGTCATTGCCGCTACACTGGGGCTGTAAAAGATATGGAACTGAAACAAGCCATCCTGCTGAAGCTGAAGGAGTCACAGGATTACCTGTCCGGACAGGAGATCTGCAGGGACCTGGGCGTTTCCAGAACGGCAGTCTGGAAGGCGGTAAAACGCCTGAAGGAAGAGGGATACGAGATCGAAGCCGTGACCAATAAGGGCTACCGCCTGGAGGGGAGCAGCCTGGATATTCTGAATCAGGAGGAGCTGGAAGCCGCCTTCCGGACCGCCTGGGCAGGGCATCCCCTGGTCTGGAAGAAGGAAACAGGCTCCACCAATGAGGATATCTTCCGTCTTTCCGATCAGGGAGCGGAAGAAGGGACCCTGGCCGTTACGGCCTGCCAGAAGGCCGGCCGGGGCAGACGGGGCAGGACCTGGATCTCTCCGCCGGACGTGAACGTCTATATGAGTATTCTTCTGAAGCCGGCCATGCCCGCCCAGAGGGCCCCCATGGTGACCCTGGTCATGGCCCTGGCCGTCTATGAGGCAGCCCTGGAGCTTGCCCAGGAGCCGGAAGGGTCCTGCCGCTTCGGAATCAAATGGCCCAATGATATCGTAGCCTCCAGGAACGGCGGCCCTTATAAGAAGGTCTGCGGCATTCTGACCGAGATGCGGATGGAGGAGACGGAGATCCGGGACATCGTCATCGGAACAGGGCTCAATGTCAATCAGGAGACCTTCCCGGAGGAGATCCGGGAAACAGCCTCCTCCTTCATGCTGCAGACCGGGAGAAAGATCGGCAGGGCAGCCTTTACGGCCTCCATCTGGAAGCACTTTGAAGGGGCGTATGCAAAGTTCCTGCAGGCAGGGTCTCTGGCCCCTTTAAGGGAAGCCTATGAAGCAGGCCTTGTCAACAAAGGCAGACAGGTCAGGGTCCTGGATCCGGCAGCCCCCTTCTCCGGAACGGCAAAGGGGATTACGGATCTGGGAGACCTTGTGGTGTCTCCGGAGGACAACGGGCCGGACCGGACCGTCTATTCGGGAGAGGTTTCCGTCCGGGGCGTGAACGGATACGTATAAAGAGACCTGGCCGCATGGATGCCCGCCCCCGAGGGGCCGGGCTGTGAAAGGGAAACATACAATGGCAGAAAAATACAGGATCGTGCTCTGCGGAGCCAACGCCTATGACAAGAAATATTACTATAACAGGAAATTCAGCAAGATCCCCGAGAGTATCCAGGAGCAGCTCCATATCATCAGCGTGCTCTTTACGGAGGAGATCGGCGGCATCTTTACCGTTTCCTTTACCCCCTACGGCGAGGTCGTCATGGAATCCACCAAGGAGGAGGGGGACCTCCTCTATGATGAGATCGGCGCGCCTCTCATGATCAAGGAGATCAAACGGCAGAAGAGAGAAATGCTGGAAGCGCTGGAAATCTACTTTAAGGTGACCTTCCTTCATCAGGATCCGGCAGATTTGCTGGATACAGAGGAGGACCTTGACCTATGAGCAGCAGCTTCAACAGCCCTCTTCAGATTGGAAATGTGACCCTGCCCGGCAGAGTCATTCTGGCGCCCATGGCAGGCGTATCAGACCTGTCTTTCCGCCTTCTGTGCCATGAACAGGGAGCCAGCCTGGTCTGCATGGAAATGATCAGCGCCAAGGCCATCTGCTATCACAACAAACGGACGGCAGATCTGTTTGCCACCAGGGAGGAGGAAAGACCGGTCTCCCTCCAGCTTTTTGGACATGAACCGGAATATATGGCCAGGGCGGCCGAGATGATCGAAAAGGAGAAGTTTGACCTGCTCGATATCAACATGGGCTGTCCCGTTCCCAAGATCGTCAACAACCATGAGGGCTCGGCCCTCATGAAGGATCCGGCCCTGATCGAAAAGATCGTAGCGGCAGTGAAGGGAGCCAGCTCCCGGCCCGTGACGGTCAAGATCCGCAGGGGCTTTGACGAAGACCACTTAAACGCCGTGGAGTGCGCCCTGGCCGCCCAGGCCGGGGGAGCAGCCGCCGTTGCTGTCCATGGCAGGACCAGGGTCCAGATGTACAGCGGAAAAGCCGACTGGGACGTGATCGCCAAAGTCAAGGAGGCGCTGGATATCCCTGTCATCGGAAACGGAGATATTGTGAGCGGGAAAACGGCCCTTTTGATGATGGAGGAAACAGGGTGCGACGCCGTCATGGCAGGCAGGGCCGCCCGGGGCAATCCCTGGCTCTTTGCCGAGATCTGCGCTGTCCTGGAGGGAAGGATCCCGCCCGAAAGACCTGCCAGAAGAGAGGTCATCAAAATGATCCTGCGTCATGCGGATCTTCTGGTGCAGGCCAAGGGGGAGACCATCGGCATGCGGGAGATGCGCAAGCACGTTGCCTGGTATCTGGCCGGTTTTCCCAGCGCTGCCAGAGTCAGAAACGCAGCCAATCAGGTGACCACCTATGACGAGCTGGAGAGCCTTCTGCGGAGAGAGTATCTGTGATTTCTGCCATGATTTTTCATGTTGACAGCTTTTTTATTTCTTTCTATAATATAGTGCCACGAAGTGGCAGTTGCTGCAGAAAATGTATCGTGAAAGGGTATTGGTAAAATGGCAGAAGAAAAGAAAAATATTTTGACATATGAAGGACTCAAGCGTTATGAAGACGAACTTCATGATCTGAAGGTCAACAGGCGGCAGGAAGTTGCAGCAAAGATCAAGGAAGCAAGAGAGCAGGGCGACCTTTCCGAAAATGCAGAATATGATGCAGCCAAGGATGAGCAGCGCGACATCGAAGCCAGGATCACAGAACTGGAAAGCATTCTCAAAAACGTAGAAGTTGTGGATGAGCTGGATGCTTCCTCCGACCGGATCAACATCGGCTCCACTGTTACCATCAAGGACCTGGAATTCGGCGATGAAGAGACCTACAAGATCGTAGGTTCCACCGAAGCCAACAGCCTCAAAGGGACCATTTCCAACGAGTCTCCCGTCGGCAGAGAGCTGATCGGCAAGGGCGTTGGCGCTATTATTGAAATCGAAGCACCCGGCGGCGTCATCAAGTACGAAGTCGTCAGCCTGGACTGAACACAGCCATAAGAGGATCAGGCATTGCAGCAGCGGTGCCTGATCTGAACTTGACAGAAAATAGGAGAAAGAATGGCACAGAATAATAATCAGGGACAGAATGTTTCTCAGCTGGAGAAGGTCAGACGCGACAAGCTTGCAGAGCTGCAGGCAGCGGGCAGGGACCCCTTCCAGATCGTAAAATATGACCAGACCCATCATACCGCCCAGATCAGAGACAACTTCAAGGAGTTCGAAGGCAAGGACGTCTCCCTGGCAGGCCGTATGATGTTCAAGCGCAAGATGGGCAAGGCCTCCTTCGGAAACATCCAGGACAGAGACGGCAAGATCCAGATCTATGCCACCAGAGACGACCTGGGGGAAGAAGCCTATGATGCCTTCAAGAAGCTGGATATCGGCGATATCATCGGCGTGAAAGGCTTTGTTTTCAAGACCAAGACCGGTGAGATCAGTGTCCACTGCAAAGAGGTCACCCTTCTGTCCAAGTCTCTAAGCCCTCTTCCGGAGAAATTCCACGGACTGGTGGATACCGACATGCGTTACAGACAGCGCTATGTCGATCTGATCATGAACGAAGAGTCCAGACAGACCTTCTACAAGAGATCGCAGATCATCCGTGAGATCCGTAATTTCCTGGCAGGCAGAGACTTCATTGAAGTCGAGACGCCCATGCTGGTCTCCAATGCAGGCGGCGCGGCGGCCCGTCCCTTTGAGACCCATTTCAACGCCCTGGACGAGGATGTCAAGCTCCGTATTTCTCTGGAGCTTTATCTGAAGAGACTGATCATCGGCGGCATGGAGCGTGTTTTTGAGATCGGCCGCGTTTTCAGAAATGAAGGCGTCGATACCAGGCACAACCCTGAATTTACCCTGATGGAGCTTTACCAGGCCTATACAGACTACTACGGCATGATGGAACTGACGGAGTCCATGTTCCGCTATCTGGCCGAGAAGGTCTGCGGTACGACCACCATTGTCTATGGCGATAAGGAGATCGATCTGGGCAAGCCCTTCCGCAGGCTGACTATGAACGAGGCCATCAAGGAAGTAACCGGCATCGACTTCGACCAGGTGCCCGATACCGAAGCAGCCAAAAAGCTGGCCGACGAGAAGGGCATCGAATATGAAGACCGCCACGTCAAGGGCGATATCGTGAACCTCTTCTTCGACGAGTTCTGTGAAGACAAGATGATCCAGCCCACCTTCATTATGGATCATCCCATCGAGATCAGCCCTCTGACAAAGAAAAAGCCCGAAGATCCCACCAAGGTGGAACGCTTTGAGCTTTACATCAACGGCTGGGAAATGTGCAATGCCTACTCCGAGCTCAATGATCCCATTGACCAGAGAGAACGTTTTGCAGCGCAGGATGCCCTGGCGGATGCAGGCGATGACGAAGCCCAGCATACGGATGAGGACTTCCTCCATGCCATGGAGATCGGCATGCCTCCTACCGGCGGCATCGGCTATGGCATTGACAGACTGACCATGCTGCTGACCAACAGTGCGGCCATCCGCGACGTCCTCCTCTTCCC
>CAMNJZ010000022.1 GCA_946541955.1 uncultured Lachnospiraceae bacterium | reverse complement strand
ACGTTGGCAGTCCAGGGGAACTGGTCCACGCAGACGCCCCGGATGACCTGGTAGCCGGCAGCTGTAAAAGCGGGGAGATCCCGGACCAGGGATGTGGGCTTACAGGAAATATAAAGGATGTAGTCCACGCCATAACGAAGGATCTTGGGCAGGGCCTTGGGATGAATACCGTCCCTGGGAGGGTCCAGAATGATGAAATCCGGCTTTTCTGTGATCTCATCCAGGACCTTGAGAACGTCTCCGGCAATAAAGCTGCAGTTGTTCAGGCCATTGGCCGCAGCGCCCTCCTCTGCCGCCCTGACCGCCTCTTCCACGATCTCAACGCCGATCACCTTCCTGGCAGCCGGCGCCATCAGCTGGGTAATGGTACCGGTACCGCAGTAAAGATCGAAGACTGTCGCGCCCTCTGGCAGGCCTGTCTCCAGGATATATTTCCTGGCAGTATCATAGAGCACCTCCGCCGACCAGGAGTTGGTCTGAAAGAAGGAAAAGGGTGTGATCTTAAAGGAAAGACCCAGGAGCTTTTCCGAAAACCAGGACTGGCCGTAAAGGATCTTTGTTCCATCGTCCTGCACCACGTCCGCCACCGAATCGTTGGCGGTATGGAGAATGCCGGCGATCTGTCCCCTGAGGGGCAGCGCCAGAAGGATCTGGACATATTCGGAAAGATCATGGACTTCCTGAGAAGTGGTCACCAGGTCGATCAGAATCTGCCCCGTAATGGATGCCTTGCGGACCAGGAGATGGCGCAGATATCCCTTTTTCTGCATGCGGTGATAGAAGGACACCTTCTTCTGATCGAAGTAGTCCCTGGTCGCCCGGAGGATCTTTCGGTAGTCCTCGTCCACGATCTGACAGTCTGTGACAGATACGATGTCATAAAAGCTCCCCCTCCTGTGCATGCCCAGGGCCAGGGGACCGCCCTTATAGGCATCTCCAAAGGAGAATTCCATCTTATTGCGGTAGCCGAATTCTCTGGGGCTGGGAAGAATGCCTTCGAACCAGGTCAGGGGCTGGGGCAGGACGGAGGACAGAAGCTTTCTGACCTGCTGCTCCTTGAGCTTGAGTTCTTCCTCGTAGGGAAGATTCAGATAGGTGCAGCCCCCGCAGCTTCCAAAATGAGGGCAGGGAGGATCGATCTCCAGGGGGGACTTTTCCAGGACCTGCACAAGCTCCGCCTCCAGTTTCCCGGACCGCTTTTTGCTGATCCTGGCTTCCACCTTCTGCCCCGGCAGGGTATTCTTCACCAGGCAGGGGCCGCTTTCTGTCTGCAGAACGCCCTTGTTCGGAAAGCTGACATATTCAATCGTACCCTGTATCATATCGCCTTTTTTCATACTTCTCCTTGTTTTAAAAAAAAAGACAGCCCGGCCAATGCCGGACTGCCTTCAGAATCCAACAATATACCAAAATCAGAAGCCGGAGATTATTCTTCCTCAGCAGCAGGTTCTTCTGCCACGTCATCCGCTGCCTCTTCTTCATCGTCTTCGTCGTCATCCCAGTCATCATCGAAATCATCGTCGAAGTCATCGTCATCGTCGTAATCTTCGAAGTAGTCGGGGGTCAGGAAGCGATAGACTGCATAAGCAATCAGCGCGACAACAACAATGCCGCCTATAATCGCAAGGAGACAGATCAGCCTGTTGTCATTGTCATCATCTCTTTTTTTAACAAGGGTATAAATCTCATCAAGTTTATCTTTCATGGTAATCTTAACTCCTTCCGTAATAATACAGATTCCCTATACAAGTTTACTATAGCACTAAACCTTTTTCATTTCTACCACATTTTATTACATGTGCCGAAATAGTGCGCCCTTCCCGGCCTCTAAAAGATCACTTTGCCGAATCCTCTGTCTTTACCAGCTTTGCAAAGGCGGCGTACATGATCTTCTGTCCGGCTTCGTCAAAATCCACGGTGACCTTATAGTCCTTGGGGGTCTCCTCCATGGCTTTCACGGTGCCCTGGCCGAAACGGATGTGCTCGACCCTGTCGCCGATCTCATAGTCCGGTCTGACCGGGGCCTTGGCCCCCTTCTTTGCCCCTGCGCCCTGCCTGGCTATGAAAGGCTTTTTCTTCTCATCGGTATGAGGCTTCACATAGACGGCCCTGGGCCTTTTAATGCCGGCCATGCCCTTTTGCAGGCCGGGGATGGCATCCAGGGAAGGCCTGGCAGGCTTCTCCGGCGCCCGGGCTCCGGAAGGGCCAGTCCTGCTTTCCGTCCGTTTTCCGGTCCCGGCTGCAGTGGCCTTTTTGCCAAAGCTGCTTCCCGCGTAGGGCCGTCTGGCGTAGCCGTAGTCCTCTTCAAAGGGAAGATCGTCGAAGAAGTCATCGTCGTCCAGATCCCTTCCCGCCGGCGCAGTATCGCCGTCCAGAAGGTCCCTGGGGATTTCCTCCACGAACTGGCTGATCCCGTTGTACTGGGTCTCGCCCCGGACCATTCTTGCAGCCGCACTGGTCAGGGTCAGATCCTCCCTGGCCCTGGTGATCCCCACATAGGCAAGGCGGCGTTCCTCCTCCAGCCCTTCTTCATCCAGATCCTGCAGGGCCATATAGGAGGGAAATACATTGTCCTCCATGCCTGCGATATAGACGTGGGGAAACTCCAGGCCCTTGGCGCTGTGGAGGGTCATGAGCAGGACCCGGTCGTCGGAATCCTCCACGCTGTCGATATCCGCCACCAGAGCCACCTCTTCCAGAAAACCGGACAGGGTGGGGGCTTCCTCCACGGCGTTTTCCTCATAGTCCACGACCTTGCTGATGAGCTCGTCCAGGTTCCCGGCCCTGTCCTCGGCGTCCTCGTCGTCGGACTCCTCCAGATATTCCAGGTAGTCGGTCTTTCGGATGATGGTCTCCAGGAGCTGCTTCAGGCTCCCTTCCTCCAGGCTCCTTCTGAAGGAGTGGATCATGGCCGTAAAGGCCTCCAGTTTGGTCCTGGCCTTCCCGATGGAGGGAATCTCTCCGGCCCTTTCCATGGCCTGGAAGAAGGTAAGATCATGATCCTGGGCAAAGTCCATGATGCGGGCTACGGTGGTCTGGCCAATGCCCCGCCTTGGAACATTGAGGATCCTGCGGACCGCCAGATCGTCCCTGGCGTTGTCCACCGTCTTCAGATAGGCCAGCATATCCCGGATCTCTCTTCTGTCATAGAAGTTGGTGCCGCCCACCACGTTGTAGGGAATGGATCCCATGACCAGCCTGTCCTCCAGCATCCGGGACTGGGCGTTGGTCCTGTAGAGGATGGCGAAGTCTCTGTAATGGAGGGAGCTGTCCCGCCGCATCTTTCGGCTTATGTCATCCGCAATGAAGCCGGCCTCCTCATAGGCCGTACCAAGGCGCCGGAAATGGATCCTGGCGCCGGCCCCGTGGTCTGTCCAGAGCTTCTTGGTCTTGCGCTTTGTATTGTTGGCGATCACGGCGTTGGCTGCGTCCAGGATGTTCTGGGTCGAGCGGTAGTTCTGCTCCAGGCGGATCACCAGGGCGTCCGGATAGGTCTTTTCAAAATCCAGGATGTTGCGGATATTGGCGCCCCGGAAGCGGTAGATGGACTGGTCGTCATCGCCCACCACGCAGAGATTCCGGTTCTTCTCAGCCAGGAGACGTACCAGCTCGAACTGGGCCGTGTTGGTATCCTGGTACTCATCCACCATGATATATAAAAAGCGGTTCTGGTAATTCTCCAGGACCTCGGGAAACCGGTGGAAGAGCTCCACGGTCTTCATGAGAAGATCGTCGAAATCCAGGGCGTTGTTCTTTTTGAGGGACCGCTGGTACTCGTCGTAGCATGCTGCGATCTGTCTGGCCCGGTAGTCATAGCCGCCCACATGGTCCTCCGCAAAGCGCAGGGGGGTGATCAGCTCATTTTTGGCAGACGAAATGGCTGAGAGAATGTCACGTTCCCTCAGCTCCTTGGTATTGACCTTCAGACGCTTGGCCACGTCCTTCATCAGCGTCTTCTGGTCATCGGTATCATAAATGGTAAAGGAATTCTCATAGCCCAGAAGGTCTATGTGCCTGCGCAGGATCCGGACGCAGAGGGAGTGGAAGGTGGAGATCCATACGCTCTCCGAGCCAAAGCCGATCATCCTGTCGACACGCTCCCGCATCTCTCCTGCCGCTTTATTGGTAAAGGTAATGGCCAGAATGTTCCAGGGGCTGACCTCGCATTCCTCCATCAGATAGGCGATCCTGTGGGTGATCGCCCGGGTCTTGCCGCTGCCGGCTCCGGCCAGGATCAGCACAGGGCCCTCCGTCTGAAAGACGGCCTGCTGCTGTTCCCGGTTCAAGGTATCATATATGCTCATTAAAACTCCTGTTGCAAAATCACCGGGGCTCCTCCAGCCCCAGTCCGTCGATCAGTCTTTCCACGAAGAGCTTTTTCATATAGATCTCAGCGCTCATCAGGCAGATCAGATCAAAAGAGCGGAGGATCTCCCCCTCTTTTCCTTCCACGTCCGGAAAGGACCTGCCTGCCAGAGCGATCTTGTCCCGGCAGTCCTCCAGGACCAGGTCCAGCTGGGATTCGATATCCGCAAAGATGCTTTCATAGATATCCGTCACTGTCATCTCCGGCTGCTTCATTTCCGGAGGCGGCAGCTTTTTCTTTCTGGCGTTTGTAAGCTCTGCGATATACTCGGGGTCGTCCTCCGGATTGGTCGTAGGCCGGGCGTAGGAGAGATTGATGGGCTCCAGGATCCGGCGGATATCCTCCAGGGAGAGGAAGTTCTTCATGTAATAAATAAATATGAGCAGCAGCATATGGTCCCTGCCGTATTTCTTTTTGACAGGGGGGATCAGGACCTTGTTTTTGACATAGTTGTTGATCATGGTCTTGGTCAGGATCTTGTCATGGTCCGGGTCCCGGGTCAGAGACCGCATGCGCTCCTCCATGAAGGTCGTGACCTGGTCCATGTAGAGGTCGATCCTGGGAATATCATCCGGCCGGATGAATTCGACTGCCTCAAAGATCTTCTCCAGTTCTTCTTCGATCCTTTCCTGCTTGCTCATTGCTTTTCTCCTGTGCAGGCTCAGGCCTGTCTGGCCTGCCTGGCCTGTTTTTTCATCTCTCTGGCGTTGCCGAGGGCCGCCTCTGTGATCACGGCCCCGCCCAGGAGCCTTGCCAGCTCCTCGTCGCTCTCCTCTTCGGAAAGCCGGGTGATATGGGTCATGGTCCTGCCGCCGGCAGACTCCTTGGCGATCAGATAGTGGCTGTTCTCCATGGCAGCGATCTGGGGCAGGTGGGTAATACAGAGGATCTGGTGGGAGGCGGCAAGCCTTCCCAGCTTTTCCGATACCTTCCAGGCCGTATGGCCGCTGATGCCGGTATCGATCTCGTCGAAGATAAAGCTGTATATCTCATCCCGGCCGGCAAAGACGGTTTTCAGGGCCAGCATGATCCTGGAGAGCTCACCGCCGCTGGCGATCTGGTCCAGGGGCCGCATGGCCTCGCCGGGATTCATGGAAATGTTGTACTGGACCTGGTCATAGCCGCCGGCGCCGGGATGGGCCGGGTCGGGGGTCACCTCGATGGCAAATTCCACCTGATTGAAATTCAGATCCAGCAGGGCTTCCTTCATGGCCGCCGCAAAGGAGAGGGCCGCCTGGCTCCGCTTCTTGGAAAGGAGACTGCAGGCTTCCAGCAGGGCCTTTTCCTCCCGGGCCATGTCCTTCTGAAGTCTTCTCCGTCCCTCCTCATAGTCGGTCAGATAGTCCAGCCGCGCCTGGCGGCTTTCCAGGGCCTTCCGGATCTGGGCGAGGGAAGGGCCGTATTTGTCCTTGAGATGATTGATCAGGTTCAGTCTGTCCTGGATCTCCTCAAACTCGCGGGGATCGAAGGTCAGGCCGGAAACATAGTCGGACAAAGTCCTGCTGAAATCGGACAAAAGGGCGTCGATCTCAAAGAGCTGGGCCGCTGCCTGGTCCAGGTCCTCGTCGATCCCGCTGACGGAGGAGAGCTCTCTGCAGGCCCTTTCCACCAGGGAGGCGGCGGTGGTATCGCCGTCGGAAATCAGAAAGGACGCCGTTCCGGCCGCTTCGCTGATCCGGCGGAAGCTCCCCATCAGACGGTACTGCTTCTCCAGGGCCTCGTCTTCCCCCTCCTTCAAATCCGCCTCCTCGATCTCCCGGATCTCGTAGGCAGTCAGATCCATCTCCCGCTTTCTGGCGGATTCATCCAGATCGTCCTTTTCCCAGGCGTCCCGCAGCTTCTTCCAGCGGTGCCAGATCTGGGATACGGCGCTCTTTTGAGACAAAAGCTCCTGGCCCCCGTATTCATCCAGGGTCTGGAGCTGGGCTTCCTTTCTGAGAAGCTTCTGGTTCTCCCGCTGTCCGTAAATATCGATCAACTGGGCGGAGATCTCCCGGAGCTGGCGGAGGGTGACGGTCTCTCCGCAGACGGTGCAGACATTGCGGCCCGGCATGATCTTGCGCTTGATCAGGATGGTCCCATCCTCCTCCGCGGGCAGATCCATGTCGGAGAGCATCTGCAGCTGCCTCTCATTGTCGGCCTGAAAGGTCAGCTCGATCAGGGCAAAGTCCTTTCCGGTCCGGATGATGGACTTGTCCGCCTTGCCGCCCAGGGCCAGGTTGACGGAGCCCAGAATGATGGACTTGCCGGCGCCGGTCTCACCGGTCAGGATGTTGAGACCGTCTGTAAATGTCACTTCTTCCTCTTCGATCAGAGCAAGATTTTTAACGTGAAGACTTAAAAGCATGCATTCCTCTCTGCCAGTTACTGAAGCTGATTCCTTAATTCCTCGGCCAGCAGGGCTGCGTCCTCCGCTGTGGGCATGGCGGCAAAGATGGTGTCGTCGCCTGCGATGCAGCCGATGATCTGGGTATGGTCCATGGCATCCAGCGCCGCGGCCGCCGCCATGGCCATGCCGGAAACGGTCCGGATGACCAGAAGGTTCTGGGCGCTCTCCGCGGAAACAAAGCTGTCCCGCAGGACTCTGGCGTACTTGTCCGCGGGCTGGTTTTCCTCCTTACGGATCAGGACATAACGAAGCTTGCCGGAGGGCGACGGAGATTTGCTCAGGCCCAGCTGACGGATGTCTCTGGAAACAGTGGCCTGGGTGACCGTATATCCGCATTCCTTCAGTGCAGCGGCAAGCTCCTCCTGCGTCTCGATGTCTTTTTCTCTGATGATTTCCAGGATTTTATCATGTCGGTTTCTTTTCATGTTGTCCCCCTAGTGCGTTTTTTGCAATGGCTGTCCCACAACTGCTCTGACAACCGAATGAATTGATTTGATTGGATTAATAGAAGCCTTCCGCACGGTAAAGCTTTTTATGCAGGGTCTGCAGGAAGCTCTGCCTGCTGATCCTGACCATTCTTGTGATCCGCTCTGACTTTCGGATCTCGATCCTGTCCCCCTCCCGCAGAAGCATCATTCTGCGTCCGTCAAAGCTGGCCTCCGCCTCGTTGTCGTCGCCATGGGAGGAATGGGCCAGCTCCAGGATGATCTGGTCCGACGCCGAAAAGACCAGGCTTCTGGCGTACATGGACTGGGAGCAGATCGGCGTAATGACGATGATGTCTCCCGTCGGCTCCACAATGGGCCCTCCGGCAGAAAGATTGTAGGCGGTGGAACCGGTGGGCGTCGCCACGATGATGCCGTCGGCGTTGATGGTATTGAGGAACTGGCCGTCCACATAGATATTGATGCTGATCAGGCGCAGGGCCCCGCTCCGGGAAATGACCACGTCGTTCAGGGCGTAGGCCGTATTGTTCCTGCCAGCCTGGGTCCCTTCCAGCATCATCCGATCCGCCAGCTCATAGTCGTCGGCGATCAGCTTGTCCAGGGCCTCCTTCCAGCCGTTGCGTTCCACCTCGGCCAGATAGCCCAGGGTCCCAAGATTGATGGCAAAGACCGGCAGGGTAAGGCCCTTGAGCCGGGCCGCCGCATCCAGCACGGTCCCGTCTCCTCCCAGGACCAGCAGGCAGGCCCCTGCCAGGTCCGGCCCCGCCTGGTCGCAGATCTGCTCCTGCCAGGTATGGACCTCTTCGCACCGGCATCCGGCCCCCTCGAGATATTCCATGACCTCCTTCGTAAAGGAATGGTCCGGGTCCTTGGAATCATTTGTCAAAATAAAAAATCTGTCCATATATGTCTTTCCTCTGAAGGTCCGGCCTTATCTGTCCAGCTCTTCGTGGGAGGCCGCCACCAGCTTCCGGATCGTCTCTTCGTCCACAGAGCCTGGAGGGTTCTCTGCCTCCCTGACGGGCTTTCGGATATACATCAGGTATTCGATGTTGCCCTCCGGTCCCCGGATGGGGGAATAGTCCAGGCCCAGGATCTCAAAGCCGGTCTCCGCTGTCATGGCGGTCACGGCCCGGATGACCTCTTCGTGGACCCTTCTGTCCCGGACCACGCCCTTTTTGCCCACCTTGTCCCTGCCGGCTTCAAACTGGGGCTTGATCAGGCAGACCATCTCGCCTCCCTCCCGGAGGATGGCAAAGGCGGGCGGCAGAATTCTGGACAGGGAAATAAAGGATACGTCCACCGAGGCAAAATCCGGCATCTCCGTCCCCGGAGAGGCCGCCTCCAGATTCTCCGCCTTTACATAGCGGAAGTTGGTCTTCTCCATGCAGACCACCCTGGGGTCGGACCGCAGCTTCCAGTCCAGCTGGCCGTAGCCCACGTCGATGGAAAAGACCTTTTCTGCTCCATTCTGGAGCATGCAGTCTGTAAATCCGCCGGTGGAGGCGCCGATATCCATACAGATCCGGCCCTTCATATCGATGGGGAAGACCTGCAGGGCCTTCTCCAGCTTCAGGCCGCCCCGGCTGACATAGGGCAGGGTCTGGCCCCGGACCTCGATCCGGGTCTCCTCGGGATCAAAGGCCGTTCCGGCCTTATCTTCTTTCTGATCGTTGACATAGACGATCCCGGCCATGATCAGAGCTTTGGCCTTCTCTCTGGAAGACGCCAGGCCCCGTTCCACCATCAGAATGTCCAGTCTTGTCTTATTGCTTTTCATAGATGGATTCGCGCTTTCTGCTGTATCAGCTGACCCGGTCCACCAGGCTCAGGATCAGGGCCCGGAGAAAATCGTTGGAGGCGGAAAGGCCGTCATAGAGAGACAGGGCTTCCCCTGTCAGGGCCCGGACGTCCTCTGCTGCCTTTTCCAGGCCGAACATGGTCACATAGGTCACCTTGCCGTCCTTTTCATCCGATCCCACGCTCTTGCCCAGGACCTGGCTGTCGCCTGTCACATCCAGGATATCATCCTGGATCTGGAAGGCAAGGCCGATGTCTTCTGCGATCTTGTGGAGGCTCTCCAAATCCTTTTCGGGGGCGCCTGCCAGGATGGCTCCGATGGCAAAGCCCGAATCGATCAGGGCGCTGGTCTTGTTTTTGTGAATAAAGAGCAGGGTGTCCAGGCCGGTCCTTTCGGGATGCTTTTCCGCTGTCAGATCGGCGCACTGGCCGCCCACCATGCCCCGGATCCCGGCGTTCCTTGAAAGAAGCTGCAGGGCCTTGATCACAGCCCCCGTCTCCTCCGGGCTCTCTGCCCGGTCAAAGGCCAGGGCGGCCGTCTCGAAGGCCAGATTCAGGAGCCCGTCGCCTGCCAGGACCGCCATGCCCTCGCCGTAGACGGCGTGGGTCGTGAGCTTTCCCCTCCGGTAGAGGTCGTTGTCCATGCTGGGCAGGTCGTCGTGGACCAGGGAATAGGTATGGATCATCTCCAGGGCCGCCATAAAGGGGGCCGCCAGGTCTCTTCTTCCCCCGTACATGGTATTTGTCTCCAGAAGGAACATGGGGCGCAGGCGCTTGCCGCCCGCCTCCACGCTGTAATTCATAGCGTCCACCACGGTCTCCATGTAGGGAAAGGCCTCCCGGTCGGGAAGAAAGCCTTTTATGATTTGTTCGCACAGGGCTGTTCTTGCAGCCATCTCTTCCTTAAAATTCATCCAGACTCCCATCCTCACTGAGCACCATGACCTTCTGCTCCACCTGGGCGATCTTGTCATTGCAGCGGCGGACCAGCTTCATCCCTTCCTCATAACAGGCAAAGGACTCCTCCAGGGTCACGTCCTCTTCCTCCATTCTGGCAAGGAGCTCCTGCAGCCTTGCAAAGGAATCCTCTATGGACAGATCCTCCGGGGCCATGGCTCCGATTTCTTCCTTTTTCTTTCCAGGCATCCTTCTGCCTCCTTTTTACTCTTCCGGGGACGGATCATCTGTCACGACCTTCGTGACCCTGGCAAAGAGGGCTCCGTCCCGCATGCGGATCTTTACGCTCTCCCCTTCCCGGGCCTGGGCTGTGCTCTGCAGGGGCCTTCCCCCTTCATCCGTCACAAAGCCGTAGCCGCCTCCCAGGCGTTTTAAGGGAGAGAGGCTCTCCAGCCTGGCGGCCTGCATCTCCAGTCTGTGCCGGTCCCGGGTCAGGGCCGACTTCATCAGGCTCTGCAGCCTGTCCCTGTGGCCCTGCAGGGTCAGCTTCTGCTGGCGGATCCTGCCGGCCGGCGACAGATAGATCAGCTGGCGGCGCAGAGATTCTGTTTTTTCATGGCACAGATCCAGTCTGTGCTGCATATTCTGATTGAGGGCGTTGTACCATGCGTTCAGATCCGACTGAAACTGCTCATAGTCAAACACCGCCAGCTCCGCTCCCGCCGAGGGAGTCGGGGCCCGCAGATCGGCTACATAATCCGTTATGACAGTATCAGTCTCATGGCCCACGGCAGAAATGACAGGCGTTGTGCACTCAAAGACGGCCTGTGCGACGATCTCTTCATTGAACGCCCACAGATCCTCCAGGGATCCGCCGCCTCTGCCGATGATAATGGTATCCACATCGGCCCTGTCCAGCGCCCGGATGCCCCGGACAATGCTTTCCGGAGCCTGGTCTCCCTGCACAATCGCCGGATACAGAATGATTTTCAGATATGGATTGCGGCGGCGGGATATATTGATGATATCCTGCACGGCCGCCCCCGTGGGCGCCGTGACGACCCCAAGGGTCCTGATATACCTGGGAATGGGCTGCTTGTAGATCTCGTCAAACATGCCCTCTTCTTCCAGTTTCTTTTTGAGAAGCTCGAACTTCTCATTCAGAAGGCCGACCCCGTCCTGGAGAATCCTCTCCGCATAGAGCTGGTAGCTGCCGGTCCTGGCATAGACCTCGATGCTGCCGGCCGCAATGACCTGGTCGCCCTCCTTCATGGTAAAAGAAAGGCCTCTTCGACGGCCTGCGAACATTACACAGGACAGCGTCCCCGAGGCATCCTTCAATGTGAAATAAATATGACCCGATGAATGGTATTTGCAGTTGCTGACCTCGCCGCGCACCACAACGGACTGCAGAAGATAGTCTTCTGTGAACATCCGCCGGATGTAGGCGTTGATCTGCGATACCGAGTATGCCTTCCGCATCCTGAAGGGCTCCTCACTCCCGGACGAACTTGGCCAGTATGCCGTTGATGAACTGGCCTGCATTGTCCTGGCCGAATTTCTTGGCCAGGTCCACCGCTTCGTTGATGGCCGCGCCGTTTGGTACGTCGGGATCGAAGTCGATCTCATAGGCGGCCAGACGGAGAATGGTCAGCTCCACCTTGCCCAGACGGTCGATCTTCCAGCCCTCGAGCTTTTCGGAGATCTTGGCGTCCAGTTCCGGAAGCTTTGCGATGATCTTCTCGCACTTGTCGATGATCTTGGCCTCATCCTCGGGGGTGGCGACCAGGTCGCCGCTCTCGAAGAAGAGTCTTTCCTGCTCCGGCATTTCCTCCGGTTTATTGAATTCTGCACGGAACAGGAGTTTAAAGACCTGTTCCCGTAAGCTGCGTCTGTTCATAAATACCCTGCCTTATGCTCTTTCTGTCATGGCAATGCCGCTGATCCGGATATTGACGTCCTGGACAGAGAGACCGGTCATGGTCTCCACCGCTGTCTTGACCCGCTTCTGGACCTTGCTGCTGGTCTGGGGAATGGAACAGCCATAGCCTATGATCAGGGCGATGTCCGCCTTGACGCCGTCCTTACTGACTTCGCATCGGACATTCCTGCCCAGCTTTCTGATGCCGCCCTTGGAAAGGGCTGCACGGTCAACATTTCCTGCAATATAGGCCACGCCGTCCACGTCCAGCGCGGCATAGGCAACGATCAGGGTAACGACATCGTCTGCGATCTTGATCGTACCGATTCCTGCTGCCTCAGCTTCCTTTTTCACGTTCTTTTCCTGTTCCATCCTGTTCCTTTCTGCCGCATAAATGACGGCGAAAAAATGCCGGATCCCGGGATCTTTGCGGATCTGTACCGCTTTATCATACCATCTTTAAGGGACCTTGACCAGTCCCGGCCGGTCAGTTGCGGGAGAATTCCGCCAGTTCCAGGCCCTTGTTGCGGTCCAGGACCATGCCCACGGACCAGGGGTTGATAAAGAGCAGAAGGGGATTTCCCTTCAGATCCCGGATCCGCTTCATGTCGGTGGTTCCGGTGATCTTCATGGGATCGATGTCCTTGTTGACGATCCAGCGGATGTGCTCATAGGGCAGGGTCTCCAGGATGATGTCCACGTTGTATTCGCTCTTTAAGCGGAATTTCAGAACGTCGAACTGCAGCATGCCCACGACGCCGGTGATGATCTCCTCCATACCGGTATTGAATTCCTGGAAGATCTGGATGGCGCCCTCCTGGGCGATCTGGGTAATGCCCTTGACGAACTGGTCCCGCTTCATGGTATCCACCTGGCGGACCCTGGCAAAGTGCTCGGGGGCGAAGGTGGGAATGCCTTCATAGCGGAAGCTGGACTTGGGGGCGCAGACCGTATCCCCGATGGAATAAATGCCGGGATCGAAGACGCCCATGATATCGCCCGCATAGGCCTCGGACAGGATCTTGCGGTCCGACGCCATCAGCTGCTGGGGCTGGGACAGTCTCTGGATCCTGCCGGACTGGACATGGCGGACTTCCATGCCCGCGTCATACCGGCCGGAGCAGATCCGCATGAAGGCGACCCGGTCCCTGTGGGCCTTGTTCATATTTGCCTGGATCTTGAAGACAAAGGCGGAGAATTCTCCCTCCACAGGGTCGATGGGGCCCTGGTCGGAGGTCCTGGCCGTCGGAGGCAGGGCCATCCGCAGGAAGTTCTGCAGGAAGGGCTCCACGCCGAAGTTGGTCAGAGCAGACCCGAAAAAGACAGGGGTCAGCTGGCCGGCCCTTACCGCTTCCAGATCAAAGTCTGCCGCGGCGCCGTCCAGAAGCTCGATCTCCTCCCGAAGCTGGGAATCTGCAGCTTCCCCCAGCTCCCGCAGCGTCGCCTCTTCGTCATCGAAGGGAATGACCGTTTCCCTGCCTTCCTTTGTACCCTTTTCCGTATCGGAGAAGGTCAGGATGGCGTTGGCCTGCCTGTCGTAGACGCCCTGGAAGCGCTTGCCGGATCCGATGGGCCAGTTCAGGGGACAGGTCTCGATTCCCAGGTTCTTCTCGATATCGTCCAGAAGGTCGAAGGTATCCAGGGCATCCCGGTCCATCTTGTTGATGAAGGTGAAGATGGGGATGTGGCGCATGGTACAGACCTTGAAGAGCTTCTTGGTCTGGGGCTCAACGCCCTTGGCTCCGTCAATGACCATGACGGCCGAGTCCGCCGCCATCAGAGTCCTATAGGTATCCTCAGAGAAATCCTGGTGGCCGGGCGTATCGAGAATGTTGATGCAGCATCCGCCGTATTCGAACTGAAGGACCGAGCTGGTGACAGAGATACCTCTCTGCTTCTCGATCTCCATCCAGTCGGAGACGGCGTGCCTGGCCGTGGCCTTGCCCTTGACGGAGCCCGCCAGATTGATGGCGCCGCCGTAAAGAAGGAACTTTTCGGTCAGCGTGGTCTTGCCGGCATCGGGGTGGGAAATGATTGCAAATGTACGTCTTCTTGCTATTTCTTCGGCGATCTTGTTAGCCATGAATACCTCTTCGTAATGGACTGGCAAAGGCCGATGCTGGATGTCCAGCACCGGCCTGCCGGGGTACCATATTTTAAACTGTATGCTTATTTATTACCCTTTTTGTAGTTCTTGACATCCTTGATGGAGAAGGAAAGTCTTCCCATTCTGTCCTTGCCAAGGCATACCACTGTGACCTTGTCGCCAAGGGTCAGGACATCCTCGACATGCTCGATGCGGCGGTTGGCGATCTTGGAAATGTGGACCATGCCTTCCTTGCCGGGAGCAAATTCTACGAAAGCGCCGAATTCCTTGATGGAAACGACTACGCCGTCCAGGATCTGGCCTTCCTCGAATTCGGTGGTGATGATCTCGATCATCTTCTGAGCGTCAGCCATGCCCTTGGCATCGTTGCCGCAGATGGAGATCTTGCCGTCGTCATCGATATCGATGGCAACGCCGGTCCTCTTGATGATCTCGTTGATGGTCTTGCCTCTCTGGCCGACCACATCACCGATCTTCTCGGGATCGATCTGCATGAAGTTGATCCTGGGCGCATACTTGGAGACATCCTTGCGGGGCTCTGCGATGGCAGGGGTCATGCATTCAGCCATGATGAATTCACGGGCTTCCTTGCAGCGGCCGATGGCGCCTTCCACGATGGCTCTGGTCAGACCGTGGATCTTGATGTCCATCTGGATGGCTGTGATACCGTCGTGGGTACCGGTCACCTTGAAGTCCATATCGCCGAAGAAGTCTTCCAGGCCCTGGATATCGGTCAGCAGTACGAAATCATCGTCTGTGTCGCCGGTGACCAGACCGCAGGAGATGCCTGCGACCTGCTTCTTGATCGGAACGCCTGCAGCCATCAGGGCCATGCAGGAGGAGCAGGTGGAAGCCATGGAGGTGGAGCCGTTGGATTCGAAGGTCTCGGATACGGAACGGATCGCATAAGGGAACTCCTCGATGGAAGGAAGGACAGGGAGCAGGGCTCTCTCAGCCAGAGCGCCGTGGCCGATCTCACGACGGCCGGGACCTCTGGAGACCTTGGTCTCACCTACGGAGTATGCCGGGAAGTTGTACTGATGGACATAACGCTTCTCGGTGATGTTGGGGTCGAGGCCTTCTACGCGCTGTGCTTCGGACAGGGGCGCCAGGGTCACGATATTGCAGATCTGGGTCTGGCCGCGGGTGAACATGGCGGAGCCGTGTACACGGGGGATGACGTCGATCTCTGCTGCCAGGGGACGGATCTGGTTGAGGGCGCGGCCGTCGGGTCTCTTGTGGTCCTTGAGGATCATCTTGCGGACGGTCTTCTTCTCATACTGGTAAACCGCTTCGCCCAGGACTGCCAGCCATTCTTCCTTGTCGGCGAAGGCTTCCTTCAGTCTCTCGGTCACGGCTGCCACGTTGTTCTCTCTGGTCTGCTTGTCATCTGTGAAGACGGCCTCTTCCATTTCTGCAGGAGGAACGATCTCCCTGATGGCTGCAAAGAGCTCTTCGGGAACGGCGCAGGAAACATACTCTCTCTTGGGCTTGCCAACTTCCTCCACCATCTTGTTGATGAGGGCGATGATCTCCTTGTTGACCTTGTCGGCTTCATAGATGTAGCGGATCATGTCGGCTTCGGGGATCTCGTTGGCGCCTGCTTCGATCATGATGACCTTTTCAGCGGTGGAGGCAACGGTCAGCTTGAGGTCGCCCTTGTCCCACTCTTCCTGAGAAGGGTTGATGATCATCCGGCCGTCCACCAGACCGATCTGGGTGGCTGCGCAGGGGCCTGCGAAGGGGATATCGGAAATGGAGGCTGCAGCGGAGGCGCCGATCATGGCGACCAGCTCGGGTCTGCAGCTGGGATCCACGCTCATGACCATGCACTCCAGGGTGGTGTCATTGCGGTAATCCTTGGGGAACAGAGGACGCATGGGCCTGTCGATCACGCGGCTGGTGAGGATGGCGTTCTCACTGGGCTTGCCTTCTCTCTTATTGAAACCGCCGGGGATCTTGCCGACTGCATAGAATTTCTCAGAGTATTCTACGCTCAGGGGGAAGAAATCGATTCCATCCCTGGGAGCTGCGGATGTGGTGGCGGTGCAGAGCAGAGTGGTGTCTGCATAGTGGATCAGCACGCAGCCGCCGGCCTGCTTGCCGACTCTTCCTACATCCATGCTGAGTGTGCGGCCGGCCAGTTCCATTGAGTAAGTTTTGTACATTGTTTTCTCCTTCTTCTTCTCTTCTTCTTTTACTTCTTCCAAAGGATCCTGCCGGAGGCAGGTCCTGTCTTCGTCTTTCCGCTCCGGCCGGGGCCAGAACTCCATATGCGCTGAAAGACGGCATAGACCGGCATAATACCGGTCTCTGCCGTCTCCCCATATGCGCTGACAAAGTAATTCAAATTATTTTCTGATGCCGAGCTTCTTGATCAGGGCACGATATCCCTCAATATCATTGCTCTTGTAGTAGTCAAGAAGGCCTCTTCTCTGGCCGACCAGCTTCAGCAGGCCTCTGCCGGAGTGGTGATCCTTGGGGTTCTTCTTGATGTGCTCGGTCAGCTCCTTGATCCTGTAGGTCAGGATAGCGATCTGGACTTCCGGTGAACCGGTGTCGCCTTCGAATCTGCCGAACTCTTTGATTACTTCTGCCTTTGTCTCTTTGGAAATCATATTGTTTCTCCTTCTGCCGCATTGCGGCTCATTCGCCTGTCACTAAGGAAAGGGCGAGAAATCCTTGTCCCGAGTGACGGTAATTGCATAACGCAAAGTATTATAACACAGGTATGGGTACTTGTAAATAATCTAATGAAAAAAATCCCAAAGCCCAAAGACCAAAAATCAGCCAAAAATCAGGCCAGTCCGTGATAGGCCCTGCCCGCTTCGATATCCGCCTGCATCTGGGCCCTGAGGGCGTCGATGTTTTCAAATTTCTGCTCGGGCCGGCGGAAGGTCAGAAGCCTGGTCTCCGCCCTTTCTCCGTAGAGAGATCCTTTGAAATCATAGAGATAGGTCTCGGCCACCGGTCTTTCCCGGTCGGAGACCGTAGGCTTGATCCCGATATTGGTCATGCCCTTATAGGTCTTTCCGCCCACGACGACCTCGGAGTAGTAAACGCCGAAGGGGGGCAGGAGCTTGATGGCGGGGGTGATCTGGTTCATGGTGGGGATGCCGATCACAGGCTTGCCGATCCCGGTCCCGTGGACCACGTCCTCCAGAAGCCTGTAGGGATAGCCCAGACAGGCCGCTGCGTCCTCCATTCTGCCCTCCTGGATCATCCCCCGGATCAGGGTGGAGCTGATGGGCACGCCCTCATAGGTCAGCTTGTTGATCATTCTGGTATCAAACCGGTAATGTCTGGCCAGGTCCTGCAGCATCATGAAATTTCCCTTGCCGTGCTTTCCGAAGGAAAGATCCGGCCCGGCCGCCACATAGGAGGTATGGAGCTGCTTCAGGAGGATCTGCCTGACAAAGTCTTCGGGCTCCATTCTGGCCGCTTCCTCATTGAAGGGAAATTCCACCAGGATATCCACGCCGGCAGCCTGGAAGAGCCGTCTTTTTTCGGCTCTGGTGGACAGTTCCTTCCCGTCTCCCAGGCCGAAGAAGATCTCCGGAGAGGGATCAAAGGTAAAGACACAGGCCAAAAGCCCGTCCTCCTTCTGCCGGACCAGGTCGTCCAGGATCATTTTGTGGCCCCGGTGGACGCCGTCAAACTTGCCGATCGCGACTGCTGTTTCCTGTACGCTGTAAAAATCGGTTATATCTGTAAAAATCTGCATTTTAATCCTTTCTGGCGGCCGGGGGAAGGAACATTCTGACAGGAAGACAGGCCTGGTCTTCCCTGTCATAGCGGTAAATGCCGTAGAATACGCCGGCATGGTCATAGACTTTAAATTGCTGGTCCGGGCCGGGGCTCTCCGGCAGGGGGTCCTCCAGCTGGTCCCGGGTCAGACGGTTGCCGTTTTGCAGATACCGCAGGTCCGCCTCTTTGACCCTGATGGGCAGGGCCTCCTCAAAGAAGGCTTCCACCGGCTTCACCAGGGAGATGATCTCTTCCCTTTTCACGGCCTCTTCGATCTGGGAGAGGCGTTTTGCTTCGCCCAGGGAAAACTGCCCGACCCTGGTCCTGAGCAGAGAGTCCATGGCGGCGGGGCAGCCCAGCTGCCGGCCGATGTCCTCGCAGAGGGTCCGGATATAGGTCCCCTTGGAGCAGACGACCCGCATGGTCACCAGGGGCATGTCCACCCTTTCCAGCTCCAGCTCGTAGATGTGGATCCGGCGGGGCTTTCTTTCCACGCTCTTTCCGGCTCTGGCCAGCTCGTAGAGCTTTTTGCCGTTCACCTTGATGGCGGAATACATGGGCGGGATCTGGTCATAGCCGCCGACAAAGCCTGCGCAGGCTTCCTTGATCTTTTCCGGAGTGATGGCCGAAAGGACCTCTTCTCCTGCCTCCTTCAGCACGGCGCCCGTCATATCCTGGGTGTCTGTGGAGACCCCCAGCCGCATGACGGCCCGGTACTCCTTGTCTCTGTCTTCGATCAGAGAGGCCAGTTTTGTCCCGTTACCCAAACATACAGGAAGCACTCCCTCCGCCATGGGATCGAGCGTTCCTGTATGACCGATCTTGCGCATATGCAGAATGCCGCGGAGCCTGGCCACGACATCACTGGAGGTATAGCCTGCCTCCTTGTAGATATTGAGCATTCCGTTCAGCATAATCCCTGCTCTCTGAGCTGGTCCGCCGCAGCTCCGATCAGTTTCTGCAGGGCCTTTTCGCCGTCGCCGTACATGGTACAGCCGGCGGCCCTTACATGGCCTCCGCCTCTGAAATTCTGGCAGAGGGCCGCGACGTCCACGCAGCGGTTGGACCGAAGGCTCCCCTTCCACTCCCCGGTCCCGGTGGCGTAGAGCAAAATGGCGCAGTCTGCGCCTTCCGTCAGCGCCAGCTGGGCGGAGATGCCGTCGATGTCCTTCTTGGTGGCTCCCAGGCTTTTCTGGGTCTTCCAGTCCAGAAGGGAAACCACGAGAAGTCCCCCGCACTCGGTGCGGGCCCTGTCCAGGGCGACGCCCATGAGCTTTTGCTGGACGAAGGTCTTCTCATAGAAGACCTCTCTGACGATGGCCGGATAGTCAAAGCCATAGGTCATCAGGCGTCCCGCGATCTGCATGGTCCTTTCCGAGGTATTGGAGTATTTGAATACGCCCGTATCCGTCACCATGCCCACATAGAGGGCCTGGGCGGTCTCCTTGTCCACCAGGGCCGGATCCATGGTCAGATAGGCCATTTCACAGGCGCTGGAGGCGTCGCCGTCCACGAAATTGATCATGCCGGTGCCGGGATTGGAGACATGGTGGTCGATGTTGATGGTCAGGGCGGCCCTGTCGAAGATCTCCTGGGCGTCTCCCAGCCTCTCTCTTCCGCAGTCCAGGGCAATGAAGGCGTCATAGGCGTCCTGCCTGGACTTATAGTCATAGAGAATGGTCTCCGTGCCCGGAATGTTGCGGCGCAGGGCATCCGAAAAATCCCCCAGGTATACGTCCACCTGGACGCCCGGCAGGTTCTTTCTCAGATACAGGGCCATGCCCAGACAGGAACCGACACAGTCCCCGTCCGGGCCTATATGTCCGCTGATGGCGATGGTCTGCCTGCCGCGGACGGTTTCAAGAATATTCATCAAGAGAGTGTTTCTCCTCTTTGTTCTTCCGCAAGGCGGTCGTGGGCCGTCACCTCATCGATCTTCTTGGACATGGCAACGCCGTAGGCGATGGAGTCGTCGAAGAGGAAGGTCAGCTCCGGGGTATTTCTCAGATTGACTCTGCGGGCCAGCTCGCCCCGGATAAAGCCGGAGGCGGACCGGATCCCGTCCATGGTACGTTTGCCGGCTTCGGCGTCTCCGTACACACTGATCCACACCTTGCAGGTCTTGAGATCAGGCGCCACATTGACCGCGACAACGCTGGTCAGGGGGCTGATCCTGGGGTCTTTGAGATCTCCGCGGATGATCTCAGACAGGGCCTTCATGACCTCGTCGTTGATCCTGCGGTTCTTTACACTGTTTTTTCTCATTCTCTGGGTACCTCAACAAGGTCAAAGCATTCCATAACGTCGCCGACCTGCATCTTGTCGAAATCCTTGAAGACAAGACCGCATTCGAAACCGGCACGGACTTCCTTGACGTCGTCCTTGAACCGCTTCAGGGAGGCCAGGCTGCCGTCGTAGATCAGCTCCTCGCCGCGGTTGAGTCTTACCCTGCAGCCGCTGCGGACGATACCGTCCAGAACATAGGAGCCGGCAATGTTGCCCACGGAGGACGCCTTGAAGAGGGCACGGACCTCGGCGTGGCCGATGACTCTTTCCTCGTAGACAGGCGCCCGCATGCCCTTGAGGGCCAGCTCAATGGCGTCAATGGCCTGATAGATGACCTTGTAGAGGCGGATATCCACGCCCTCGTGGTCGGCCATGGACTTGGCTGTGGCGTCAGGTCTGACATTGAAGCCGATGATGACTGCGTTGGATGCAATGGCCAGCTGTACGTCGGATTCTGTGATCTGACCGACACCGCTGTGAATGACCTTGACAATGACTTCTTCGTTGGAGAGCTTGAGGAGACTTGCCTTGAGGGCCTCCACAGAGCCCTGTACGTCCGCCTTGATGATGAGGTCGAACTCCTTGAGGGAGCCTTCCTTCATCTGGTTGAACAGATCGTCCAGGTTCATGCGCATTCTGGTCTCTTCCAGCAGCTCTTCCTTATGCTGGTTCTTATAGGCTTCCGCATAGGATCTGGCCGTCTCGTTGTCGGGATGGGCCAGGAATACCTCGCCGGCGCTGGGAACATCGGAAAGTCCCAGGATCTCCACGGGGTAGGAAGGTCTGGCTTCCTTGACCCTGCGGCCCTTGTCATCGATCATGGCACGGACCTTGCCGGAGCAGGCGCCTGCGGAAATGAAATCACCCACGTGCAGGGTTCCCTTCTGGACCAGGACATTGGCCACGGGGCCGCGGCCCTTATCCAGCTTGGCTTCCAGGACAAGGCCTCTGGCCAGACGGTCGGGATTGGCCTTAAGCTCGAGCATCTCGGCTGTCAGCAGGATGGTCTCCAGGAGGTCCTCGATGCCCTCGCCGGTCTTGGCGGAAACCGGAACAAATTCGGTGGATCCGCCCCAGTCTGTGGCGACCAGCTCATAGTTGGTCATTTCCTGCTTGACCTTGTCCACGTTGGCGTCCGGCTTATCGATCTTGTTGACTGCAACAATGATCTCGACGCCGGCGGCCTTGGCGTGGTTGATGGCTTCGATGGTCTGGGGCATGACGCCGTCGTCAGCCGCTACCACCAGGACGGCGATATCGGTGGAGCTGGCGCCGCGCATACGCATGGCCGTAAAGGCTTCGTGTCCGGGGGTATCCAGGAAGGTGATGACCTGCCCGTTGATCTTGACGGTATAGGCGCCGATGGCCTGGGTGATGCCGCCGGCCTCGCCCCTGGTCACATTGGTGCTCCGGATCTTGTCGAGCAGGGAGGTCTTACCATGGTCAACGTGGCCCATGACGCAGACCACCGGAGGCCTGGTGATGAGGTTCTCTTCCTCCTCGTCGTCCTCCTTGAGCAGCTCCTCGATCACGTCGACGACTTCTTCCTTCTCGCACAGGATATCGTAATCCATGGCGATGGCCTCGGCCTCGTCATAGGAGACCTCGGAGTTGACGGTCATGACCTTGCCTGCCAGGAAGAGCTTCTTGATCAGCTCTGCAGGCTGCAGGTGCATGTGCTCGGCCAGTTCACGAATGGTGAGCTTTTCGGGAATGGTGATGGTCTTGATCTGTTCTTCGACCTTCTCTTCCGCTTTCTTTTCAGGACGGATGAATCTGCCGGGCCTGTTCTTCTGCTTTTCCTTATCCTCGGAATAGATCAGGTCCTTTCTGGAGCGGTTGTCGCGCTCCTTGTTCATCTTCCTCTTATTTTCATCGCGATGCTTCTCGGGATCCCTGACGAAGCTGGAATCCGAAGGCGCAGCGCCTCTGCCGCCTGCAGGTCTTGCGCCCTGCCGGCCGCGGTCCCCTGCGGGTGCGCCGGGACGGCCTCCCTGGCCAAAGGCAGGACGGGTCCTGTCGCCAGTCTGGCCCTGGGGACGGAAACCGCCCTGGCCGGGTCTCGCGCCTCTGGTCTGCCTTGCGTCGCGGGCATCGCGGTTAAAGCTGCCGGTACCGGTCCCCTGACGGCCATCGCGGCTGAAGGGACGGTCCGTTCCCTGACGGCCATCGCGGCTGAAGGGACGGTCTGTACCCGGACGGCCTTCCCGGTTGTAGGGACGATCGCCCGTCTGACGGCCTTCTCTGTTATAGGGTCTGTCGCCCTGGCGGCCTTCTCTGTTATAGGGTCTGTCGCCCTGGCGGCCTTCCCTGCTGTAGGGACGATCGCCCTGGCGGCCTGCGGCCTGCCTGGACTCCCCGGTCTGCTCCTCAGAAGAAGGAGCAGAAGGCGTCTCTTCCACTGCTGCTGCAGGCGCTGCCTGGGGCGCGGGGGCCGCTTCTGCGGGAGCAGAAGGCGTCTCGGCTGCCTTGACAGGCTCTGCGCTTGCCTGGACCTCTGCAGGGGCTGCTGCTGCGACCTCACCCTTGACCTCTGCTGCCGCTTCCGGAGCGGGGGCAGAAGCCTGGGGTGCCTGCACCAGAGGGGTCTCCTCCACAGGCGCCTTGACCTCGGGCTTGGGCTCAGCCTTTACAGGCGCGGGTTCTTTATGGAAGTCCACCTCCATCTGGGTTGGCACAACGGTGGGGCGGATCGGGCGGTACTGCCTCTGGGCTTCAAATCCGCCGGTCTGCGTCCGTCTGTTTCCTTCTTTTCTTTCCTGGCCCTGGCGGGGCTTTCTGTCTGCGCTCCGGCCCCCCTGGGCGCTGCCGGTCTGGCCGGCGCCGCTGCGGCCGCCCTGGCGGGGCTTGCCGTCTCTTGTGCCGACGTTGTCATAGCGGCCGGTTCCGCTCGAATAATTGCCTCTGGTGTTCCCCTGACGTCCGCCTTTGGAAGCCGAGTTGCCGCCAGTCACAATGATGATATTCTTCTTCTTTTTGGGCTTTGCTGCCGATTCGTCAGCTTTGCCTGCAGGCTTCTTCTTAGCGGCGTCTGCAGGTGCCTTTCTGCCGGAATCCTCAGTATTTCCCTCTCTGGATACGTTCTTGTCTTCGACCAACTTTTATGCTTCCTCCTCAATTACTGTCTGCGTTTTCTGCGGCTTCGTCGAGCTTCTTCAGAAGGCTGGCGGCAAAGCCCTGGTCCAGGACTGCTGCGCAGGTCCTGTCCTCCTTGCCGATGGCGTTCCCCAGAGTCTCCTTCCGGCCGTAGATCCGGCAGGGAATCTTATAATAGTCACATTTATTCCTGATCGTGTCCGTGCTGCCCTCGCTGGCGTCCCCTGCGATGATCACAAGCTTCGCCCTGCGTTCCTTGATCGCCTTCTCGGTCAGGAAGCCTCCGCTGGTCACCTTGCCGGCCTTGGCCGCAAGTCCCAGCATCGAAAATATTTTATCCTGCATTCAATCCCTTTCCTGCGAATGATTCTCAATGCTCCGGGTCAGTTCTTCATAGACCTCCTCCGGCACCTGCATTTTGAAAGCCCTGTTCAGGGATTTCCTTTTGCGGGCAGCGGCCAGGCAGGCGGGATTGTCGCAGATGTAGGCGCCCCGTCCGTTGGCCCTTCCGGTCCTGTCCAGAATGATCTGGCCCTCCGGCGTCCGGATAATGCGGATCAGAGATTTTTTTTCCTTCATTTCTCCGCAGCCGACACATTGCCGCATAGGTATTTTTTTAGGCATTTTGTTCCTCTGCTTTATGATTCCTGGGGAGCCTCGGCTTCTTCAGAGGCTTCCTCGGCGTATTCAGCGCCCTCCTCTTCCTCGTAGCCTTCCTCTGTGTACTCCTCATCATACTCCTCGTCGTAGTCCTCCTCGTCCTCGTCCATGAGGTAGTCCTCATAACGGAAGCCGGGCGCATCCTTGGCCTGGGTCTCGGACTTGATATCGATCTTGTAGCCGGTCAGTCTGGCGGCCAGGCGGGCGTTCTGTCCTTCCCGTCCGATGGCCAGGGACAGCTGGTAATCGGGAACAACGACCTTGGCGGTCTTCTCGTCAGGATCCGCAAATACAGCGACGATCTTGGCGGGAGAGAGGGCGTTCTGGATCAGGTTGCCGGGGTTCTCGTCCCAGTTGATGATGTCGATCTTTTCACCCCGCAGCTCGGCGACGACGTTGCCTACACGGCTGCCGTTCTGGCCGACGCAGGCGCCGACGGGATCCACGTTGGGATCGTTGGACCATACGGCGATCTTGGTGCGGCTGCCGGCTTCTCTGGCAATGCTCCGGACCTCCACGACGCCGTCCTTGATCTCAGGCACTTCGGCCTCGAAAAGGCGCTTGACCAGCTCGGGATGGGTGCGGCTGACGAAGATCCTGGGTCCGCGGGGGGTCGTTCTGACCTCCAGGATGTAGACCTTGATGCGGTCTGTGGGATTGAGCTTTTCGCCGGGGACCTGCTCCTTCTCATTGAGGAGACCGTCCGCCTTGCCCAGGTTGACGCTGATGTTCCGGCCGATCTGGCGCTGCACGATACCGGTCACGATATCCTTCTGCAGCTGCACATAGTAGTCATAGACAACGCTGCGCTCTTCCTCGCGGATCTTCTGCAGAATGACGTTCTTGGCGTTCATGGTGGCGATCCTGCCGAAGGACTTGCTGTTGATGTCCACCCTGACTGTATCACCGATCTGAACATTTGGATCGATCTTTCTTGCATCGTTCAGGGAGATCTCAAGAATGGGATCCATGACATCATCATCCAGCTCCACGACCGTTTTGTCAGCATAGCAGTAATACTGGTATGTCTCGCGGTCCACGCCGGCTGTAATGTTGTCGGTACTTCCAAAATGGCTCTTGCAGGCTGTCAGCAGAGCGTTCTCGATGGCCTCAAACAGGGTCTCGCTGCTGATGATCTTCTCTTTTTCCAGGGCCAGAATGGCGTCTTTCAGTTCTGTGCTCATCGTATCTCCTTTTCTTATAAGCGTTCCCGGATCCGGGTCAGAAATCGATCGCAAGTCTGACGAGTGCGATCTCTTTTCGGCTGATTTGTATGTCTCTCTCTCCGGGCTGTTCCTCCTCAGCCTTCTTCTTTTTCGAAGGGGCAGGGGTATAGGCGATGGTAATGGTATCCGCATCAAAATCCTTCAGATAGCCGGAGAATTCCTTGCTTCCTGTCTCCGGATGGGGCCTGAAGGTCCTGATCTCCACCTCTTCACCGATGGAGTTGGCAAAATGACGGTCCCGGGTCAGGGTCCTGCCAAGACCGGGGCTGGAGACCACCAGCGTATATTCCTCGCTGATGTAGTCCTCCGCGTCGAGGGCGTCGGACAGGGCCCGGCTGACCGTTTCACAGTCCCCGATGTTTACACCCTCTTCCTTGTCGATATAAACATTCAGGTAATAGTCGGCGCCTTCCTTCACGAACTCGACGTCATAGATCCAGATGCCCAGGGGCTCCGCGATGGGGGTCACCAGAGCTTCCGTACGTTCCTCATACTGCTGTTTTCTGGAAGTCTTTTTTGCCATGTGGTTTCCTTTGCGTAGTTTTTTACACATAAGAAAAGTGGACTTGCAAAAGTCCACTTTCAGCTTAAGGTTATCTAGTTTTCACTGGTACAATAGCACAGGAGCTGTTAAATTGCAAGGACTTTTTCCTGCATTTACAGTCCGGTGCAGACAATCAGGCTTTGGCTCTGGCCGCGGCCTGTCTGCGGAAGGTGCCGACGGCCTCGATGACCAGGATCACCGCCAGGACTGCCATGGCAAGGGCAAAGACCAGCTGGAAATAATCGCCCCAGGCTGCCGTACCGGCGCCGATGAGGCCAAACTTTGCCTTGATGGTCAGGCACAGGGAGGTCAGCGTCGCGCAGAGCATGAAGGCCATGGGGAAGTAGAACATCTTGTTGTTCTTGCCGGCTTCGCCCAGCCATGCGCAGACGGCCATCAGGGCGATGCCTGCCAGGAGCTGGTTGGCTGCGCCAAAGAGGCCCCAGATCTGGGACAGGGACAGACCGCCCAGGATGCAGCCGATGATGACCATGAAGGCCGTACCGAACAGGGGGTGGGCCAGGAGCCTGCGGCTGCCCTTTGCATCTTTATAGGAAGTTTCTCCTTCCTTCAGGAAAAGCTCGCTGAACATAAATCTGGAAAGACGGGTGCCTGTATCCAGGGAGGTCAGGGCGAAGACCGAGACCGCCAGGGTCAGCAGGGCGTAAATGGTGTTGTAAACGCCTGTGCCCTCCGCTGCGAACATCAGGCCGATGCCGCCTGCAAAGGCTGCAGAGGGAGAACCGAACTCGCCGGCCGTATACTTGTTGAAGACCATGCCTACGGCGATCAGGGAAATGACGCCCAGGGCCGATTCGATCAGCATGGAGCCGTAGCCGATGGGCTTTGCATGGGCTTCATTGTCCAGCTGCTTGGAGGAGGTGCCGGTGGCGATCAGGGAGTGGAAGCCGGAGCAGGCGCCGCAGGCCACGGTGATGAAAAGCGTGGGGAAAAGGGTGCTGCCGTTGGCCAGCTTCCAGCCGGTGAAGGCAGGGAGCTGGAAGGTGGTGGTCCCGGTAAAGGCGGAAAAGAGAATGCCTGCCAGGGCGACGATCATCATGGCATAAAGAAGGAAGCTGGACAGATAGTCTCTGGGCTGCAGCATGATCCACACAGGAATCAGGGAAGCGACAGTGATATAGACACCGATCAGAACGATCCAGGCGGTTCTGGACATGGCCAGGCCGACATTCATGCCCAGGGCTACGATGATCACGATGCCGACGATGCCGACAGCGGTGGCGGGACCGGTCTTGACGCCGAAGCGGTTGGTCATGAGGCCATAGATGATGGCCAGCACGATAAAGAGCATGGAGATCATGGCCGTGGTCTGGTTGCCGGTGGGATTTGTCACGATGCCGAAGGTCACAGGCGCATCCGCCGGCGTAAAGAAGGTGCCGGCCACCACGTTGACGAAGGAGGCGATGACCAGGATCAGGACCAGGAGGGCAAAAATGGTGAAGAGCCTCTGGGCCCTCTTGCCCATGGTATCATGGATCAGTTCGCCGACAGTCTTGCCGCCGTGGCGGACGGAAGCGAACAGGGAGCCGAAATCCTGCAGGCCGCCGAAGAAGATGCCGCCGATGACGCACCATAAAAATACAGGGACCCAGCCGAAGATGGAGGCCTGGATGGGGCCGTTGATGGGGCCTGCGCCTGCAATGGATGAGAAATGATGTCCCATTAAAACGGCGGGAGGGGCTGCTACATAGTCGATGCCGTCTTCCATCGTATGGGCAGGGGTCTTACGGGAAGGATCCACCCCCCATTCCTTTGCCAGCCAGCTGCCGTAGGTAACATAACCGACGATCAGGAGAGCAATTGCTGCGAGAATAATGAATAGTGCTAACATGTTTTTTCTCCTCTCTTAAGTTTGTTTATGCTTTAAAGAGCTTTTGCAGGTCCTGTCCCCTTCTGCTGCAGAAACAGGCGCCTGTTTCAGACTCATAGGCAATCGTCCGGCTGCAGCTCCAGCCCTTAAGGCCAAAGCGGTAGCTTTTATAATGGTCGGTCCGGCGGACCGCTTCCTTGGCCCTGGGATCGATGGTATTCGCGATCAGGATCAGGCATACGTCCGTAGATTTGTGGTTTTCGGAAAGATCCACCCTGGCAAGGCAGGTCTCCCAGGCCTTCCTGTCCAGGTCCTGAAAGGTCTCCAGGTCCAGATGGTCCATGAGCCTGAAAAAGACAAACTCTCTGGAATCCGCCTCGGAGAGCCTGGCGCTCCGGATCAGGAAGTACTGCTCGTCATGCATGTTGAAGGAGGCCTCGGCGTCAAAGGGCGGCAGGGGATCCTCCCGGTTTATGTTGTAGTAGGCTTCAAAGGAATGCAGGACCCTTTCAAAGAGAGCCTGATTGTCACTGACTGCTTTTGTCATCATTTTTACTTCCGGTCTATAGTTCATGGTTTCAGAGACGGATCCCTTCCTGGCGGATGCTGTGAAAGATCCAGACCTTCTTCAAAAAGAAGCGGATCTTCCCGTCCGTAAAGAGTCTGTAGGGAGGAAAGAGCACCAGGCCCTGGTCTGTGCGGACCCCCTTATAGCGTTTTTTCTGCATCAGGTAGTCAGCAAAATCGTCCGTGACCAGGCGCAGGTAAAGCTCTGTGACCTCAAAATCGGAATGGTCCGAGGAGGCCACCTCGACGGAAATGTTTCTTTTTCCCCGTTTCTTCATATAGGAAAGGAGTTCCGGTGCATACGTAATTTCCAAAGCTGCTCCTTTTATGCGTTAAAGTCAAAAACTAAAACCATATTTTAGGACGCCATTTCCGATTTGCAATGATGAAATTTATTTATTTTTTATGATTTATTTTGTCTTTTTTTATTTTTATCGAAAAA
>CAMNJZ010000021.1 GCA_946541955.1 uncultured Lachnospiraceae bacterium | reverse complement strand
AGATCGGCCAGCAGCCCGTGCTTTCCTTCGGCAACAGCACCGGCGACGCCAGCATGGCGGAATATGTCACCAGCAACAACAAGTACAAGAGCCTTGCCTTCATGCTCTGCTGCGACGATACAGAGCGCGAGAACGGCAATGAGGCCAAGGCCCTGAAGATGTACGACCTCTGCGAGGAGTTCGACTGGGTACCGGTCTCCATGAAGAATGACTGGACCACCATCTATGGCGACGGCGTAACAAAAAAATAAAGGGTCAGCAGCATCCGCTGACATAAAGGGCTCCTCCCACTCCCGGGGGGAGCCTTTAGTTATGTCACAAAAAAATCAAGAAAGCGTATTGACAGGAAGGCTATTTCCGTGTATATTACCTACTAAACAGGTAGGAAATATATGATTTAAACCTGCAAGGGATAAGGGGAGGAAATAATTATGAAAGAACATATCTGTAAATTTGAAACCCTGCAGCTTCACGTAGGCCAGGAACAGGCTGATCCGGCGACTGATTCCAGAGCAGTCCCGATTTATCAGACGACCTCCTATGTTTTCCACAGCGCCCAGCATGCGGCGGACCGTTTTAACCTTCGGGACGCCGGCAATATTTACGGGCGTCTGACCAACTCCACCCAGGGCGTCCTGGAGGAGAGAGTGGCGGCCCTGGAGGGCGGCGCGGCAGCCCTGGCCGTATCTGCAGGAGCAGCGGCTGTGACCTATTCCATCCTGGCGCTGGCGGGAGCGGGAGACAATGTGGTGGCTCAGAAGACCATCTACGGCGGCAGCTACAACCTTCTGGATCATACCCTGCCTGCTTATGGAATCAACACGAAATTCGTGGATATCCATGATCTGGACCAGGTGAAGGCCGCCATAGATGAGAAGACAAAGCTGGTCTTCATCGAGACCCTGGGAAATCCCAATTCGGATATTCCGGACATTGACGCCATCGCCGAGATCGCCCATGCCCACCAGATCCCTCTGGTCATCGACAATACCTTCGGAACGCCCTACCTGATCCGTCCCATCGAGCACGGGGCGGACGTGGTGGTCCATTCCGCCACCAAATTCATCGGCGGTCACGGCACGACCCTGGGCGGCATCATTGTGGACAGCGGGAAGTTCGACTGGGCAGCCTCCGGGAAATACCCCCAGCTGACAGAGCCCAACCCCAGCTATCACGGGGTCTCCTTTGTCCAGGCAGCGGGCCCGGCCGCTTATGCGACCTATATCCGGGCCATCCTGCTGCGGGATACCGGCGCGGCCATTTCCCCCTTCAACGCATGGATCCTCCTCCAGGGCCTGGAGACATTGTCCCTGCGTCTGGAGAGACATGCGGAGAATACCAAAAAGGTCGTGGAGTACCTGGCGGCCCATCCTCTGGTCGAGAGCGTCAACCATCCCTCTCTTCCGGAGCACCCCCAGCACAGCCTCTATGAGAAATACTTCCCCAATGGAGGCGCTTCGATCTTTACCTTCAATATCAGGGGCGGGCAGAAAGAAGCCTACGCCTTCATCGACGGACTGAAGATCTTCTCTCTCCTTGCCAATGTGGCGGACGTCAAGAGCCTGGTGATCCATCCCTATGACACCACGCATGCAGAAATGACGCCGGACCAGCTGGCGGAGGCCGGGATCTATCAGAATACGATCCGCCTTTCTATCGGAACAGAGCACATCGACGACATTCTCTGGGACCTGGAGCAGGGTTTTGCAGCGGCAGCCAGGTGAGCGGCCGGGCGGCAGGAAAAAAAGCACAGACAAAAGAAAAAAGGAGCATATCATGGGAGACATTAAGAACAGCGCACTGGAACTGATCGGGGGAACACCCCTTCTGAAAGCAGACCGTTACAGGAAGGACGCCGGCGTTGAAGGGGCGGTCCTTCTGGCCAAGCTTGAATATCTCAATCCCGCAGGCTCTGTCAAGGACAGGATCGCCTGGGGCATGATCCGCGACGCGGAGGAAAGGGGCATCCTCAAAGAGGGCGCCACCATCATCGAGCCCACCAGCGGCAATACCGGCATCGGTCTGGCAGCCGTTGCGGCGGCCAGAGGCTATCAGGCTATCTTTACCCTGCCGGAGACCATGAGCGTGGAAAGAAGAAAGCTGCTGAAGGCCTATGGGGCAAAACTGGAGCTGACCGAAGGGGCAAAGGGCATGAAGGGCGCCATTGCCAGAGCAGAGGAATTAAAGAACGCCATCCCCGGCGCCGTGATCCTGGGCCAGTTCGTCAATCCTGCCAATCCCGCCGAGCATTACAGGACGACAGGGCCTGAGATCTGGGCCCAGACAGACGGGAAGGTAGATATCTTTGTCGCCGGCGTCGGGACCGGCGGCACCATAACCGGCGTGGGCCGCTATCTGAAGGAGCAGAATCCGGACGTGAAGATCGTAGCGGTGGAGCCCGCCACCTCCCCGGTCCTGTCCAAAGGGACCGCCGGAGCCCATCAGATCCAGGGAATCGGCGCAGGCTTTGTCCCGGATACGCTGGACACCTCCCTTTATGACGAGGTCATCCCCATCGAAAATGCGGACGCCTTTGCGGAGAGCAGGCGCTTTGCCGTTACCGAGGGCGTTCTGGTGGGCATTTCCTCCGGCGCGGCCCTGAAGGCCGGCAGGATCCTGGCAGAAAGGCCCGAGAATGCAGGTAAGAATATCGTTGTCCTGCTTCCTGATTCCGGCGACAGATACCTGTCCACCAGTCTTTTCTCCGAATGAGAAGGGACCAGCACAGGCGGCTGCAGTAAATTTCATAAATCATGAAGACCCGGCCGGGAACCGCTTCCCCATTTGGAAGTGCGTTCCCGGTCTTTTCCGCGTTAAAGTGATTCTTATTTCCCGATAAATCTGCTACAATGTGGATAACGCGTAAAAAACACCTTGCAGTCGAAGACATTACAGACAGGGGGTAATGATATGGCAGATAATAAAAGACCGCAGAGTCATAAGAAAAATGTTGCAGGAGGCGGCTCCGGCACCCACAAGCGGGGGAGCGGCTTCGGATCGGGGCCGGTAGGCTCCTCCAGTGTCGGGCGCGGCAGAGGGAACGAGGGCAGAAGGGGCCCCTCCAGGGCGGCCATAGGCGGCGGCCTGAGCCTGCCGGTCATTATCATTATGGCCATTTACTTCCTCTTTGGAGGCGGCGGAGGCGGCGGGACTACGACAACGACCCAGCCCCAGGGAACAACGGGCGGCACGACTTCGTCCCAGACCTCGGATTATACGGTCTACTATCCCGACAGTACGACTGCGACGGCGCCTGCGTCGAATTATTCCAATGAGGCGACCACCGATTCGCAGACGGACGAAACGGTCGCCGCAGGCTCCAGAGAAAAGCGTACGAAGATCCTGGGCGGCGGGAAAGACACCGTGACCCTGATGGTCTATATGTGCGGCACAGACCTGGAATCCAGATCCGGCATGGCCTCCTCCGATCTTCAGGAGATGGCCAACGCCAATATCGCAGACAATGTCAACATCATTGTCTATACGGGCGGCTGCAGGAGCTGGCGGATCAACGGAATCTCCAATTCCAAGAACCAGATCTACCAGGTGGTGCATGGCAATTTGAAGCGGCTGGTGGACAACGACGGGGCCAAGGTCATGACAGACCCTGCGACCTTGTCTTCCTTTATCCAGTGGACAGCCAAAAACTATCCGGCCAACCGCTATGATCTGATTCTCTGGGACCACGGCGGCGGCTCTGTCAGCGGCTACGGCTATGACGAGAAGGCTTCCAGGAGCGGTTCCATGGATCTGGCCGGGATCAGCAGGGCCCTGAAGGACGGCGGCGTCAGCTTTGACTTCGTCGGCTTCGACGCCTGCCTGATGGCGACCGCAGAAACAGCGCTGATGCTGGACGACTATGCAGACTATATGATCGCGTCGGAGGAGACCGAGCCCGGCATCGGCTGGTACTATACCAACTGGGTCAGCTCCCTTTCCGCCAATACCTCTGTGCCGACCCTGGAGCTGGGCCGGGAGATCGTCGATGACTTCGTGGCCACCTGCGCCGCCCGCTGCAGGGGACAGGGAACGACCCTCTCCGTCATTGACCTGGCGGAATTTGCCAACACGGTCCCTGCAAAGCTCAGCGCCTTCTCCAAATCGATCAGCGCCATGATCTCCGGCAATGAGTATAAGGCGGTATCCAACGCCAGATACAACACCAGGGAATTCGCTGCCAGCACAAAGATCGACCAGGTGGACCTGGTCCATCTGGCCAAGAATATGAAGACCGCCGAGGGCACCGCCCTGGCCAAGGCCCTGCAGGAGGCCGTCAAATACAACAGGACCTCCTCCAACATGAGCAACGCCTACGGCGTTTCCATCTACTTCCCCTACCGGAAGACAGCTTATGTGGACAAGATCTGCAGCACCTACGACCAGATCGGCATGGACAGCGACTATGCAAAGTGCATCAGACAGTTTGCAAGTCTGGAATACAGCGGCCAGGCGGCCGCCGGCGGCAGCTATTCCACCGGCTACGGATCTCTGTTCAGCCAGAGCCCCAGCAGCGGGTCTTCGGGCAGCGCCGATGAAATCTACGCCCTCCTGGAACAGCTCATGGGCGGCGGCGCAGGCGGCTTTTATGCGGACAGGGCCCTGTCGGAGGAGGATACGGCCCAGTACCTGGCAGCCAACTATTTCGATCCTTCGGCCCTTGTCTGGGACGGAGACAGGATCAGCCTGCCTGAGAGCCAGTGGGAGCTGGTCCACGATCTGGACCTGAACATGTTTTATGATGACGGCGAGGGCTACATTGATATGGGCCTTGACAACGTCTTTGAGATCGATGAGGCTGGAAATCTGATTGCGGATACTTCCAGGACCTGGGTGTCCCTTAACGGACAGACAGTGGCCTACTACCGCATGAACGCCACCTATCTGGACGACAGCTACAGCATTTACGGCAGAGTCCCCTGCTTCCTGAACGGAGAGAGGACCAATCTGATCATCGTATTCGATTCCGAAAATCCCGACGGCTACGTGGCCGGCGCGGCGGCGGAATACGAGGAGGATGTGACGCTGACAGTGCCCAAGAACATGACCGAGCTCCAGGACGGTGATACCATCGACTTCATCTGTGACTACTATGACTATGAAGGCAATTTCCAGAAGAATTACTACCTGGGAGAGCAGCTGACCGTAGACGGCGACCTGAAGGTGGCCTATATCAATGTCGGAGACGGCCCTGTCAGTCTGATGTACCGCTTCACGGATATCTACAACCAGGAGTACTGGACGGAACCGCTGATCCGCTAAAGGAGTTTTTATGAATTTTGTTTTTATCTCGCCCAACTTTCCGGAGTCCTACCTGCGCTTCTGCACCGGTCTTAAGGAAAACGGCGTCAATGTGCTGGGGATCGGCGACTGTCCCTACGACGATCTGCATCCGGAGCTGAAGGGAGCGCTGACGGAGTATTTCAAGGTAGATACCCTGGAAAACTATGACCAGGTCATGCGGGCCATGGGCTATTTTACCTTCCGCTACGGCAAGATCGACTGGGTCGAGAGCAACAATGAATACTGGCTGGACCAGGACGCCATGCTCCGGACCGATTTCAATATCACCACCGGACTGAAGGCGGACGAGATCTCCCGCTTCCGGAGCAAGTCCGCCATGAAGAAATATTATGAGGAGGCGGGCGTTCCGGCAGCCAGGTTCGAAATGGTCACGGATCTCAAGCAGGGCCTGCGCTTTGCCGAGGAATGCGGCTATCCCATCGTGGTCAAGCCCGACCGGGGCGTGGGCGCGGAAGCGACCTACCGCCTGGACAACGAGGAGGACCTGCGGGCCTTCTACAACGACTATCCCTTTGCCCCCTATATCATGGAGGAATATATCTGGGGAGACGTTACGACCTTTGACGGCGTCTGCAACTCCCGGGGCGAGCCTATTTTCGCGGCCTCCCATATCGCGGTCAATTCCATTATGGATATGGTCAACGAGGGCATTCCCGTTTTCTACTATGTAGACAAGGAGGTTCCGGACGACGTCAGGAGCGCGGGAGAAAGAGTCCTCAAGGCCTTCAAGGTCAAAAGCCGCTTTTTCCATCTGGAATTCTTCCGCCTGACCAGGGACAAGAAGGGCCTGGGCAGGAAGGGAGACATCGTGGCGCTGGAGGTCAACATGCGGCCGGCCGGCGGCTTTACCCCGGACATGCTCAACTACTCCCAGAGCGTGGACGTCTTCAAGATCTGGGCGGATATGATCGTCTATGACGAATGCGTCCACAGCTTTGAAGGCCCCAGGACCTACTGCATCTATGCAGGCCGGAGAGATACCGTGCCCTATACCCATACCCTGGAGGAAATCGGAGAGAAATACGCCTCTGCGCTTCGTATGCTGACCCGGATGCCGGACGCCCTGGCCGGGGCCATGGGAAACCAGGTGATCATCGCCTGCTTTGAAACCAAAAAGGAACTGAATGAATTTGTAGAATATGCCTTTGCACCTGTAAAAGCCTTTCAGAAGATCCCTGAGTGAGCAGGTGTATGCCGGCACAGGAGGAAGAAATGGGATACAGAGAAACTGCAAAACAGGTCAAGGAAGCCAGCATTGCCCTGGGCGCCCTTCCGGAACAGATCAGGAACCGGGCCCTGGAAGCCATAGCGGACGCCTTGACGGCCGAAAGGGAGAAGATCTTCGAAGCCAACAGACTGGATCTGGAGGAGGGAAAAGACCTTCCGGGCCCCATTCTGGGAAGGCTCAAATTTGATCAGCACAAGCTCGAAGACGTCGTCGCGGGGATCCGCGGCATGATCCGGCTGGAGGACCCGGTCGGCAAAGTCCTGTTTTCCAGAGAGCTGGACAGGGATCTGATCCTGACCAGAGTCACCTGCCCCATCGGCGTCATCGGCGTTATTTTTGAATCCAGACCGGACGCCCTGGTCCAGATCTCCTCCCTCTGCGTCAAGAGCGGCAACGGTTCGATCCTGAAGGGCGGGAGCGAAGCAAAGCATACCAACAGGGCCCTTTTCGACACCATTTACAGGGCCGGCCTGGCAGCGGGCCTGCCGGAGCATTTCGCCGCCATCATCGAAGACAGGGCCGGCATCGGGGAGATCATCCAGTGCTCCGAATCCATCGATCTTCTGATCCCCAGGGGCTCCAACGCCTTCGTCAGATATATCATGGACCATTCGGATATCCCGGTCATGGGCCATGCGGCGGGGATCTGCCATGTCTATGTGGATAAGGATGCAGACCTGGATAAGGCCATTCCCATCATTGTGGACGCCAAGACCCAGTATGTGGCCGCCTGCAACGCAGCGGAGACCCTGCTCCTCCACCAGGACATCGCAGAGGAGGTCATGCGCCGCCTTCCTGACGCTTCGAAGATCCCGGTGGAATATATCCCCGCTTCTTCGGAGGAGGACTACTGCGAATACCTGGACTATAAGATGACCTATAAAGCGGTGGCGGATGTGGACGAAGCCATTGCCCATATCAACCGCTACGGCTCCCATCATACGGACAGCATCGTGACCGAGAACGAGGCGGCGGCGGAGCACTTTATGGATCTGGTGGATTCGGCCGGCGTTTACTGGAACGCCTCCACCCGTTTTGCCGATGGCTTCCGCTATGGTTTCGGGGCCGAGGTAGGCATCAGCACCGGCAAGATGCCGCCCAGAGGCCCGGTGGGCCTGGACGGCCTTGTGACCTACAAGTACAAGCTCCGGGGAAAGGGCCATATCGTGGGCGACTACGCCAGCGGCCAAAAATCCTTCCATTTCAGGGAGCTGCGCTGAGGATTTGCAAAATATGGCCAGAAGGCTGCAATATCTGACAGGACATCTGCGGGAGGGCCGGGTATAATCAAAATCGTTCCAGGGAACAGCCCGGAACAAAAATAAAAGATACCCCCTTTTATTTCGACATGAAACGACATGTCAAAAATAACCCCTCCCCCTATTAAAAAACTCCCCAGACACATGTCTGGGGAGTTTTTTTGAACACAGGGCAGATGCCGCGGGATCCTTTCTGCAATCCCTTCCGGGATCTCTTCTTTAACAGAACCTGCCATCCAATTCGTTGTATTTTGACTGCATTTACGATAAAATATAGCAGAGTATTTTCACTCTGGAGCCGTCCCCCGGGGCGGCACAAGTGCAAGAGCGTCAGGAGGTACTTTAATGGCAATGAATGATCTGTTTGAGGATCTGTCCCATGCCGGCTCCGATGTGCTGGATGCGGTAACGGACGCGCTCAATACCAATGATTTCAGCGGCGTTTCCTCTGCGATCACGGATTCGGTCGATGAATTTATCAATGATATAAAGGCGGAGACCTACGGGGCCAACGCCAGACGGGCGAAGGGATACAAAAAGGGCGGCTACGGCGACGTCCGGTCCGGGACCGGCGCCTACCAGAGAGCGCCGCAGGAGAAAAGGGCAAGGCGGGAGGTCTTTCCTTTCATGAAGAGAAAGGTCAGCCGTCTTTTTGGCGTAGTCCGGCAGGTCCTGGGGATCGTTGGAATTTTCGTCGGTATTCTGCCTGTGATCATGGGGATTCTGATCCCCAGCGCGCCTTTGTCCCTTCTGGGCCTGGCCATCATCATCGCCGGCGGATTCCTGCTGGCCAGAGGCATCAACCAGCAGAAGCTGGCCAAGCGTTATTTTGAATATGGAAAGATCATCGGCGCGGCCGAATACTACGACATCAGCAAGCTGGCCGCCCAGGCCGGCAGGTCCCGGGTCGAGGTCCTGCACGATCTGGACCAGATGGCAAAATACGACATGCTGCCCAGGTTCTGGTATGACAAGGACCGGACCACCCTCATGCTGACCCAGGAGATGTACGATCTTTATGAAGCCTCCCTCCGGTCTCATGAGGAACAGGAACGGGAAGAGGAGCTGAAATACGCCGGCGTAGACGGCAGCGTCCGGAAGATCGTGGAGGAGGGCAACGCCTACAAGGCTAAAATCCGCCAGGCCAATGACGATATCGCCGATGAGGCCATGTCTTCCAAGCTGGCCAAGCTGGAGAGCATCATGGACCGGATCTTTGCCCAGGTGCAGAACAAGCCGGAAACGGCGCCCAAGCTCCGCAGGCTGATGAACTACTATCTGCCCACGACGACCAAGCTCCTGGACGCCTATACGGAGCTGGACCGCCAGGACGAGCCCGGTGAAAACGTCAGGAACACCAAGCGGGAAATCGAAGAGGCGCTGGATACCATCAACAACGCCTTCGAAAATCTTCTGGATTCCATGTTCCAGGATATGGCCTGGGATATTTCTTCGGATATTTCTGTGATGAAGACCATGCTCAATCAGGACGGCCTGACCGAGCAGGAGCTCAAAGCGGGCGGCAGACCGTCTGCCGGGGAGAAAGAAAAGGAAGAAGAGAAGGAAGAACCGCAGGTCCAGCAGCTGGTATTCTGAGCGGGAGATGTAACTGAAAACTGTGTCAAAATGGAGAGGTTTTTAAGATGGATGAGAATTTAACAGGATTTGAAGGATTACAGATGCAGGCCCCCTCACTTTCTTTCGGTGAGCCGGAAGCGCCCCAGGCCCAGGCTCAGGTGCAGGCTGCGCCCGAACCGGCCAAAGAGGAAGCCGAACCCGAAGAAAACGTTCTTTCCGAAGCTGAGCTGAAGATGGTGGATGATTTCGTAAAGAAAATCGATATCTCCAACTCCACGGCAGTCATGAACTACGGCGTAGGGACCCAGAAGAATCTGGCCGCTTTCTCCGAGAAGACCCTGAATACGGTCAAGACAAAGGATCTGGGAGAAGTCGGGAACATGATCACCGACCTGGTCACAGACCTCAAGAGCTTTGATATCACCGAGGAGGACAAGGGCTTCCTGGGCCTGTTCAAAAAGAGCGGGAACAAGCTTCAGAGCATGAAGGTCAAATACGATTCTGTGGAAAAGAACGTGGAAGCCGTTTCCAATAAGCTGGAGGAGCATCAGGCGACCCTTATGAAGGATGTGGCCAGCCTGGAGCAGATGTACAATCTGAACCTCAACTATTTCAAGGAGCTTTCCATGTATATCCTGGCGGGCAAGAAGAAGCTCAAACTCCTTCGGGAGACCGAGCTGGTCGAGCTCCAGCAGAAGGCCCAGCGGACAGGTCTGGCGGAAGACGCCCAGGCGGCCAAGGACTTCGCCTCCATGTGCGACCGCTTTGAGAAGAAGCTCTATGACCTGCAGCTGTCCAGGACCATTGCCCTGCAGACCGGTCCCCAGATCCGCATGCTCCAGGACGCCGATACCGTCATGGCGGAGAAGATTCAGTCCACCATCGTCAATACCATCCCCCTCTGGAAGAACCAGATGGTCATCGCCATCGGCGTGCAGCACGCCAACGACGCCGCCAAGGCCCAGAGAGAGGTTTCTGATGCGACCAACGCCCTGCTCAAGAAGAATGCAGAGCAGCTCAAGATCGCGACCATCGAAGCTGCCAAGGAATCCGAGCGCGGCATCGTGGATATCGAGACCATCCGCAATACCAATGAGATGCTGATCACCACCATGGACGAAGTCCTGACCATCCAGAAGGAAGGCAAGGAGAAGCGCCGCGAGGCCGAGAAGGAACTGGCCCAGATTGAAAAGCAGCTGAAGGATAAGCTGATGGAAGCAGCAAAAAGCTGAAGGAAAGAAGGTTTATGAACCGAAAAATACTGATTTTTCTGCTGACCCTGGTGCTGGCCCTTCAGGGACCGGCAGTCTCCCCCCTTTCCCTTACCGCCGCAGAGACGGCCGGGGAGGAGGCAGAGGGCGAAGCGGAAGGCTATGCCGCCTCTTCCAAAAAGAAGGGCTGGGTCACGACCACGGACGGGACCTACTACTACAAAAAGGGGAAAAAGGTCACCGGCTGGACCACCATAAGCGGAAAGAAATATTACTTCCGTAAGAAGGGCGGAAAGATGGTCACCGGCTGGAAGACCCTGTCCGGCGCCACCTACTACTTCAGCAAAAAGGGCGTTCTGCAGACCGGCTGGAAGAAGCTGGACAAGAAGACCTACTATTTTGCCAAAGACGGGAAGATGCAGACCGGCTGGGCGACCATCAAGGGCAAAAAGTATTACTTCAGCAGGAAGGGCGTCATGCAGACGGGCTGGAAGCAGCTGAAGAAAAAATGGTACCGCTTTAACAAAAAGACCGGCGCCGTCATGACGGGCTGGAAGACCCTGTCCGGCAGCAAGTATTATTTTAATAAGGACGGCGTCATGCAGACCGGCTGGGCGACCATAAGCGGAGCCAACTACTACTTCTATGAGAAGGAGACCAAAAAGCACGCCCTGGGCGCCATGGCCGTCAGCACCACCATAAACGGCCGCAAGATCGGCAAGAACGGCAAGGAGATCGAAACCTTCTCGGACGCCAATGAGAAGGCCATGTACAAGAAGGCCCAGGATTATACGAGTCCCACCGGCTATCTGGTCCTGGCCAATGTCTCCACCCACCGGGTAGGCGTTTACAAAAAGGGCAGCGGCAAGTGGGACCGGGTCAAGTACTACACGGTGACCACCGGAGCCCCCAACATGCCCACCAGGGAAGGCGTTTTCTACCGGGGCATGAAGCTTCTGTATTTCAACTCCGGTTCCGACAGGTGCTGGTATGCGACCCAGTACAGCGGCAATTACCTTTTCCATTCGGTGCTCTATACCCAGGAGAGCTCGCCCAATACCATTACGGACGGCAGGCTTGGCGTCAGCGCATCCCACGGCTGTATCCGCATGAAGCTGGAGGAAGCCAAGTGGATCTATGACAATATCCCGGCCAATACCAAGATCGTCGTATATCATTAAGGCAAAAAAAGAGACCATTCAGCCATTTGGTGCTGAAGGGTCTCTTTTAAATTCCAGGTATTTTATGCAGGGGAAGAATCAGGCAGCGTCATCCCTGTCCGGAGAGGGCGCAGCGTTGATGGCCTCCCGGACTACGAACTGGGGCGAATTGTTGAGGGATATATAGATCCTTCCGACATACTCGCCGATCAGTCCCAGCATGAACATGATCATCCCGCCCATAAAGAGGAGGACGGCCATGGTGGAGCTGTAGCCCATGGTGACGGTGGGGACCATGAGCTTGTGGATAACGGTATAGAGGAGGAGCAGGACGCCGAAGAAGGCGCAGACCATGCCGCAGGAGGTGGCCAGCCGCAGGGGCTTTACGGAGAAGGCGGTGAAGCTGTTCATCCACAAAGCAAAGGACTTGCGGAAATTGTAATGGCCGACGCCGATCTGCCTTTCCCTTTCTTCCATTTCCACGTTGCAGACACGGCCGGTGGACCGGAGCATGAGGCCGGACAGGTAGGGATAGGGATTGGTGTATTTGATGATCTCATCCCGGACGAACTTCTTCATTACGGAGAAGTTGGAGAATTTCAGATCCTTGGACTTGCCCAGCAGCCAGTTGGCCACCAGATCGTTGACTCTGGATCCGAAATTCTTGAAGCCGGACTGCTTTTTCTGCGGATATTTGGCAATGGAAACGTCATAGTTTCCATGGACCAGGGGATCGAGCAGATCCCAGAACCTGTCGCAGGGACACTGCTGGTCATCGTCGATAAAGACGACATAGTCGCCCTCGGCAAAATGGCAGCCGCACATAAGGGCATTGTGGCGGCCTCCGTTCTTGGCCAGGTCAATGGCGCAGACCCTGGGGTCCTTGGCAGCGCAGCTGCGGAGCACATCCATCACCCTGTCGGGAGAGGAGTCATTAACAGCGATGATCTGATAATCATAGAGGTCCTGCCGCTGCTTCACCACTGCCCTGATCTCGTCTATGACCAGGGCCACAGAGCCTTCGGAGGCATAGCAGGGAATTACAAAACTGATCAGTTTTTTCTTAGTCATGGGTTTCCTGTCTGTACTTATTTTTTAAAGAAATCATGGACTGCTTCGATGACGGCAGTGGTATCCTTCTCTGCCATATTGTAGTAGAGAGGAAGGCGGACCAGACGATTGGATTCGGAGGTCGTATAGCGGTCTTCTCCATGGAAGCGTCCGAAACGTTCACCCGCCGGGGCGGAGTGCAGAGGAACATAGTGGAAAACACTGAGGATGCCGCGGGATTTCAGAAAGGAAATAAAAGCGGTCCTCTCTTCCAGGTCCTTTAACTTGACATAATACATATGGGCGTTGTGGACGCATTCTGCCGGAATGACAGGAAGCTCCAGTCTGCCGGCCTCCGCCAGATCACGGAAGCTTTCATGGTAGCGGTTCCAGGTCCTGAGACGGTTCTCGTTGATGGCGTCCGCCATTTCCAGCTGGGCCCAGAGGTAGGCTGCGTTCATATCGCTGGGCAGATAGGAGGAACCGTAGTCCACCCAGGTATATTTGTCGACCTGGCCGCGGAGGAAGACGGACCGGTTGGTTCCCTTCTCCCGAAGGATCTCGGCCTTTTCATTGTCTTTGGGATCCCGGATCAGGAGCGCGCCGCCCTCTCCCATGGAGTAGTTCTTGGTCTCGTGGAAGGAAAAACAGCCGAAATTACCGATGGTTCCCAGTGCCTTTCCCTTATAGGTACTCATAACGCCCTGGGCGGCATCTTCAATGACCATGAGACCGTGGCGGTCTGCGATATCCAGGATGGTATCCATTTCACAGGCAACGCCTGCATAGTGGACGGCCATGATGGCCCGGGTCCTGGGAGTGATCGCGTCTTCGATCCTCTTCTCATCCAGGTTCATGGTGTCCGGACGGATATCAGAAAAAACGGGGGTGGCCCCGGTCAGGACCACAGAGGTGGCCGTACTGGAAAAGGTGAAGCTGGGGAGGATCACCTCATCGCCTTTTTTCAGGTTGGAAAGGAGGGTGGCCATTTCCAGGGCTGTTGTACCGGAGGTGGTCAGCAGGACCTTCTGGGAGTGGAAGCGCTCCTCCAGCCAGGCGTGGCACTTTTTGGAAAAAGGGCCGTCGCCGCAGATCTTATGATTGTCTACAGCCTGCTTTACATATTCAAGCTCTTTCCCTGTGAAAGGCGGTACATTAAAAGAAATCATAGGTATGTTGCTCACTTTCTCAATTGCTGTAATATCTAGATTATACTATCGAACAGTCTGAATGGGTACTTTTTTTTGAGGGAGGCAGACGTCCGCCCCGGCTCAAAGGTATGAAGAAATCAGAAAAAACATTTGTAATGCGGCGAGTCCCGTCTTACTATTGTAACAGGAGGTGCTGTTTATGAATTACCATAAGGATTATTCCGATTTGTCGTTGGATCTGCATCCCAGCTGTGTCGTCGGGATCGGCGCATCAGCCGGCGGCCTCGAAGCCCTGCAGCAGCTTTTGACTTTTCTTCCCGGAGATACCGGAATGAGCTTCGTGATCGTTCAGCATCTGTCACCAGCACATAAGAGCATGCTGACAGACATACTTGGTAAGTATACATCCATGCCCGTTCAGGAAGCAAGAGATGGAATGCAGGTTAAGAGAAATCATATCTATATGATTCCTCCCAAGTACAATCTGGAGATAGAAGCAGACGTATTAAAGCTCAGAGAATACAACCAGCAGCATATCAATCATCCCATTGACATCTTTTTCCGGTCGCTGGCCAGATCCTTCGAGAACCGGTCTGTGGCGGTGATTCTTTCCGGCACAGGGTCTGATGGTACCAACGGCATCCGGTCCATCAAGGAGCAGAACGGCGTGATCATCGTCCAGTCTCCCGAGAGCGCCAAGTTCGACGGCATGCCCAGAAACGCCATTGCCACAGGCTTTGTGGACCTGATCCTGAATCCGGATTCCATTGCCCGTGAAATGGCCCACATTTCCGCGTCCATGACGGACTCCAGCGGAAAGCTGCAGATGAGCGATACCGATCTGCTCAGCCAGGTCTTTTCCATCCTCAAGGATGTAACAGGCGTCAACTATACCTATTATAAAAAGACCACGATCCTGCGCCGGATCGAGCGCCGCATCGTGATTACCCACAACCGGAATCTCAGGGAGTACGTCAACTATCTGACCAACAATCCGGAGGAGTCCCGCCTGCTGGGCAAGGAGGTCCTGATCGGCGTGACCAGCTTCTTCCGGGATCCGGACTATTTTGAGGTGCTCAAGGACCAGGTCATCACAGAGCTGATCAAGCGTACCAGACCGGCAGACCAGATCCGGGTCTGGGTGGCCGGATGCTCCACCGGTGAAGAAGCCTATTCCGTCGCCATCCTCTTTGATGAGGTCATGGAAGAGCTGGAGATGCGCCGCGAGGTCAAGATCTTTGCCACCGATCTGGATGCGGAATCCATATCCATAGCCGGCAGAGGGTCCTACGGCGACAACATCATTGAGGACATCAGCGTGTCCCGCCTGAGCAGAAACTTTACCAGGAAGGGCAACCGCTATTATATCAACCACAATATCCGCAAGATGATCGTCTTTGCTCAGCACAATGTGTTCCAGGATCCGCCCTTCGGCAGACTGGATCTGATCTGCTGCCGGAACCTGCTGATCTATTTCCAGAACGTGCTCCAGCGGAACCTTTTTGCCATCTTCAACATGGCGCTGAAGGACAAGGGCTTCCTTTTCCTGGGCCGGTCCGAGTCGGTGGGCGACTATGACGACGTCTTTCGGACCTTCTGTGCCAATGAGAAGATCTTTATCCACAACGTAGCCGGCAAGGCGCCCAGACATGAACGGATCTCCTATCTGATGAACAATGTGGAAAACCACATGGAGCCGGTCATTACAGCCCCCAGGGAGGACTTCATGGAGGATCAGTATACCTCCGCCGAGCTGGACACCAAGGTTCTGGAGACCCTCCTGCCCGCCTCTGTTCTGGTAAATGAGAAAAATGAGCTGATCCATTCCTACGGGGACTGCAGCAAATTCATCAATATTCCGGTGGGCAGCGTGACACTGGACATTTTCTCCCTGATCCGGAACGATCTCAAGATCGCCATTTCCAAGGCCCTGAAGGAATCCAGAGAAAAGGAAGGCAGGGTCTCCTACGACCAGATCCCGGTCTCCATCGACGGCCATGGAGAATATATTTCCATGTACGCCCTGCCCATCCGGAACAAACTGGATGAGTCCACCGGCGTGACGGCCCTGGTCTTTGTCCGCAAGGGCCAGTCCGATCCCGAGGAAGGCCTGGATATGACCCACTTCCGGATCGATACGGCAGCCTCCCAGAGGATCATGGATCTGGAGAAGGAACTCCATATCGCCCAGGACGATCTGAAGAAGACGGTGACGGAGCTGGAGGCCGTGAATGCCGAGCTGCAGGCGGCCAATGAGGAACTTCTGACGGCCAATGAAGAGCTGCAGAGCTCCAACGAAGAGCTGCAGTCCGTTAACGAAGAGCTTTATACCGTCAACTCAGAGTATCAGGCCAAGGTGGGAGAGCTGACGGAGCTCAACAGCGATATGGCCAACTTCCTTTCCACGACCCTGGTGGGAATCCTTATGGTGGACAGGGAGCTGAACATCCGCCGTTATACAGACTATATTTCCAAGGAATTCAACGTAGTGGAGCAGGACGTGGGCAGATCTCTGCGCTTCATTGCTTACAATTTTGCCACCATCGATCTGATCGAGCTTTGCAGGAAGGTCCTGTCCACCTCCATGCCCATTGAGCAGCACTGCGCTTCGGTCGGCGGCAAGACCTACCTCTTCCGCATCGCCCCCTACCGGATCCTCAGGAGCGGGGCGGAAAACATACCCGCTGACCAGGACCTGGCCCACAATCCTGTCAGGGGCCTGATCCTGACCTTCGTGGATACGACCAAGCAGATCGGGGACAAAAAGCAGATCGATGAGATGGCCCAGGCCCTGCGGAACGCCGTAAAGTCCGGCCAGGAAAAGGAACGCTTCCTGTCTCATATGAGCCACGATATGCGGACCCCCATGACGGCCATCAACGGTCTGACAGAGCTGACTCTGCAGCTGCCGGAGCTTCCTTCCGACGCCAGGGACAACCTGGAGAAGATCCGGTCCTCCAACCGGTATCTGATGAGCCTGATCGATGAGATCCTGGAGACCAGCAGGATCAATGCCGGCAAGGTCGTCAGCATCAGCTCGGTGGTCCGGGAGGAAAAGGTCCTGCAGGAAATCAGCAACATGATGGAGAGCCGGGCCGACAGCAGCGGCGTGCATTTCAGGATGCTGATCCGGGGCTCCAAGAACCGTTTCGTGATGATGGACGTGGAGCACGTGGAAAGGATCCTGCTGAACCTGATCTCCAACGCCTTCAAGTTCACGCCTGCGGGCGGGGACGTCCTTCTGGGCGTCGACGTTACCTACGAGGGAACCAAGGTCCGGCACGTCTATACGGTACAGGATAACGGGTCCGGAATCAGCGAGGCCTTCCAGAGCCGGATGTTCCTGCCCTTTGAACAGGAAGCCGGAGAAGAAGCCGGCCTTCAGGAAGGGACCGGGCTGGGCCTCTATATCTGCAAGAACCTGGTGGATCTTCTGGACGGCACCATCAGCTGCCAGAGCACCCAGGGGATCGGAACCACCTTCACGGTCAGCCTGACCTATGAGACGGCAACCGATGAACAGCTCCGCATGCAGGGGGGCGGCGTGACCTCCTATGAGGACCGGATCCTCTATGGCAAGACCGTCCTGATCGCAGAGGACAACAACATCAATGCAGAGGTGATCGTCAAGATCCTGGAAACAAAGGGAATCCATTCGGAGCGGGCCATTGACGGCCAGGACGTCATCGACATGTTCCAGAGGAAGGGCGCCTATTATTACCAGGCCATCCTGATGGACCTGATGATGCCCGGAAAGAACGGGATCGAGGCGGCCAGTGAGATCCGCAGGATGGACGTGGAGGACGCCAGGACCATTCCCATTATCGCTCTGACAGCGGATGTAACGGAAAATACGGACGAAAGCTGTCTGCAGGCCGGCATGAACGCGGCCCTGCGGAAGCCGGTGGACAACGAAGAGCTCTTTTCTACCCTGGCCCGGGAATTCGAAAAATCCGTTCGCCGGGAGAAGGAAGTTTAGAATTCTTTCATGGACTTTCACACAACGTTCACACATGGAACGAAGGAGTCTGATATAGTAGTTATATAACAATTGCGATTCTTTGGCATCGTAACGGTTATGCGCGATACGGCCGCCGTGCCCGCACGAGCGGCCTTTTGTGTGAAGGCAATTTCGTAAGAAATCATTTAAAGGAAAGAGTCAACCGATATGAAAGAAGTAAAAACTCCCAAAAAACAGCTGGTATATTACTGGCTGGCTGTTGCAGCAGTGATCCTGGTCCTGAATCTGGTGATCCTGCCCCGTATGGAGGCAGCCAGGGTCCAGACCGTGGATTACGGTACCTTTATGACCATGACGGAGGAGGGAAAGATCAGCGAGGTGCAGATCGAGCCCAACGCCATCTACTTCACCGACAAGGACCAGAATATTTACAGAACGGGCCTGATGGAGGACAGCGGCCTGACAGACCGTCTTCATAAGGCCGGCGTCAGCTTCTCCAGTAAGATCATCGAAGAAGCGTCGCCCCTGATGACCATCTTCCTCAACTGGATCCTTCCCTTCGGCATCTTCTATTTCCTCTGGAGCCAGGTGAGCAAAAAGGTAATGGACAAGATGGGCGGCGGCGCCGGGGCCATGAGCTTTGGCCTGGGCAAGTCCAACGCCAAGGTCTATGTCAAATCCTCCGACGGGATCCGCTTCCAGGATGTGGCCGGCGAAGAGGAGGCCAAGGAAAATCTGCAGGAGATCGTGGAATACCTGCACGATCCCGGCAAATATAAAGAAATCGGCGCCACCATGCCCAAGGGCATCCTGCTGGTGGGCCCTCCCGGAACCGGCAAGACCATGCTGGCCAAGGCGGTCGCCGGCGAGGCCAATGTTCCCTTCTTCTCCATGTCCGGCTCGGAATTTGTCGAGATGTTCGTAGGAATGGGCGCTTCCAAGGTAAGAGACCTGTTCAGCCAGGCCAAGGAAAAGGCCCCCTGTATTGTCTTTATCGATGAGATCGACGCCATCGGCAAAAAGCGTGACGGCGGGAATTTCGGCGGCAATGACGAAAGAGAGCAGACCCTCAACCAGCTGCTGACGGAGATGGACGGCTTTGAGGAAAATCTGGGGGTTGTCATTCTGGCGGCCACCAACCGGCCCGAAGCCCTGGATCCGGCCCTTACAAGGCCCGGCCGTTTTGACCGCCGGGTACCGGTGGAGCTGCCGGATTTAAAGGGGCGTGTCGATATACTCAAGGTACACGCCAAAAAGATCAGGATCTCCGGGGATGTGGATTTTGACAAGGTGGCCCGTATGGCAGCCGGCGCCTCCGGTGCGGAACTGGCCAATATCGTCAACGAGGCAGCCCTGCGGGCTGTCCGGGCAGGCAGGAAGTTCGCCACCCAGGAGGATATGGAGGAAAGCATCGAGGTCGTCATTGCCGGGTATCAGAAGAAGAACGCCATCCTTTCCGACAAGGAAAAGCTGATCGTATCCTACCATGAGATCGGCCACGCCCTGGTCGCCGCCATGCAGACCAATTCGGCCCCGGTCCAGAAGATCACCATCATTCCCCGTACCTCCGGCGCCCTGGGCTATACCATGCAGGTGGAGGAAGAGGGCAACCACTATCTGATGACCAAGACCGAGATGGAAAACCAGATCGCCACCCTCTGCGGCGGCCGTGCGGCGGAAGAAGTGGAGTTCGGCTCTATCACCACCGGCGCTTCCAACGACATTGAAAAAGCGACCCGGATGGCCCGGGCCATGATCACAAGATACGGCATGAGCGATGAGTTCGGTATGGTCGCCCTGGAAACGGTGAACAACCAGTATCTGGGCGGAGACACCTCCCTTGCCTGCTCGGCGGAAACGGCAGCCCTGATCGACAGGAAGGTCATTGAGCTGGTCCGGACCCAGCATGAGAAGGCAAGACAGATCCTGACCGAAAACAAGCGGATCATGGACGCCCTGGCCGAATATCTCTATAAGAAGGAGACGATCACAGGCGAAGAATTCATGCTGATCATCCGCGAACAGACCAGGCAGGGACAGATCGGTATGGACTACACCACTCCGATGGACATGGACCGAAAGGCAGACGAGGAGGCTTGACCGGCGACAGGAGTCCCTGCATGAACTTGCACCTTCCCGGGGTACTATGGTATAGTTATGCCGTGCAAACCTAAAAACGGATTTGCCGGGCAGGCATGCGCGGCAGAAAGGAATAAACATGTTGGAATACAGATATGATACGCAGCTTCTGATCGAGGGCGAGGACCTGGACGAGGACGAGATCTTTGATTATATCGCAGGCCATTTCAAAGGCGACAGCCTTCTGGCTGTGGGCGATGAGGAGCTGATCAAGATCCACTTCCATACCAATGAGCCCTGGCTGGTACTGGAGTACTGCAGAAGCCTGGGTGAGATCTACGACATCGTTATAGAAGATATGGATCGTCAGTCCAGAGGCCTTCACGGCTGAGTGGAAGACAAAGCAGAAAGCAAAGCGCGGGAAAAGGGAACGACCCTTCTCCCGCGTTTTTTTGCGCGAGCAATGAGCCATGCGCTCCCAGTCTGTCAGGCACCATCGAGAGCTTGCTCTCGAATGGTCGTTTGACAGACTGGGAGCATACGGCGAATGCCGCGACACCGAGCGGCGAAGGCCGTGAGGTGCCGGCATGGCGTAAGGACAGGATGGGCAGCGAATGCCGCGACACCGAGCGGCGAAGGCCGTGAGGTGCCGGCATGGCGTAAGGCCATTTGGAAATAAGGTCTTGCAAAATACCCCAAGGGGGTATAGTATAGGAGACGAAAAGATACCCCCAGGGGGTATTAAGAGAGAATCATCCTGCGGAGGCAGGCTTATACACGAAAAGGGCCAAGCCGAAGCACCATCCCCGGCATAGCCCATCGGAGAAATCGCCATGGAAAAGTCCGTCAAGGAAAGACTTTTCCATTTGAATTTCTCTTCGGGCGCCGCTCCGGGCGGCATGATTGGAGGAAGCGAAAATGGAAGAAAAAGATCTGCAGATGCCTGAGACCTGCTGCTGCCGTACCAGAAAGCGGTCGGAGGAAGAATACAAAGACCTGATCAACCGTCTGAACCGGATCGAAGGACAGATCCGGGGAATCCGGGGCATGGTGGAAAAGGATGCCTACTGCATTGATATCCTGAGCCAGGTGGCTGCCGCAAGCGGCGCCTTAAACAGCTTTACCAAGGTCCTTCTGTCCAGCCACATCCGGACCTGTGTGGCCGAAGACGTGCGGGAAGGCAGTGAAGAGAAGCTGGATGAACTGGTCAGGACCCTGCAGAAGCTGATGAAATAGTGGAGGTAACATGGAACAATATACAGTAACAGGCATGACATGCGCCGCCTGTCAGGCCAGAGTGGAAAAAGCGGTCTCCAAGGTGCCCGGGGTCACTGCCTGCAGCGTGTCCCTTCTGACCAATTCCATGGGCGTGGAGGGCACGGCCTCAGCCGATGCCGTTATGGCCGCGGTGGAAAATGCAGGCTATGGAGCCATGCCCAAGGGGGCTGATACGGCAAAGACCTCCGGGAGTCTTTCCGCCAAGATCGCGGCGGAGGAGGACGCCCTGAAGGACAGGACAACGCCGGTCCTGAAAAGGCGTCTCATTGTATCCCTGGGATTTCTTCTGGTCCTCATGTACTTTTCCATGGGACACATGATGCTGGGCCTGCCCCTGCCGGCCTTCTTTGAAGGCAACCATGTGGCCATGGGCCTGGCGCAGCTCCTGCTTTCGGCCATCATCATGGTCATTAACCAGAAATTCTTTATCAGCGGCTTTAAGAGTCTCTTCCACGGGGCCCCCAACATGGATACGCTGATCGCTCTGGGATCCTCCGCAGCCTTTGCCTATTCCACGGCCATGCTCTTTGTGATGACAAGAGCCCAGACGGACGGGGATCCGGCCAGGGTCATGGAATGCATGAATGAATTCTATTTTGAATCCGCGGCCATGATCCTGACCCTGATCACGGTGGGCAAGATGCTGGAATCCTACTCCAAGGGCAAGACCACCAGCGCCCTGAAGAGCCTGATGAAGCTGGCCCCCAAGACAGCCAATGTGATCCGGGACGGCCAGGAGATCACGGTGGGGATCGACGAGGTCGGGAAGGGCGATATTTTTGTCGTCAGACCCGGTGAGAACATACCCGTGGACGGGATCGTGCTGGAAGGAAGCAGCGCCGTCAACGAGGCGGCCCTGACAGGGGAGAGCATTCCGGTGGACAAGGTGGCGGGAGACAGCGTTTCCTCCGCCACCCTCAACCAGTCCGGTTTCCTGAAGTGTCAGGCGACCCGGGTCGGTGAGGATACCTCCCTGGCCCAGATCATCCAGATGGTCTCGGATGCGGCGGCCACCAAAGCGCCGGTGGCCAGGCTGGCGGATCGGATCTCCGGCGTTTTTGTACCGGTGGTCATGGGCATTGCCCTGGCGGTATTTATCATCTGGATGGTGGCTGGCAGGCCCTTCGGCTTTGCGCTGGCCAGGGCTATCTGCGTCCTGGTGGTCAGCTGTCCCTGCGCCCTGGGGCTTGCGACCCCTGTGGCCATCATGGTGGGCAATGGGAGCGGCGCCAGGAACGGCATTCTTTTCAAGAACGCCGAGGCCCTGCAGGAAGCAGGCAATGTGCAGATCGTTGCCCTGGATAAGACAGGGACCATTACCACCGGCGAGCCCAGGGTCACCGACCTGATCCCGGCAGAGGGCATAGAGGAAGCCGCCTTTTTGCAGAAGGCCTTCTCCCTGGAAAGCATGAGCGAACATCCGCTTGCCGGCGCCATCGTCCGTTACGGCAGAGAAAAGGGCCTGGAGGCCGGGAAGGTGACAGAGTTTTCCGCTCTGCCCGGAAACGGCCTGACCGGTCTGTGCGGGCAGGAGGTCCTGACCGGCGGAAGCCTTGCCTTTATCAGCAGCAGGACCCGGATCCCTCAGGAGATGAAGGACCGGGCCGATGAACTGGCAGGTCTGGGCAGGACGCCGCTTCTCTTTATGGCTGACGATACCTTCCTGGGCATCATTGCCGTGGCGGATACCATCAAGGAGGACTCCGCCCAGGCAGTGAAAGAGCTGCAGAACATGGGCATTCATGTCGTCATGCTGACCGGCGACAACCGCCGGACGGCCGAGGCCATCGGGAAGGAAGCCGGCGTCAATGAGGTCATTGCAGGCGTTCTGCCGGATGGGAAGGAAGCCGTGATCCGAAAGCTCCAGGCCTTCGGCAGGACAGCCATGGTGGGAGACGGCATCAACGACGCGCCGGCCCTGACCAGGGCGGATATCGGCATAGCCATCGGCGCCGGTACAGATGTGGCCCTGGATGCCGCCGACGTTGTTCTGATGAAGAGCCGTCTGACGGACGCCTCCGCAGCCATCCGCCTGTCCAGACAGACCTACAGGAATATCCTGGAGAATCTTTTCTGGGCGCTGATCTACAACACGATCCTGATCCCGGTGGCGGCAGGCCTGATGGTCTGGGCCGGCATTACCATGGACCCCATGTTCGGGGCGGCAGCCATGAGTCTGTCCAGCTTCTGCGTTGTTTCCAACGCCCTGCGCCTCAATCTTTTTCGGGTCCATGATCCCTCCAGGGACAGAAAACTCAAAAATCCGGTCACTACAGATGACCAGGGTCATCTGCTGGAAGTTATAAACGAAGAAGAAAAGGAAGGAAATGCTATGACAAAAACAATCGAAGTCAAAGGAATGATGTGCCCCCATTGTGAAGCCACCGTCAAAAAGGCCCTGGAGAAGCTTCCCCAGGTAGACAGCGCCCAGGTCAGCCATACCGCCGGCACCGCCATCGTTACCCTGAATGCCGAGATCGAGGATGCGGTCCTCAAAGAAACCATCGAGGACAAGGATTATGAGGTCACGGGGATCCACTGAGATCCTGCCGCTTTCTCCTGATTTTTGCGGTTGACAATCCTCCGCAGACTGGTAGACTATATCTGAGAAATGGGTTATCAGTTTTGCGAAGAGAGGTCGGATATGACAGGCAGAGCCCGTTACAGAACAAAACAGAAGGATGAGCTGACAGACTATCTGCAGACAAAGGCCGGGATCCATCTGACGGCGGCCCAGATCCATGATGATTTCCGGGAGAAGGGCCTGGCCATGGGAATGGCGACCATTTACCGCCATCTGGACAAGTTGGTGGAGGAAGGGACGGTCCGCAAATACACCATTGGAGCGACCAATTCCGCCTGCTATGAATATGTGGGAGACCGTGAAGAAAGCACCGTAGACTGCTTCCACTGCAAGTGTGAGAGCTGCGGGAAGCTGATCCACCTGCACTGTGATGAGCTGGTGGGGATCCAGAAGCACATCGATGCGACCCACGGATTCGCCATCGATCCCATGCGGACCGTATTCTACGGGACCTGCGCAGACTGCAGACTGAAAATACATGCATAAAAAAAGACGATCAGGTCAAATGTGCCTGATCGTCTTTTTTTATGCTTTCATTTTTTATCAGCGGTTGGAATAAATGGCCCAGGAGTCATCCTTGTACAGCTCTTTGTAGCCCTTGTCCGTCAGCATGTGCATGGTGGTCTCCATGTCTCTCGTGCCGGGGGATTCCAGATTCAGGAGCGCGTACTTGTATTCCGGCTCTACCACGTTGAGCCAGAGCATGGCGTTGATGCCGGTGCCGGCGGGCAGTCCCATAAGAGGCGTGGTAAGCTCGCCATAGAGCTGGACGGTGTTCTCAGCAGGATCCGCTTCGGGATCCAGGACGATATACTGGGACAGAAGCTTTTCTGTTTCTTCGATCCTGGCCGGTGCCGCAGGGTCATATCTGCCGGGAACGGCGGTTTCGGCGAAATTGAGGCCGAAGCTGAAGATGCCGATCAGGAGGAGGATGGCCAGGCGGAAGGTAATAATGGAGTCCTCTTCGCCCAGACAGAGCAGGTAGAGGGCGGGCACAAAGGCAATGTTCAGGCCCCGGATCATGGAAACGGGCTCTGTGGTATAGAGGAAAATAAAGGCAAAAAGGAAGGAGACCAGGAGCAGGAAACAGGTCAGATACTGGGCAAAGCAGTCTCTGTGCTTATAGCTCTTGGAAATACATAAAATCATGCGGATCAGGCAAAGGAGGATCACAGCGTAGTAGAAGAACATGGTGAACATGTAAAAGCCGTGGTGCTCCGAGCGCATGGCAAAGAGGGCAGCGGGATTGAGGCTGTCCCAGGCCGAGCGGAGAAGGCCGGCCGCATAGGAAAGGCCTGTCTGGAAATCGGTACGGAAGGCGGCGATGAAGTCCCCGGTGGTACTGCTGAGGTAGGGGGCGATCAGTTTGCTTCTGAGGAAATACATGCCGGCCACGATGGCTGCCGAGAAAAGGACGGCCAGAAGCCAGTAGAGGATCCAGAAGCCGAAATTCCTTTTTTTCTTATGGGCCATTCTGGCTGCCAGGCAGAGGAACCATACCGGTACGGTAATGGTAAAGAGAATATAGCAGGCGGAGAAGGCCAGGATCAGGACCGGCGCCAGAACAAACAGGACGATGGAGTAGAAGACCTTGCCCTTGGCAGCGTTTTTCCACAGATACCAGAGAATGCCGGTCAGGATGATCCCCATGGAAAAACGGGTGGTCTCCGACATGCCGGTAAAGATGAACTGGAAGCTGACGTAGGTAAGGAAGCTGATCAGGATCAGCTTTAAGGCACTCTTGACCTCCGGCTGGGTGAAGAGAACAAAAATAAGGTTTGCCGCACAGGCATAAACCACATTTGTCAGAATCTGTGACTGCAGGGTCATGCCGGTAAAGGCAGGCAGCAGGGACATGGCATAGACCTGGGCAGGTCCCCAGGTGCTGAAGGTACCATAGGCGGCGTGGGAGCCGGCATAGCCATAGTAGCCCAGAGGGCGGCCAAAGGCACAGACAGACCGGATCAGGGAATACCAGGTGATCTCATCACCGGCCACCAGGACCGTGTTCCTGGGATCGATGCGGAAGATCAGAGAAATCAGGGCCATCGTGATCAGAGGCATGGCGGCAAAAAGAATATACAGAGGGATTTTTTTCAGAGCTTTCATGGCAGAGCTTCCTTTCCAGACAGATCGGTGCAAAAGGTCAGATCCCGTTTCCGAGAACGATCAGGTAATAGAGGTAATAGGCGCCGGAGAGAACATGCAGGGTCAGGAGGACTGTGGCGAAAAAGCACAGCACATGATCTCTGACCCGCAGGACCCTGACCGCGTAAAGGCTCCGGGTCTGCCACAGGCACATGTAATCCCGGATGGCCAGGAACCAGACGAAGTAAACAGCCAGCAGGTAGCCCCAGCTGAAATTGCCGTGGGAGGCTCTTTCCCCGGTCTCAGCCAGGAGCAGCTTTTCGGCAAGGCCGGCCAGGAGCATGAGCCAGCCGAACCAGTCGGCCATGTCCATATGCTTTCCGATCATGGTCACAAGGAGCATGAAAAGGGGGAAAGCCAGGAGCAGAAGGGTCGAAATCAGGACGTTTGGCGTGTAGAGAGAGGCTGTCTTAAAAGGAGCAATTTCCAGGCCGCCTCCCGTGCCGCTTCCTCCAAAGGAAAGCATATACTGGCGGATCATCAGAGCCAGAGAAGGCAGGCAGATGACAAAGAGCTCCAGGCAGTGCAGGAAGTTCCTGCCCCTGTAATGGACCAGCCATACCAGGCACAGAATGAAAATGGCCGGATAGTAGACCATGACCAGACTGGGCTTATAGAGGTTGGAAACCACCATGAGGACTGCGATCAGGATGCCGGGAAGGATCCGGACATGCTTTTTGAAATCCGTTTTGACCATCCTTGTCAGCTCTGCGGCGGTCAGCATAAAGACGATCAGTGCGACCCACTTTACGCCGATGGTGGTGGGATTGTGCCATACATTGGGCGAGCCCTGCCCCAGATAGGGCGTCTCATTGAAAAAGGGAACGTAGAGGGCGGCCGCGGTATGGAGGCAGAAGCAGACAAAGGACAGAAGGGGCCGTTTGACCTCGGTCTCAAAGAGCTTGATGATCTGGCAGGACACCAGATACATGAGGGCATAGTAGGCGCCGGAGGTCAGGGCCGCTGCCTGCTGCAGGCTGCCGGTCACAAGGGGGATCTTTGCAAAGACGGGCAGGGCAAGAAGCTTATGGACTGCCGCAACGGAGAGATGCCACAGGGGCTCCGGGTGCTCCCGGAGATAAGCGGCCGTCTCGGAGAAGTCAAAGCCCTCCAGCTTGGCAACGTGAATACTGTAGTCTACGCCGACAAAAGCGGTTTTATAGGCGAAATAAAATAGTGCAGCGGCAAAAAGCACTTCTCCCAGCAGTTCAGTGATGGAAATCCTGCGGTTCAAAACCAGATCCTCCTTATATATACATGGGTCCGGAAGAAGGGCCTTCCTGCCCAGTATGATCAGTACCTGTTACTAGGGGTATTGTAGCAGATTCAAAGAAGGATGAACAGTGGCAATGATTTTTGTAAGGAATGCATTTGAACGCCTCCAGATTCCTTGTCTATTGCTTGCAATTCTAACAAGGTCTTGCTACAATATGGACAGGTTAATATACATTTTTTATATTAATGCATGACTGGATCGGCTCAGGCCCCAATAAGAGGCAGGCACGAAAACAGCATGAGAAAGGATGATAATATTATGGACTACTTACAGATTGAAAAAGTAATCGGCCGCGAGATCATTGACTCCCGTGGTAATCCGACAGTTGAAGCAGAGGTTACTCTGGTTGACGGTACTGTCGGCAGAGGTGCTGCCCCCAGTGGAGCTTCCACCGGTATCTTCGAAGCTCTTGAGCTTCGCGATGGCGACAAGAGCAAATACGGCGGCAAGGGCGTTTCCAAGGCTGTTGCAAACATCAACGAGCTGATCGGCCCCGCTCTGGTAGGCGTAGATGCTTCCGATACCTATCTGGTAGATAAGGTTATGCTTGACCTGGATGGCACAGCCAACAAGGATAAGCTCGGCGCAAACGCAATCCTGGCAGTTTCCATCGCAGCCGCTAAGGCAGCTGCAGCTGCAGAAGGTATTCCGCTTTATCGTTTCATCGGCGGTGCTCAGGCTACAACCCTTCCCGTTCCCATGATGAACATCCTGAACGGCGGCGCACACGCTTCCAACTCTGTTGATACACAGGAATTCATGATCATGCCCGCAGGCGCTCCTACATTCCGTGAAGCTCTTCGCTGGTCCACAGAAGTCTTCCATGCCCTTCAGTCCCTGCTGAAGAAGGAAGGCGAGACAACCGCAGTTGGTGACGAAGGCGGCTTCGCTCCCAACCTCAAGTCCGACGAGGATACCCTGGATCACATCTGCCAGGCTATCAAGGATGCCGGCTATGAGCCCGGCAAGGATTTCGTTCTGGCTATGGATGCTGCTTCCTCCGAATGGAAAGACGAAGAGAAGGGCATCGGCTTCTACAAGCAGCCTAAGAGCGGCCTGACCTTTACTTCCGATGAGCTGATCGCTCACTGGGAGAGCCTGATCGAAAAGTATCCTATCATCTCCATCGAAGATGGTCTGGATGAAGAAGACTGGGACGGCTGGGTAAAGATGACCCAGAAGCTTGGCAAGAAGGTCCAGCTGGTCGGCGACGACCTGTTCGTTACCAACGTTAAGAGACTGCAGAAGGGCATCGAGCTCGGCGCTGCAAACTCTATCCTGATCAAGCTCAACCAGATCGGTTCCGTTTCCGAGACTCTGGAAGCCATCA
>CAMNJZ010000020.1 GCA_946541955.1 uncultured Lachnospiraceae bacterium | reverse complement strand
CAAATTTAAGGAGGAAGAAACAAATGGCTGAAAAGATCGTACAGACAGCAGGAAGAAACCAGCTGGGAGAATTTGCCCCGATGTTCGCGCATCTTAACGATGACGTGCTCTTTGGAGAAGTATGGAACGAGGAAGCAATCGACGTAAAGACGAAGTGCATCATCACGGTCGTGTCCCTGATGGCGTCCGGCATTACGGACTCGTCCCTGTCCTATCATCTGCAGAATGCGAAAGCCCATGGCGTAACGAAGGAAGAGATCGCTGCCATTATCACTCATGCCACCATGTATGTGGGCTGGCCGAAGGGCTGGGCGGTATTCCGCCTTGCAAAGGAAGTCTGGAATGAGGAAGCGCCGGCTCTGACAGATAAGGACAGATACCAGAACACCATCTTTTTCCCGATCGGAGCTCCGAACGATGCCTATGCACAGTATTTTGTGGGCCAGAGCTATCTGGCACCGGTATCCACAGAACAGGTCCCTGTCTTCAACGTGACCTTTGAGCCGGGATGCCGCAACAACTGGCATATCCATCATGCAAAAAACGGCGGCGGACAGATGCTGATCTGCGTCGGCGGCAGGGGCTATTATCAGGAATGGGGCAAGGATCCCGTAGAAATGACGCCCGGCACCGTGATCAACATTCCGGCAAATGTAAAGCACTGGCACGGCGCAGCACCGGATGCATGGTTCTCGCATCTGGCCATTGAGGTGGCTGGCGAAGAAACCAGTGCGGAATGGCTGGAAGCAGTATCTGAGGAAGACTACAGCAAACTGAGGTAAGGGAAGGCAGGAATGAAAAAGGTAAAAATACTATTGGCAGTTTTGATGGTATTTACGATGACCCTTGGTATGGCGGCCTGCGGAAATACGAAAGCAGAGGAAACAGCAGACACAGAGACTGCCGAAGCGCAGAATACATCCGAAGAAGAGGGAGCTGCTGCAGAAAAGGAAGAGGAGCCTGCCAGTGAAGAGACTGCTTCAGAAGAAGCTGTCGAAGCCACAGAAGCCGGTTCAGAACCAGCAGAGGAAGAGCCTTCCTCCGAGGATACTCCGGCGCATTCGGACGTCCTGGTAGCATATTTCTCCGCGACCGGCACTACAAAGGGCGTTGCCGAAAGGATCGCAGCCGTTACCGGCGGAGATCTTTACGAGATCCTGGCAGCAGAACCCTATACCGAGGAAGATCTGAATTATAATGACTCAAACAGCCGCTCCACCGCAGAACAGAACGATAAAACTGTCCGTCCGGAGATCGGCAGTGAAGACATTTCCCTGGAAGGCTATACGACCATCTACCTTGGCTTCCCCATCTGGTGGGGCGAAGAGCCGCGTATTCTGGATACCTTTGTGGAGAAATACAGCTTTGAAGGCATTACAGTGATTCCCTTCTGCACATCCGGCGGAAGCGGCATCGGCCGGAGCGGCCCCAATATGGAAGAGCTGGCCGGCAGCGGTACCTGGCTTGAAGGAAAGCGCTTCAGCGCAGGCGTCTCGGAAGAGGATCTTACGTCCTGGATCGACGGAATGGAGTAAACCGGACGAAGGAGGGACGGCACCATGTCCAAAGCAAAAACGAACAGGATCATAAAAAGGATCGTGGACGCAGCCATGACGGTTCTGCTCCTTTGTCTCATGGCTTATCAGGTCACGGGAGAAATGGCGCATGAATGGATCGGAATAAGCATGACGGCCCTGGTGATCCTCCATCAGATCCTGAACCGGAAGTGGTATGGAGCGCTTTTTAAGGGAAAATATAATCCCTACCGCAGGGTGACGACAGCGCTCAATCTCCTGCTGCTATGCAGCTTTGCGCTGACGGCCTTCTGCGGTATGTCCATGAGCAGCTATGCGGTTCCTTTCCTCTACGGAATCGCGCCTGTTTTCTTTGTCCGCAGGGTGCATCTTTCCATATCCCACTGGGCCTTTGTGCTGATGGGGCTGCACCTGGGAATGCATATCCCGGCGATGACGGCGGGCCTCAGGCTGAAGGAGCGGACGAAAACGATCCTGACCTGTATCTTCACCTGCATCGGCGGCATCGGCCTCTGGCTGTTTGTGCGAAACGGCATGCCGAATTATCTGCTTTTCCGTGTGCCCTTTGCTTTTCTGGATTACGAAAAGGCCGGATGGCTGGTGTTTCTGGAAAACCTGCTGATGCAGTCCTTCTGGGCCTTTGCCGGAACCCAGGCAGGGCGGATCTGCAGGCATGCGGCGCAGAAGAAGGCGGCGAAAAAGAATCTGCTTCTTCCTGCCGCTGCCCTTGCGGCCTCGGTGCTCATTGGGATCGCCCTGACGCTTCTTTTCCCGGCGGCAGAGGGCTTCGCCTCCTTTGGAAATGCCGACTGGTCCGAACCGCAGGCGGAAAGCGAAGAAAATGCTGCGTCTGCTGACAGTTGCGTGGAACTCTGATGACTGGACCTTCGATGCCCTGGAAGCGCACTACAAAACCCTTGTCCGCTACATCAATTTCAAGGACTGTGGAATGGTACTGGGTTATGGCTGCGGTACGCCTGGGATGACAAGACGCAGCAGATATCCGCAGGAAGCCTATGAGCTGGGAAGGAATGTATGAGTTTCAAAAAAATCTATCAGAAAGCCTTGACCCCTCCGCAGCGTCATAGTTTATAGTGGCCATATCGGAAGCAGGGGAGGTGACAGCGTATGATGAAGATCCATGAAGTAAGCAGACTGACAGGCGTGAGTATACGCACCCTGCAGTATTACGACAAGATCGGGCTGCTTCATCCGGCGGATTACACAGATGCCGGCTACAGGCTGTATGACGATGCGGCCCTGGAAACGCTGCAGCAGATCCTGCTCTTCAGAGAACTGGAATTTCCGCTGAAAGATATCAGGGAAATCATCAGCAGTCCCGATTTTGACAGGAGCAGGGCTTTGGAGCAGCAGATCGAGCTTCTGAAGCTTAAGAAGGAGCACATTGAGAATCTGATCGACCTTGCCAAAGGAATAAAAGCGATGGGGGTGAAGACATTGAAATTTGATGCATTTGATACAGGAAAAATAGACGAGTATGCCGCGCAGGCAAAAGCCTCCTGGGGCACAACGCCGGCTTATCAGGAATATGAGGAGAAATCCAAAGGCCGCACAAAGGAAGACAACCGGAAGATCCAACAGGGAATGATGGATCTTTTTGGGGAATTCGGACAGATCCGGCATACAGATCCCGCATCTGAGGAAGCCCAGGCCATGGCAAAGAAGCTGCAGGATTATATCACAGAGCATATGTATACCTGCACGAAGGAAATCCTCGGCGGCCTTGGAAAGATGTACGCCGGCGGCGGTGATTTTACAAAAAACATCGACAGCTTTGGCGGAGAAGGCACCGCCGCCTTTGCCGCGAAAGCAATCGAGATCTACTGCAGATAAGGATTTTTGTCCTGCAGTCAGCCGGGGAGGCAGGCTCCCTTATACCGGCCGTTTAATGCAGGGACGGCACAGGCATGCTATAGTGGGCAGTGTAAAGGAAAGGCAATGCTGCAATTTCACGCAGATTGGCCAGGCGGTGGTAGCTCATTTGGCAGAGCGCTGAATCTAGGAAATCCTGACCGGGATTTTTGACAGCAATTCTTTTTGGGTTTATTGATGTAATTGGTTCGAATCCAATCCACCGCGCTCTGGGATGCCTGCAGCAAACAAGCAAGAGTGCACATGACTTATAATCATGAATTAGATGCATCCTGATTCCAGGGACACTGACAGCGTGGTCTTTGGGACTTTAGGGCCTTCTGGCCCTGGAGGTAAAATGTGTCCTGAAACCGTGACCCTTACAGCAAAGTATAGTGGCAAAACCAGACTGTAAATCTGCTAAGCGGTTCAACTCCGTAACTTACAGGGTCATGCAAGAAAGAATGGGAAGGAGAAGTCACGAAAGACAAAAGTACAATAAGCAAAGGAAGGCTCCGAGCCGCCCTGCAGAAAGCTTCTGCAGAGCGGCTCCTTTTTTGGAAGGAGGGCTATGGCTTCGGATAATTATCTGGAAGCGATTGACTGGGAAAAGGGAAAGCAGATAGACTTATAAAAGAAGCCGCGCAGGACGATACCAGGCCTGCCCATACTGGCAGGGGAGGAAGTATGTTAAAATTGACAGAGGATAAGCTGCTGAAGCTCAAAGGTCTGATGAATACAGAGACAGGCCGGAGGATAGCGGAAAGGCGGCATGCCTTTCTGGAGCGCTTTCTGGACGAGTATCTGGCGGAGACCGGCGGGCAGCGGCAGGATGAAAAGGAGATGTAAATGCCAAAAGAAAGCGAAATTTCCCGGAAGATGAGCAGAGATTTCAAAAAGCTGGGAATGGCATTTGTGGGACCGGTGATCACCTATTCCTTCATGCAGGCAATCGGGATGGTCAATGATCATCTTTTAGACTGCAGCTGCAGATTTCCGACCCCCTCAGAGCAAAGCGGATCAGAAGATGGAAAACAGCAGTATGATAAATAAGGATAAGGGGGTGACAGCATGGCCAACGAAGGCGGCACATGGATCATGAAGGGACTTGACTGGGAGGATCCCTACCGGATCCGTTCCTGGCGTGAACTTATTAACTGGATCAATGAAGTCGGATTTCTTCCCCTTTTTGCCAACGAGGTACCGGGCTTTTCCGCAGAGGAGCACGTCTCTCCCCTCTTTTGGTGGACCGGCGATCCGGACCAGGATCCCTGGGCCTGGCGGGAGATCATTGCCGGGACCGGCGAAGTGGCATACGGGAAGTTCTTTGGCGGCAGGGCCGGATTCATTTCCAGAGAGTGGTTCCCCTGTTTTGCCAACGCCCGCCGGGACGGCTATGATTTTGACGCCGCCTGGGATGACGAACTCATGCAGCGCCGCTATAAGGCGATCATGGATCTCTGCGAGGATAACGGCCTGCATCCGGGCTTTGCCCTGAAGCCGGCGGCAGGATTCGGGAAAGAAGGATACAGGAACTTTGACGGCTGCATGACACAGCTGCAGATGCAGACATACCTGATCATCCGCAAGTTCGAAAGGCGGAAAAACAGGCGCGGGCAGAGCTACGGCATGGCTGTCGCATACTACCAGAAGCCGGAAGGTCTTTGGGGGTACGAGCATGTGACGAGCGCCTATAAGGAAGACCCGAAGGTATGTGCAGAGCGCATTTATCAAAGGGCAAGAGCACTGTTTCCGGAAGGGTCTGAAGCGGCGCTCCGGAAGGTTCTGCAATAGGAAGGGGAAGGCAATTGATCAGACCGATCGTAAAAGACGTTTTTTTCCTTGGCCAGAAAGCCGAGGCGGCTACGAGAAAGGACCTGTCCATCGGGCAGGATCTCATGGATACCCTGCGGGCCAACCAGGACCGATGCGTCGGTATGGCCGCCAATATGATTGGGGCCAGGAAAAAAATCATTATTGTGAACATGGGCATCATGAATGTCGTGATGTATAACCCGGTCATTGTGAAGAAGGATACGCCCTATGAGACAGAGGAGGGCTGTCTGTCCCTGACCGGCGTCCGGAAGACCCTGCGGTATCAGAATATCGAGGTCGAATACTATGACAGCACCTGGAAGAAGCAGCGGCAGGCTTATTCCGGCTGGACAGCGCAGATCATACAGCATGAATGCGACCATCTTGCGGGGATCATCATATGAGCGCGCCGGAATCATGGAAGGCGGCCTACCGCGAGCTGCTGGAGACGATCGTCCATATGGGCTATCCGGAGGAATTCGGGAAGCTGATCGCCAGGAATCTGGGATCGGAAAAAACCATGCGCCGCATGTGCGCCTATCTGCATTCCGCAAAGCCGCGCTCGGCGGAAGAGATCGCCGATGAGATGCTGGCGATCATGAGCGACCGGGACCGGTGGATCGCCAAGAAAGAGGCGGAGGCAGCCAACGCCAGATATAACGATATCCTGAACAGAGGACTGGATTAGGTATGAAGATTATGATCAGCGCCTGCCTGGCAGGCCGGAACTGCAAGTATAACGGCGGAAATAACAGGAACGAAAAGGTCCTGGAGCTGATGGCGGAAAATGAAGTGATCACGGTCTGTCCGGAGCAAATGGGCGGCCTGCCGACGCCCCGCGTTCCTTCTGAGATCAGAGACGGCGTGGTCACGGCCCGGGACGGCAGGGTCGTGGACAGGGAATTTCGTGCCGGCGCCGCTTTATGCCTGGAAATCGCCCTGCGTGAAAAGCCGGACCTGATTATTCTCCAGTCCCGGAGTCCCAGCTGCGGCGTAAAACAGCGCTACGACGGAAGCTTTAGCGGAAGGCTGGTGGACGGCGCCGGGGTGACCGCCCAGCTTCTGATGGAGAAGGGCTTTCATTGCATCGATGTGGAAGACCTGTGAAGAGGGAAAAAGCAGCCCTGTTTCACAAAGGAGCCTGGCGGACCAGACCCTCCAATAAGGGGCAGGGGACTATTTTGAGAACTGTATGAAAGGCAGGAGACAGAATTTGAAGACAATCAGAGTGGTGGCGGCCCTCATACGATCCCGGGACGAAGAAGGAGAGGAGCTTGTTCTTGCGACCCAGAGGGGGAGCGGGGCCTATAAGGACCGATGGGAATTCCCGGGAGGAAAGATCGAGCCGGGAGAAGGACCCGAGGAGGCCCTGGTCCGGGAGATCCGGGAGGAGCTGACGGCCGGGATCCGGGTGGAGAGATTTCTTACCAGAGTGGAATACGACTATCCGGACTTCCATCTTTCCATGGACTGCTTCTGGTGCAGCCTGACAGAGGGACATCTGGAGCTTTTGGAGCATGAGGCGGCCAGGTGGCTGCGTCTGGAGGATCTGGACCAGGTGGACTGGCTGCCGGCGGACGTTCTGGTCACGGAGGCGGTCAAAAAGGAAAAAATTAAGAAATGAAAGAACTGAGAACAGACGGGATCACCTATATCGAGCCCCTTTCCGGGGCGGGAGGCAGCTGGTATTTCGGAATCAGCCGCGAACATGGAGATCTGTATGAGGCGGAGGAGGTCTTTCTTTCGGGCGAGGCGGTCAGAGGCAATGCGGTCGTTCTGATCCATTATCCCGATGGGACCATCTACCGGCCCCTGGCCAGGCAGGCAGGGACCTATACGGAAAGCCCGGTCTTTTATGAAGACCGGATCTGGCTTTTGAACGTGGATTTCCCCGGGAAAAGGGTCCGGATCTTCTGCTTTGACTGCCAGGCCCATAGCTGCAGCCTTGCACAGGCCCTGCCCCTGGAGGAAATCAAAAACTGCTACAACCTGCAGCTCCATACAGGCCCCCTTTCCCTGACAAGGCAGGGAGAGGAGGATGTATTTGAAATCTACTGGCCGGAAAGGGTCTCCTTTGCCATGGATCCCCACGAGTCCTTCTTCCTGCGGGAGGGGACAAGGCTGTATTTCAGCAAATGGTATGAAGAGGGCGAGGGAGCGGACTACCGCTACTGGGAGGAGACCGTGATCCGGGATCTTTCCGGCAGGGTGATGGAGATCCTTCCCGGAGACGTCACCCTGATGCCGGACGGGTCTCTCTGGCATCTTTTCTGACAGAGCTGCCCTTGGGGGAGCTTATTCCAGCTGGATGGTCTCGGTATGGACCCTGGACCGGGGAATATAGGCGTCTCCCACGGCAAAGATCTTGACCATGTTGGCGCCCTTTGCCCCTGCGAAGGTAAAGGTCCGCTGGTGGGAGTCGAGTACCGTGGTCTGGGGACTGCGGGAGCCGGGCAGGAGATATTTGACCTTATAGGCGGTCGCCCCCTTGACCCGGGTCCATTCGATGGTAATATTGCGGCCGTTTGTGATAAACTTTGTATGGACTTTGCCCATGGAGGGGACCTCGGTGGACTGGCCGGTTATGGCAAAGGGATTTTCCAGGGCGTCTGCGACGCTCTGCTTGATCACATCCAGGTTGAGGGTGGAGGCAGCGGTCTCCAGGTCCAGCTTGTGGATCCCGTCCACAGGGATTCCCAGACTGGCCACGGCGGCCATGGAAGCAATGTATCTGCCGATGCCGTAGGACAGGTGGCGGTTGTCCCGGTTTATGGTATCCCCCATGTAGGAGGTCCTTGCATTCTGGATGGCGGTGCCGGTGGGGATGATGAAGGATATCAGGGAAGCCTTTGCATAGGAGGAAGCGCGGCCGCGGGGGGAGTCCCCCTCCCGGACATCTCCGGGGGTCGTTCCCAGGATCAGCCTGGTGGTGGACCAGATCCTCCGGATCATGGTATCCTGGCTCCCCTGATAGGAGGCCAGGGAATCGGAGTCGGCGGTCGTGGGCAGGGCCCAGGTCATGTTGTAGCCGATCCGGGCCTTGGGACAGTGCTTCGTGCAGTACTGGGCCAGCTGCTCCAGATAGCTGGTATTATAACGGATGCCGCCCGGATAGAAGGTCTGGATCATGCCCGCGTCGGCGCTCTGGGCCTGGAGGATGATCACATCCCACTTTCTCCGCTTCATGACCCAGGAAAGACGCCAGGCGTAGCCGTTGTTATGCGCGGGATTGGTCCACTCTCCCTTTTTGTTTTCCAGGTAGGAATAGCGCTTTGCATTCCTCTGGGCGTTGGATACATGCCTTGCCAGGCTGCAGCCGCCGATCCAGGCGTCCCCGATGAAGAGCCTGTAGCCGGCCTGGGAGGCGATATCATACATATAACGGGTCGTATCGACGCTGAAGCTGTTCCCGATGAACAGGACGTTCAGAGTCTTTTTTTCTGTCGGGGCCAGAGGCGACTTTGTCGTGATGGCGGCCCCCGATTCTGCAGGCAGTCCCAGCGCCAGGACCAGGCTCAGAAGGAGAGAAAGAAATGCCTTAATAAATCTGCTTTTGTACATGAAATCTTTGCCCTTTCAATCCTGAACAGTGTTTCCTATCCATTATAGTCGAAAGTTTCAAAGAAGGAACAGAAAAATAGCGCCGGGGCGGGCAGGGACTTGACAGGCAGAGGCAAATAAAAGAAAGTGAGAGGGGATCTTCAAGATGAAAAAAGGAATTTCCATACTGGCCGGCCTTCTGCTCTGCGCCCTCCTCCTGGCAGGCTGCGGCAAAAAGGAGGCGGAAAGCGCAGACCTGGTCACCGTGCAGTTTTCCTGCGAGGGAGAGGGCCAGATCATCCTGGGAGAGGAAGGAGAGGCGGTCAGGGAAAGCAGCCTGACCCTTCCGGAGGGCCAGATCATCACCGCAGACGTTCTGGCGGAGGAGGGCTGGTTCTTTATTACCTGGGAAAAGAACGGAGAAGAATTTTCGGCCGCGCCGGGAATCCGCGCCGAGGCGGAGGAGGGAGCGGTCTATACCGCCGTCTTCGGAGAAGGAAGCGGGGAAGCCTCTATAGACCTTTCCTCCCTGAAGACCGTGGAGGACCTTGTCCGCTATACAGAAGAGTGGGACTATACCCTCTTTGACGGCAGCTTTGTCTACGTCTTTGCCCTGGACGAGATCTTCTACCGGGCCATTGCGGAGGTCCCTGCCGAAACGGAGGAGGCCATCGCCGGCCTGGATCTGTCCGATCCGCTTTATAATGACAAAGTCAATGACCTGCTCATGGGCCTGGAGGTGGACCGGATCGAAAACATCTCTGCGGCCATTCCTTCAAAGGAGGCGCTGGACGCCCTGACCGGAAAAACGGGGGCGGACCTTTTGGACGATGGCTGGTATGTAGCCTACGGCTACGACCTGGAAACAATGCAGTTTTATATGAACAAGGGCCTCTTCAGCTATGTCGTCACCTTTGACGGCGCCCTGGAGAACGTGGATGCGTCGGGAAAATTCGAGGAGCTCCGGCCCCTCAGGGTCTTGTCCGTTGCCTACGAGGGCCTTGGGGATGCGGCGGATCTGGACGTGGAGCTGGAAGCGGTACACTGAGCCGCCCGGCCGGGAAGCCCTGGACCGGCGAAAAGGAGGGAAACGTATGTCGGATGGTAATATCGGGAGCCTGATCATGGACTCCTTTTCCCTGCTCTTTATGAGCGGGATCCTGGTCTATACCGCCATGTACAGACAAAGGGGCAGAATGGATGACAGGCTCTTTTATGCCATGACCCTTGTCAATGTCGTGCTGGCCGTTTCCGATGGAACCGCCTATCTGCTGGAGGGACGGGATCTGCCCGCCCTCTGGGAGACCCTGACGGCCCTGAATATCATCTTCTTTGCGGCCTTTGAGATCTTTGCCTATCTCTTCCTTCTATATATCGATTACAGGGCCTATCGGAAGGAGGAGCGGATCCTGAAGCAGATGATCCCCTACGCCTTCCCCTGGCTTTTCCTCTGCCTGATTCTTCTGGTGAATTTAAAGACAAGGTGGATTTTTTATTTTGATGCGGAGAATATGTACCAGTCCGGTCCCTTTTACAACCTGGTATTCCTGCCGGCCCTCTTTTATTCCTTTGTATGCCTCATAAAACTCGCCCGGATCGACAGGTGGCTGATCCTCCTGGGCGCTGCGGCGGTCCTGGCCCGCGTGGCCCTGGGCATCTGGTTTCGGAGCATATCCTCGACAGCCTTCATCTACACGGTCCTGCTGGCCTGTACCCATATCCGGGTGATGAACCATCCTTTAAGCGAGGTGAAGCCATGACCTCCCTCTTTGTGATCCATGAAAAAGCTATCCTGTCCTGTTATCTGGATGCGGCGGCGGCCATTCTCCTTTTCCTGCTGATTGCCCTGTCCGCCAGGATCCGGCGGAGAAAGGACAGGGCAGGAAGACTCTTTCTGCTCTTTTGTATCTGTGCGGCCATCACCTGCCTGATCAGCATGGTCTACAACGCCCTGTACCTGCAGACGGCCCCCTGGACCCATACGGCAGCCCTGGCCGTCAGGACCCTCCGGGAGTACGCGGTGCTCTTTCTGGTCCTCCTCTGGCCCACCTATATCCACAGCAAGCTCTTTTCCAAAAAGCCGGAGAAGCGGCTTCTGCTCTGGATTTCCTATCTGCCGGCGGGCATTATGAGCATCCTTCTGGCCGTCAATCTCCTGACTGGGATCCTCTTTACCATTACGGCCAGGAACACTCTGCTGGTAAAGCCCCTGGGCTATGTCCTGTTCTTGGTGGACTTCCTCTACTTTACATCCTCCATCGCCCTGCTTCGCTATTATGACAAAAAGGACAAACGGACCCGGCTTCTTTCGGCAGGACCCATCGTGTCCTTTGTGATGATCGGGGGGCTTTCCCAGTTCTTCATCAAATATGATGTGGGCGCCCTGGGCTTTGCCATCGGCGTGACCCTCTTTTACTTCTCCCTGATCAGCGAGATCCGCTACGTGGATGAGGAATCGGGCCTTTATAACCGGTCCTATATGTCCTATCTTTTCGATATGGCCCTGGCCGGCAAGAGCGATGTCAAAAGCGCCCTGGTCCTGGAAGCGGACGGGCCATCCTCCGTCTGCTATGAGATCCTGCAGGAGACCATCCAGCCCGAGGGAGACGTGGTCCGCATGGAAAAGCAGAAGTTCCTTATGTTCTGCAAGTCGGACAGCCGGTCCACCCTCCAGTACTACACCTCCCAGGTGGATGAAGCGGTGGACAAATACAACGAAAGCCATCCGGACCAGCCCCTGGAGATGAACATCCGCAGCCTGATCAAGGGCCCGGCGGAGGACGCCTTTGGCTTTCTGCGGGACGTGGCCGAGGGAAGGCAGTCGGGCGATACTATGCGCAGCATCGTTTCCATGATGGATGAGCTGGACAGACTGGACAAGGAGCTCAAGCTGGCCGCGGATATCCAGATCAACATGCTGCCCATGAACTTTCCGGCCTTTCCCGGCCGGACCGAGTTCGATCTCTATGCCTCCATGGACCCGGCCCGGGAGGTGGGAGGCGACTTCTACGATTTCTTCCTGGTGGACCAGGACCATCTGGCCCTGGTCATTGCGGACGTTTCCGGCAAGGGGATCCCGGCCGCCCTCTTCATGATGGTGTCCAAGACCATGATCCGAAACCAGATCATGGAGGGCGCCGGTCCCGCAGCGGCCCTGGAGTGGGTCAACGACCAGCTCTGCGACCACAACGCCGCCCAGATGTTTGTTACGGTATGGCTGGGCATCCTGGAAATATCCACAGGAATCCTGACGGCGGTCAATGCAGGCCATGAATACCCGGCCCTGCGGCAGGGGGGAGGAGACTTTTCCCTCTACAAGGACCCCCACGGCTTTGTTGTTGGCGGCATGTCGGATATGAAATATAAGGAATACAAGCTGCAGCTTTCGGCAGGAGACAGGCTCTTTGTTTTCACCGACGGCATCCCGGAGGCCGCCGATGCGGCCCTGGAAATGTTTGGAACGGACAGGATGCTGGAGGCCCTCAACCGGGAGCCGGACGCATCCCCCCAGGTCCTTCTGCAGAACGTCACCGGGGCGGTGGAAGGCTTTGTCAGGAAGGCGGAGCAGTTTGACGATATGACGATGCTGTGCCTGGCGTATAAAGGCAGCGGAGGAGAAAATGGACTATAAGAAAATGGTAACAATGGATGCCGGCGGCTTTGTGCTTTTATCGGACTACGTGCCGGGGATCATCCAGGAGATCCGCTATTTTTCCACCTACAACTTTGTGGGAGAGCGGATCAACGGCTATGAGGAGCCCTGCGCCATCTGTACCAGGGAGGCGGCCAGAGCCATGCAGTCCGCAGCCAATGAGATGCAGGTCAAGGGCTACCGGATGAAGATCTTCGACGCCTACCGGCCGGCCAATGCGGTCCGGCACTTTGTCATGTGGGGGATCGAGGACCTGGATCTGCGCATGAAACCCTTCTTCTATCCGGAGCTGGAGAAACAGGAGCTCTTCAAAAAGGGCTATATCGCCAGCAAGTCCAGCCACAGCCGGGGGTCCACCATTGACCTGACCCTCCTGGACATGCGCACCGGCAAGGAGGTGGACATGGGATCTCCCTTCGATCTTTTCAGTCCCGTTTCCCATCCGGACTACCGGGGGATCACCCAGGAGCAGTATGAGAACCGCATGCTCCTCCAGTCGGTCATGGTCCGGAACGGCTTTGTCCCCATCGACTGCGAATGGTGGCATTTCACCCTGGCGGACGAGCCCTATCCGGATACCTATTTTGAATTCCCGGTCTCCTCGGGATATCTCAAGCACTGAAAAGGCAGAGCGAGCAAGAAAGGAAAAAAGCTATGAAGACATGCGTATATATCGACGGACAGAGCGGGACCACAGGCCTGCAGATCAACGAACGGATCGGAAAGCGGGAGGATCTGACCCTGCTTCGGATCGATGAGGATAAAAGACATGATAAGGAGGAGCGGAGGAAATTTTTAAACAGCGCGGACATCGTTTTCCTCTGCCTGCCCGATGAGGGCGCCAGAGAGGCGGTCTCTCTGATCGAGAACCCGGACGTCCGGGTCATTGACGCCTCCACGGCCCACAGGACCAGCGACGACTGGGTCTACGGCTATCCGGAGCTGAGCCCGGAGCAGAGGGAAGCCATCGCAGGCGGAAAGCGGATCGCCAACCCCGGCTGCCACGCCACGGGCTTTATTTCCTCGGCGGCCCCCCTGATCCGCATGGGGATCCTGCCGGCCGACTATCCCCTGACCTGCTATTCCCTGACCGGCTATTCAGGGGGCGGCAAGAAGATGATCGCCCAGTATGAGGCGGAGGAAAGAGAGGGATTCCTGGACGCCCCCGGCCTTTACGGGCTGAACCTGCGGCACAAGCACATCCCCGAGATGGTCAAATGGGCGGGCCTTGCAAATCCTCCGGTCTTTATGCCCGTTGTGGATGACTACTATAAGGGCATGGCCACCACCATCATGCTCCACAACCGCCTTCTTCCGGGAGCCCCCTCCGCCGCGCAGATCAGAGAGTACCTTGCAGACTACTATCAGAAGGAGCACTTCGTCAGCGTGCTCCCCTACGAGGAAAGCAGAAAGACCGTCTACGCCAATAGCCTGGCGGGGACCAACCGCCTCCAGCTGATCGTCTGCGGCCATGAGGACCAGACCAGTGTGACGGCCCTTTTTGACAACCTGGGCAAGGGCGCCTCCGGCGCAGCCGTCCAGAACATGAATATCATGCTGGGCCTGCCCGAGTGGACCGGCCTGGAATAAGGAAGCTTATTTTTGCGTTGACAAGTGCCGGCCCGTAATTATAGACTAAAGGTTGGACTTTTCGGAAAGAAAGCCCATATCAAATGAGAAAAAGAGGCTATTATGACACGCAATGTGATCGATTACCTGAACCGTATCGTTACCATATGTCCTGAAAAGACGGCCTTTTCGGACGGGGAGGTCTCACTGACCTTCCGCCAGGTCTATGACCAGAGCCGGGCCTTTGCTTCCTTCCTTCACGAGAGCGGCATTTACAAAAAGCCCGTTGTCATCTACATGCAGAAGTCTCCCGCCGAGGTGGCGGCCTTCTTCGGGACCATCACCGCCGGCGATTACTATGTCCCGGTGGACGACACCATGCCGGCCGAGAAGATCCATATGATCCTGGACAATGTGAAGAGTCCCCTGATTTTGTGCGACGACAAGACCCTGGAGGACGCCCGCAGCCTGGAGACAGGCGGAGCCCGGGTGGTCTTATGGAGAGACCTTCTGGATACCCCCGTGCAGGAGGAGGCCCTCCTGGATATCCGGGCAAAAGCCCTGGATACGGATCCCATCTATATCGTATTTACTTCCGGCTCCACCGGAACCCCCAAGGGAGTCTGCGCCTGCCACCGGTCCGTCATCGACTACATGGAGCAGCTGACGAAGATCCTGGGCGTCAATGAGAATACGGTCTTTGGAAGCCAGACGCCCCTCTTCGTGGACGCCTGCCTCAAGGAGGTCTATTCCACCCTCATGTTCGGCGCCACCACCTATCTGATCCCCAAGTATCTGTTCACGGCACCCGTCCCCCTGGTCGAGTACATGAACAAATATAAGATCAACACGGTATGCTGGGTCGTGACCGCCCTCAAGATGATCAGCTCTCTGGGCGCCTTTGAAGAGGTCACGCCTGCCTATCTGCGCACCATCGCCTTTGGCAGCGAGGTCTTCCCCCTCCGGGAGTTCCGCAAGTGGAGAAAGGCCTGCCCGGACGCCGACTTCATCAACCTCTACGGCCCCACGGAGGCCACCGGCATGTGCTGCTACTACAGGGTAGACCGGGACTTCGAGGACGGAGAGCCCATCCCCATCGGAAGGCCCTTCCCCAACCGGGAGATCCTGCTCTTTAAGGAGGATATGACCCTGGCGGCTCCCGGCGAAGAGGGCGAGATCTGCGTCAGAGGCAACTGCCTGACCCTGGGCTACTACAATGACCCCGTAAAGACCAAGGAAGCCTTTGTCCAGAACCCCTTGAATCCCTTCTATCCGGAGCTGATCTATAAGACCGGCGACATCGGCCGCATGAACGAGCGGGGCGAGCTGATCTTCGTGTCCAGAAAGGACTACCAGATCAAGCGCAACGGCTACCGGATCGAGCTGGGCGAGGTGGAAGCCAACGTGGAAAAGCTGCCGGATATCACCTCGGCAGTCTGCATCTGGGATAATGACAAAAACAGACTTGTGCTGTATTATGTGGGAAATGTGGAGGAAAGACCCCTCAAGAAGCTTCTGACCGGAAAGCTTTCCGACTATATGATCCCCAACCGGATCGTCCGCCTGGACAAGATCCCCCAGACGGCTAACGGCAAGATCGACCGGGCCGGCCTGAAGAAACTGTATCTGAGCAAAAGAAAGTAATAAGGAGAATATCATGGAAGAATTACTGGAGATCCTGGAAGACCTGCACCCCGAAGTGGATTTTGAGACCACAGAGAACCTGATCACCGACGGCGTTCTGGATTCTCTGGACATCGTGACCCTGGTTTCCGAGATCAGCGAGAACTTCGACATCGCTGTCTCCGCCAAGTATATCACCCCCGCCAACTTCAATTCGGCCAAGGCCATCTGGAACATGATCGAGACCATCCAGAACGAGGGCTGAGTCTGAGAAAATATGCTTTTTACATCATATAGTTTTATAGGATTTGTCCTGGTCCTTTCTTTTCTCTACTACCTTGTGCCCGGAAAGCACCAGTGGAAGCTGCTCCTTCTGGGGAGCTGGCTCTTCTACCTTTTTTCCGGTCCCTGGAACATTCTCTATATCCTGACGACCTCCCTGACCGTCTGGGCGGGGGCCCTCCGGATCGAGAAGGGCTATGGGGAAAAGAAAGCCCGCATCAAAGAACTGAAGAAAGCGGATCTGCCCGCCGACGAGAAGAAGGCGGCCGTCAAGGCCTATAAACAGAAGCAGGAAAAGGACCTGCGGCGTCTTTTCACCCTGGTCCTGGTCTTCAACCTCCTGATCCTGGCCGTGGTCAAGTATTCCAATTTCTTTATTTCCAACATCAATGGCCTGCTGGGAGAGGGAAGACAGCTGTCCCTCCTCTCCCTGGCCCTGCCCATGGGTATTTCCTTCTATACCCTTCAGGCCATCGGCTACCTGATCGACGTATACAGGGAGACCATTCCGGCGGAGAAGAATTTCTTCCGCTTTTCCCTCTTTATTTCCTTCTTCCCCCTGGTGATCCAGGGACCCATCTGCAGGTTTGAAGAGGCGACGGAGGGAAGGCTCTTTGCGGAAAACCCTTTTTCCTGGAAAAACGTCAGCTTCGGACTGGAAAGGATTCTCTGGGGATTCTTCAAAAAGCTGGTCATCGCTGACCGCATATCTGCCGCCGTCAATACGGTCATTGGGGATACGAGCACCTATAGAGGGGCTTATATCCTGTTTCTGATGCTCATGTATACCATTGAGCTCTATGCGGACTTCACCGGCGGCATCGACATTACCATCGGCGTGGCCGAGATGCTGGGCATTACCCTGCCCGAGAACTTCAAGCGCCCCTACTTCTCCCAGTCCCTCAAGGAATACTGGCGCAGATGGCACATCTCCATGTGCAGCTGGTTCAGGACCTATCTCTTTTATCCTGTGTCCACCTCCGGCCCCATCATGAAGCTGACCAAGGCCTGCCGGGCCAGGTTCGGCAAGAACCGGGGCAGGAAGATCCCCATGTATGTTTCCTCCTTCGTGGTCTGGTTTGCCACCGGCATCTGGCACGGAGCCAGCTGGAACTTCATCGTATGGGGTCTTCTGAACTGGGCAGTCCTGATGATCTCCGAGGAGCTGGAGCCCCTCTACGCCCGCTTCCATGAACGCTTTCCCTGGGCGGAGGGCAGAGGCTATCAGGTCTTTGCCATGGTCAGGACCTTCCTCCTGATCTGCTTTATGAATCTCTTTGACTGCTATGCCAGGATCGGAGACATCCTCTCCCTCCTGGGGTCTGTCTTTACGGCAGGCAACTACGGCGCCTTCTTTGGCGGCGGCGTCATGGAGCTGGGCCTTACCGGCCTGGACTTTGTCATTATCGGCCTGGGCCTTGCGGTCCTTCTTGGCGTCAGCATCTATGAGGAGACGAAGGGGAGCGTCCGGGAGATGATCGCGTCCCGTCCCTACCTGGTCAGGACCCTGGTCTGGACCGGTCTCTTTACCCTGGTCCTTCTGGTGGGGGCCTACGGTGCGGGCTATGACGCCAGCCAGTTCATTTACAATCGTTTTTAGAGGCGATGATGCGAAAAAGAAAATACATTATCAGAGGGGCCCTTACCCTGGCCCTGATCATAGCTTTTCTGGCGCTCCTGCAGAGACTCCTTATGCCCAAGTATGTGGACGGGATCGTGGAGGGCGCCTTTGTTGCGGAATACTATAAGGAAGAAAAGGACCATGACGTCCTCTTCATTGGCGACTGCGAGGTCTACGAGAATTTCTCCCCCAAGGTGCTCTGGGAGAAGTATGGGATCAATTCCTATATCCGGGGCAGTGCGGAGCAGTACATCTTCCAGTCCTACTATCTGCTGGAGGACGCCCTGCGCTATGAAACGCCGGACGTGGTGGTCTTCAATATCCAGTCCCTCCAGTTCAATGAAGCCCAGTCCGAGGCCTATAACCGCATGTCCATCGAAGGCATGCGCTGGTCTCCCTCCAAGGTAGGCTGCATCCTGGCCTCCATGAAGGAGGACGAGCACTTCATCGAGTATGTATTCCCCATCCTCCGCTACCACAGCCGGTGGAAGGAATTAAAGAGCACAGACTTTGAATACATGTTTAAGACAAAGCCCGTGACCTTCAACGGCTACTATATGCGGGTGGACGCAAGACCTGCCGAAAATGTGCCCAAGGGCAAGCCCCTGGGCGATTACAGCTTCGGCAGCAACGCCTGGAAATATCTGGACAAGATCCGGGACCTGTGCGCTAAGAAGGGAATCGACCTGCTCCTCATCAAGGCCCCCAGCCTTTATCCCTACTGGTATGAGGAGTGGAACGAGCAGTGCGAGACCTACGCCCGGGAGAACGGGCTCAATTATATTAACTTTCTTGACATTACAGAGGAAGTCGGACTGGACTATACTACAGATACCTACGACGGCGGCCTCCATATGAATCTGTCCGGCGCCGAAAAGCTGGCAGATTATCTGGGCGCCTACCTGCAGAAGGAGTATGGTCTGGAAGACCGCCGGGGAGACGCCCACCTGGACGCCATCTGGAAAGAAAAGGCAGCCGCCTACGATGCGGAGATCGCAAGGCAGAAAGAGCTGTACGGACTTGAATAAAGGAGTGTTGACATATGTGCGGAATCAGCGGAATTTACAACCTTCAGAGAAATGACGCGATTTCAGGGGAAATATTGGACCGCATGCTGGAAGCCATCGCCCACAGAGGGCCCGACGGCAAGCAGGTCATGGTCTTTGACAGGATCGGCCTGGGCTTCAACAGACTGAGCTTTCTGGACCTGCAGGGCGGCATGCAGCCTCTTCTGAACGAGGACCGGGACGTCGTCATGGTCTGCAACGGCGAAATTTACAACTACAAAGAGCTCAGGGAGGACCTGATGGCCAGGGGCCATGTCTTTACCACCAGGACCGACGTAGAGGTCTGTCTCCATCTTTATGAGGAGCTGGGGGAGGAATTCCCCAAAAAGCTCAACGGCCAGTTTGCCATTGCCCTCTATGACATGAAGGAGGACAAGCTCCTCCTGGTCAGAGACCAGACCGGCATCTGCCCCCTCTTCTATACGAAGGCGGACGGCAGACTGATCTTTGCCTCCGAGATCAAGGGGATCCTGGAATATCCCGGCATTGAGAGACGCCTCAACATGAAGGCCGTGGACCAGCTCATGAACTTCCCCGGGGTCGTTGCCCCCAATACCTTCTTTAAAAACATCTATTCCATGCGGGCCGGCCACATGATCCGGGTCCGGGCCGGCGGAGAACTGGAGGATATCGAGTACTGGGATATGATCTATCCCGCCGAAGAGCCCGAGGACAAGGGCGAAAAGTACTATGTGGAAAAGCTCCGGGATCTTCTGGAGAAGGCTATTTCCAGAAGGCTCATTGCGGACGTTCCCATCGGCTTTTATATTTCCGGCGGTCTCGACAGCTCCGTCGTTTCCTGCTATATCAGCGAAAAGCACCTTCTGACAAAAGACCAGAAGGCTTACACCTTCTCGGCCGAGATCCGGTCCGAGAACCAGCAGGACAAGACCTACAAGAGCCTGGATGAGAGCCGCTTCCAGCAGATGGTCAAGGACCGGGTCACCGCCGCCTATCCCGGCCGCTTCGAGCACAGCTCCGTGGTGGTCAATGAGGATGAGATCTGGCAGTACCTGCCCAGGGTCATTTATCATGCGGAAGCCGCCGTCAAGGAATCCTATGACGTGGCAGCCTTCCTCCTGTCCGACCTGGTCATGAAGTCCGACGCCAAGGCCGTTCTGACCGGCCAGGGCTCCGACGAATTCTTCTGCGGCTATGCAGGCTATACCATGGACCCCTTCCGCAAGCTCATGCAGGGTCGGATGACCAAAGAGGAGCAGGAATCCAACATGCTTTTGTGGGGCGATCCCTTCTTCCGCTTTGAGAGGATCCATCCCGAGATCCGCAAGATCCATGAGACCCTCTACAGCGCCGACGTCCGGAGCGAGATCGGCGCCTTCTCGGCCATCAGCCAGAGTCCTGTCAACGTGGAGCGCTTAAAGGGACTTTCCGATCCCAGGCGCAGATCCTATATCGACTATAAGCTCCGTCTTTCCGACCACCTGCTGGGCGAGCACGGCGACCGTATGGTCTCCGCCCATTCCGTGGAGGGCAGACATCCCTTCCTGGATGCGGAGATCCTGGACTTTATGACCACGGTCCCCGACGAGCACAAGATCAAGGGAACCAATGAAAAGTACCTGCTCAAGAAGGCGGCCGAGGGCATCGTACCCGAGGAGATCTTAAAGCGCAAGAAATTCCCCTTCCAGGCCCCCGGCATGTCGGCCATGACCAAGTCCTCCGGCGCAGAGCGCTTCCTGGACGAGGCCTTCTTTGAGAAGGTAAAGGCCCAGGGCGTCTTCGACGTGGACCAGGTCCGCAGACTTAAGGACCTTTACAGCAGCGATGATTTCAAGCTGATGGGGGCCTATGAGATCGACTACCTCCTGATCATCCTGACTGTGACCATGCTCTGTGAGACCTATCACATGAGCCTGTAAGAAAGAAAGGAAGAATATGGCTGAAAGAAACAACCGCAATGCAAGGTCATCCGCAGCCAGACGCAGAAGGGCCCGCAAGGTTCGGCAGATGCGCTTTATGGTCGGAGGCGGCCTGATCGCCATCCTCCTGCTTGTGGCGGTGATCTTCTTCATCTACAGGGACTACGGGTCCAGAGTCTACTTAAAGAGCCAGATCGAAGCCGGCGACTTTACGGTCACCATCGAAGACTTCCTGAAGAGAGACGTTAAGGCCTCCTTTGCCAGGGAGGAACAGCTCTCGGCCATCGACGGCCACGTGCCGGGAGACTATCCCATCACCATCCGGTCCGGTCTTTTCACCTATGACTGTACCCTGACAGTGGTGGATACGGTGCCGCCCCAGGCGGATCCCAAAGCCTGCTCCGTGGAATACGGGGGCACAGCCTCCGCCTCGGACTTTGTGGAAAACATCCAGGATGCGACCCAGGTGAGCGCCTCCTTTACCGAGGCCCCGGACCTGACCCGGATCGGTGACCAGACCGTGACCATATCCCTGCAGGATCTGGGCGGCAATATGATCCTGGTGGATGCGCCCATGAGCGTTGTCCCCGTGAAGGCCCTGGTGGAAATGGAAGCCGGCTCTCCCGTGCCCGGCCCGGACGCCTTCCTCCTGCCCGCCGCGGCGGACCTCTCAGACAGGATCACCATTACGACGCCCCAGGAGAACATCAACATGTACATGGTGGGGGACGAGAAGATCGACTTCCACTTTGACGACTATGCCTTCAGCACCGTGCTCCGCTTAAAGGACACCATCCCCCCGGTCATCGAGGCCAAGGAATCCCTGACCAGGGCCGTCGGCGCGGCCATCGATCCCAGAGACTTTATCGCGTCGGCCAACGACGCCACCCACATGACCTTCCGCTTCGAAAAGGAGCCGGACATGCAGGACAGCAGCGCCCCCCAGGAGGTGGCGGTGATCGCCGTCGACGAGGGCGGCAACGAGACCCGGGTCGTATCCAGTCTGACCCTGGTCCAGGACACCGAGCCTCCCGTGATCTCCGGCGTAAAGGACCTGCGGGTCGTGGCAGGCGATACCGTCTCCTACATGGAGGGCATCAGCGTAACTGACAACATGGATCCCAATGTCACTGTCGACGTGGACATTTCCCAGGTCAGACAGAAGGAAGCAGGGGTCTACCCCATCGTTTATATAGCTGTGGATGCTGCCGGCAACAAGGCGACGGCCGAAGCGACCCTGACCGTGATCGAGAGCGGTTCGGACGAAGCCACCGTCATGGCCCTGGCCAGAGGCGTTCTGGACGAGATCTTCACGGACGGCATGTCCGATTATGAGAAGCTCGAAGCCATCTACAACTGGTGCAGATCCAGCATCCGCTACGCGGACCAGCCCAACATGGAGGACTGGCTCAAGGCCGCACAGGACGGTCTCAAGCTCCACCAGGGCGACTGCTACGTATACTGCATGACAGCCAGAGCCCTGCTGGATGCGGCAGGCATCAAGAACATGGTCATCGATACCATCCCCCTGCGCTATGTCCACTACTGGAACCTGGTCGATATCGGGGAAGGCTGGTATCACTTCGATACCACGCCCAGAGCCGCCGGCGGCGTTTTCCTGTATATGAGCGATGCTGAAATTCAGGAATATTCAAGGAATCACCAGAACTCGCATATCTATGATCATGATCGGTTCCCTGATATTCAGTAAAGGAGCGGCATGAGCAAACTGGGTATTATCGGCGGCATGGGCCCCATGGCCACCATTTACTTTATGAGAAAGATCATCGATATGACCGACGCCAAAACGGACCAGGAGCATATCGAGATCGCAGTGGAGCACTGTCCCTCCATCGCTGACAGGACAGCCTACATTCTGGACCATACAAAGGAAAATCCCCTCCCGGCCATCATCCGGGCGGGCAATGTCCTGGCTGACGCCGGCGCCTGCAAGATCGCCATTCCCTGCGTCACGGCCCACTATTTCCATGACGAGTGCTGCGCGCAGATCCGAATCCCCGTCTACAACGGGGTGGACGAAACGGCAGGCTATCTGCACAGGCGGGACCTGCACAAGATCGGCGTCATGGCCACCACCGGCACCGTTCATACCGGCCTCTTCAGCCGGGCCCTGGCGGACAAGGACATGGAAGCGGTCTATCCCGATGCAAAGATGCAGGGCTATGTCATGGATATCATCTACGATGACATCAAGGCCGGCAGGCCCGTGGACAGGGACAAGTTCGAAGCCGTGGCGGCGGCCCTGAAAAAGGACGGGGCCCAGGTCATTATCCTGGGCTGCACCGAGCTCTCCGTGGCCGTGGACCAGTATCATCCCGACGCCCCCTGCATCGACGTCCTGGACGTTCTGTCCCGGTGCTGCGTACGGGACTTCGCCCGCCTAAAGAGCGAATACGAAGAGCTGATCCGCTGAAAGGGGCGCTTAACAGAACGGAACGGTAGACATGGAAGCAAAACGTGCTATGATTAGCATGTTCAGAACAAACAATACGGAGGTAAAGTATGAAAAAGCGTATTTTTGCAGCAATGATGGCAGCGCTTTTATGCCTGGGCCTTGCAGCCTGCGGCGGTAAGAGCGATGACGTCAACACCATTCAGAAGGAAGAAACGACCGAGGCAGCGGCCGAGACAGGCAGCGAAGCCCAGGAGAGCGCCCAGGCGGCCCCTGCAGCCGGCGACGGTTATTTCTATACCTTAAGCGCCGGCGGCGCTTCCATCGACATTACGCCCGACATGGATATGGCCGAGGTCCTGGAAGCTCTGGGCGACGCCGATTCCTATTTCGAAGCCGCCAGCTGTGCCTTTGAAGGCCTGGACAAGACCTATACCTATGGCCATGTGGAGGTGGATACCTACCCCCAGGGCGAGCAGGATTTTATTTCCTCCATCTATTTCCTGGATGATATCCCGGTCACCAACGAGGGCATCAAGGTAGGCTCCAGCCAGGAGGAAATGGAAGCGGCCTACGGCACAGACTATACCGCTGTCGGTACAGAGTGCGTCTATACCAGGGGAAACAGCGAGCTGCGCATCATCGTGGAAGAAGGAAAGGTCTCTTCGATCCAGTTCGTCTCCACCAATGTGCCGGATGTTGCAGAGGGCGCCTGAGCACCATAAAGAGATTTCATCAGGGGATGGGAAGAAACAGACCTTTGTTTCTACCATCCCCTTTGTGCGCGGTAAAGCCGCCATATGGCGGGAAGGGACCCGGTGTGGTATGATGCATACAGGCAGGGAAAACCCGGGGGCCCGGGAATGAGAGGCCCCGGTACCAAAATAAGGAGGAAAAAAGATGATCCCCAAAGACCCTTTTATGCTTTTAAGCTATATCAATACCCAGCTCAGAGACAATTATGAATCCCTGGAGGAGCTCTGCGACGCCATGGGCCTTTCCGCCCAGGAGATCCTGGACAAGCTGGAGAAGGTCGGCTACCGCTATGATGCCGAGTCCAACCGCTTTTCTAATTTGTAAAAAAACAATTTAAAAGCATACCGAAAAATGGTAAAATTCTATAGATTAGTATTGTCATTATCTCGAAAATAAAAAAGGAGATTTAAGCATGAAACAGAAACCTGTAGTTCTGATGATTCTGGACGGTTACGGCCTGTCCGAGAACCATGTCGCAAATGCAGTATATATGGCCAGGACCCCTGTCATGGACAAGCTGATGGCGGAATGCCCCTTCCAGAAGGGCAATGCCTCCGGCCTGTTCGTAGGTCTGCCGGACGGCCAGATGGGCAACTCCGAGGTCGGTCATATGAATATGGGCGGCGGCCGGATCATCTATCAGGACCTTACCCTGATCACCAAGTATATCGAGGACGGCGTTTTCTTCCAGAATGAAGAGCTGCTCCGCGCCATCAACAACTGCAAGGAAAAGAATTCCGACCTGCACCTGTGGGGCCTTCTGTCCGACGGCGGCGTTCACAGCCACAATACACACCTTTATGCCCTGCTTGAGCTCTGCAAGAGAGAGGGCCTGGAAAATGTTTACCTGCATCCCTTCTTCGACGGCCGTGACACACCGCCGGCCTCCGGCAAGGGTTATCTGCAGGAGCTGGTGGACAAGGCTGCTGAGATCGGCGTAGGCAAGGTCGCTTCCCTGTCCGGCCGCTACTATGCCATGGACAGAGACAACAACTGGGACCGGATCCAGAAGGCTTATGATTCTCTGGTCCTGGGCGAAGGCGTCAAGGCCACCGACTGCATCCAGGCCATGCAGGATTCCTATGACCAGGGCGTGACCGATGAGTTCATCGTTCCCACCGTGATCACTGACGAAGCTGGCAAGCCCCTGTCCCTGGTCAAGGCAGGCGACTCCGTCATCTTCTTCAACTTCCGTCCCGACCGTGCCCGTGAGATCACCAAGGCCTTCTGCTTCACCGATGAGGACATCGCAGCACAGCCCGGCAAGGCGGACAGCACCAAGTGCATCAAGTACCTCAAGAGAGCAAACGGCTACATGCCCCTGACCTATGTCTGCTTCAAGGACTATGACGAGACCATCCCCAACAAGTACGTTGCCTTCAAGAAGGTCGCCATCACCAACACCTTCGGCGAATATCTGGCAGCCAATGGCCTGAAGCAGCTGAGACTGGCCGAGACCGAGAAGTACGCCCATGTCACCTTCTTCTTCAACGGCGGAATCGAAGAGCCCAACAAGGACGAGGACAGGATCCTGGTTCCTTCCCCTGCGGTCGCCACCTATGACCTCAAGCCTGAAATGAGCGCTCCCGAGGTTTCCGAGAAGCTGGACGAAGCCATCCGCGGCGGCAAATATGATGTGATCGTCATCAACTTTGCCAACCCCGACATGGTCGGCCATACCGGCGTTCTGGAGGCAGCCATCAAGGCCGTGGAAAAGGTCGACGAGTGCGTCGGCAGGGCCTGCGAAGCCGTGAAGGAAGTCGGCGGCGTCCTCTTCATCTGCGCAGACCACGGCAACGCCGAGCAGATGATCAACTATGAGACCGGTGCACCGCATACCGCCCATACCACCAATCCGGTTCCCTTCATCCTTTACAACTATGACGAAGCCTACACCCTGAAGGAAGGCGGCCGTCTGTGCGACATCGTTCCCACCCTTCTGGAGGTCATGGGAATGGAGCAGCCGAAGGAGATGACAGGCGAATCCCTGCTGATCAAAAAATAAATAAGGCATGATCCGGATGCGTTCCGGATCCGTCCATAGAGAAACACCCCCGGATTGCGCATCCGGGGGTGTTTTATTTTCGTCAGGGAACTCCGGCCGGCATCTTCCGGGGGAGAGTGTTACTGAAAATCGTAGAGGTTCAGGCCTACTTCCTCGGAATGCTTCCTGCCTACTTCACCGTCCATAACCGTGACGATGATCTCGCAGGTGGCGGAGATCCGGCATTCGTTCATGTGGCCGCCATAGACATGGAAGTCGGAATCGCATACACAGATATGGATGTGGAGATAGACTTCTCCGTCCATGCGGGTGATGCTGCCGTGGAGGGCTGTGATCTCCATGGGCATGTCAAAGGACTTTGTATGATAGACCTTGGTGCCCACATCGAAAAGGCCCACGTTCACGTGGTCGGCTGCTCCCAGGCCCTGGATGCTGCCCAGTCTGATATTTTCTTCTCTGCAGAGTTTCTTTAAGGAAGCGGCGATCTCCTCACCGCGGTCAAGTCTTACGACGTACTGATTTCCGAATCTTCTGAATTCCATAGTGATGCTCCTTTCTGCTGCCCTGTCTGAAATCTGTTCTGTGTTTTTTCCTTTGTCTGCAGTATAGCAGGATGATTTTTATAAGTAAAACAGGCAGAAATAATAGTTTAATAAGAAAAACTTAGAAACGTTCCGGATGAAGGTCCTGTGAACAGACAGGCGCCGGTTGTTTATTGACAGGCGGCGGTCTGAAAGAAGATGCCCGCGGCCCCATAGGCTGATTGACAGAAGATGCGGATGTGCTAAAATGGCTCCATCTGAATCTGACGAAAAGAGGTAGTAAGGGAAATGTTCAGAGAACTGGTCAGAAAAAAGCAGGCACTGCCGGATGAAGAATGCGTGCGGATCCTGAAAGAGGAGCCCCGCGGCGTTCTTTCGGTCCAGGGAGACGACGGCTATCCCTACGGGATGCCGCTCAACCACTGGTACTGTGAGGACAACGGACATCTGTACTTTCACAGCGGAATGAGCGGCCACAGGATCGATGCCCTGAAAAGATGCGACAAGGTATCCTTCTGCGTCTTCGATCAGGGCTATCGGGAAGAGGGCGACTGGGCCCTTTATATTAAGAGCGTGATCGTCTTCGGCAGGATGCGTCCTGTGGAGGACCATGAGAAGGCAATGGAGATCTGCAGAAAGCTCAGCGTCAAATACACGGACGATATGGAATATATCCGCAGGGAGATCCTCCATGCCGGTCCCAGGACCCTGGTCTATGAGCTGATCCCGGAGCACATGACGGGCAAGCTGGTCCACGAAGCCTGAGCAGAAAAAAGAAAAAGTGCCCATGACAGAATCCCGGAGGATCCTGCCACGGGCACTGCGTCGTTCAGGAAAGAAGATAGAGGTCGATGACCTGGGCGATGCCGTCGTGGTCATTATCTGCGATGACCGCATCCGCGGCTTTGAGGGCAGCCTCGTTGGAATTGCCCATGGCAACGCCCAGCCCTGCTATCTTCAGCATGGGCACATCGTTGAAGGCGTCGCCGACGCCGATGGCTTCCTCGATGGAGATCCCAAGGACGCTGCACAGATCGGCAAGGCCCGTGCCCTTGCTGACGCCCCGGGGCGTGCATTCGAGAGAGGTGGTCTCGGCAAATTCCAGGGAGATGGGGAGAGAGGCCAGGCGGTGGCGGGTCCTTTCTCTGCTTTCGGGATCCGTATGATAGAGGTTGATCTTGTTGATCCTGTCTGCGTTTGCCAGGGCGAAGGCCCGGACGTCCTCCGCGAAGGAGGAGGTGGCGGCGTAGAGGGACTTATAGACGCCCATCTGAAAGGCCTCCATCCGGTCGATGTCGCCGGGCTCTGTATAGGAGACGCCCTCCACCATGACCTGAAGCATAAGGTCCTCCAGGCGGGAGACCTCCAGGATGGCAGGGATCAGGTCTGCAGGAATGGCCCTTCGCTGCAGGACCTCTTTCTTTGCAAAATCGTAAATCACGGTGCCGCAGGCGCAGGAGCCGTAGCGGATGCCCATGTCCGCAAAGGGATACTGGGTCAGCTCCGAGACGGCCCTTCCGGTATCCAGGGCCAGGATCTTCCCCTTTTCCAGGGCTCTTTGGAAGGCTGCAAGGGAGGAGGGCTGGATCTCCTTGCGGGAATTGAGCAGGGTGCCGTCCATGTCGAAGGCGGCCAGTTTATAGGAAGACATAGGATGCTCCTTTCGATTGTTTTTGGATCAGACCGCTCTATTGTAAGCAGTCCCGGACAGGATTACAACAAGAAGGAGAAAAATTTTGTGCAAATCTGACAAAGCTTTACGGTTTTACGAACCAAACTTGGGATTGACATCATTGATTTTCCGCGAAGATTCATTATAATTATTTTGTAATGTTATTAAAATGGCTAAGTAGGGCGAATCATCGCTCAGCGCCAGGTAACAAAGATTCTAGTAAATAAGAAAGAGGTTACTAAGATGGCAAAAATCGATTTAACACAGTATGGCATCACAGATGTTCAGGAAATTTTCTACAACCCTTCCTACGAACAGCTCTATAAGGATGAAATGGATCCTTCTCTGGAAGGCTTCGACAAGGGCGTTGAGACTGAGCTTGGTGCAGTGAACGTTATGACAGGTATCTATACCGGCCGTTCCCCCAAGGATAAATACATCGTTGTTGATGAGAATTCCAAGGACACCGTATGGTGGACCACCGAAGGCTACAAGAACGACAACCACCCCATGAGCGAGGAAGTCTGGGCACAGGTCAGAGATATGGCCAAGAAGCAGCTTTCCGGCAAGAAGCTCTATGTCATGGATGCTTTCTGCGGCGCCAACAAGGATACCCGTATGGCAGTCCGTTTCATCATGGAAGTTGCCTGGCAGGCACATTTCGTAAAGAACATGTTCATCGTGCCTACCGCTGAAGAAGAAGAGAACTTCAAGCCCGATTTCATCGTTTACACCGCTTCCAAGGCAAAGGTGGAAAACTACAAGGAGCTGGGCCTCAATTCCGAGACCTGCGTCGCCTTCAACGTAACCTCCCGTGAGCAGGTCATCCTGAACACCTGGTACGGCGGCGAAATGAAGAAGGGTAT
>CAMNJZ010000019.1 GCA_946541955.1 uncultured Lachnospiraceae bacterium | reverse complement strand
GGGCAGAGGAGCCGGCCTTCATGGTCTTTACATTGTCGCTGACGGTCTTTACGGCTTCTGTCAGAGACTGGCTGCCGGTCTCCGCCGCCTCCAGGGCGGCATCAAGGGTAGAAGCGCCCTGATAGACGGCCTTTGCGCCCTCCAGAAGTCCTCTTTCATCTGCCTCGGTTGCCGGATCGTCCTTGGCCTCTATGGCGCCTATGATCTGATGGAGCCCCCTGGAAGCCTGGTCAGATCCCTGAACAAGGGCCGGCACATTCTGCTGGCTGCCAAGCTCTGCAAGGCCCTGCTGGAGCGTTTCCATACCGGAAAGCAGACCGGGCACGCCGTTTTCTGCATCGGCCAGGGCGTCCAGTCCCTTTTTGAGCTCCAGAAGCTGATCCATTTTGTCCACCATGGAATCGACCTGATCCGCCTGTTCCTTAAGCGCAGCAAGATTCTCCAGCATGCCGGCCAGGTCCGTGGCAGTGTCGGAAAGGGCCTGGGTATCAAAGCCGGAAAGGACGTTAATGACGCTGTCCAGGGTCTGGACAGATCCCTTGGCCTGGTTTCCCTTCTCCAGATATTCGACATAGGACTCTCTGGCCTTGTCGTAATCGGCCCGGGCGTTTTTATAGTCTGCCCTGGCCTGGCTGTTGTCCACCTTCTGTCCATCGGCATAGGCTGTCACGGCCTCAATGTATTCATTCAGGGCATTCTCCAGATCCTCTTTGCCGCTTACGCTCTTGTCTGTTACGACCGCATTGCCCTCTTCGTCAAGGCCTGCCTCTGCGCTGGCTTCCAGATTGTTGACCGCATTTTTTACAGCCTCTGCGCTGGGCATCTCGCCCCCTTCGGAGGAGCTGACGCTGTCCTCTGCCTTGTCCATCCGATCCAGGGCATCATTCATGGCCTGCTCATAGGTCCTGGCCGCCTCCAGGGCTTTATCCCGGGAAGAGGCTGCCGCTTCTCTGGACTTGGAAAGGGTTTCCCTGGCCTGTCCCAGAAGCCTGCCAGCTTCTTCCAGCTTTTTCGCTTTTGCACTGACCTCCCCGGCATCGACCTGGGACAGTGCGGAAAGGGCGGAACGGATTTCCTGAGGATCCATGGACCCCAGGGCTGCGCCCAGCGCCTGATCCATGGTCTGGATGGTATCGTTGACTGTGGAGAGACCGCCGCAGATGGCCTGGCTCCCCTTCACAAGGCCGGGGTTCTTTTCATCTCCGTCCAGAGCGCCCTGAAGGGCCCTGGTGCCTTCTGCAATCGTATCCAGCCCCTCACTCAGTTCGCCCAGCTTCTCGTCCACCTGGCCGATTCCTTCGTATACGCCTTTGGCGCCCTTTTTCAGATCCTCTGCTCCCTGGCCCAGCTGGCCGCTGGCTGCCATGAGCTGTGCGGCGCCGGCATAGAGGGTATTGGCCCCGTCTGCAGACTGGCCGTCCTTGCTGCTGCCGATGCCGGCCAGCAGCCTTGCAATGCCGTCATCCAGGGCCTGGGTCCCCTTCACAAGACCGTTTTCCTGCTCCATGGCCGCAAGGATCTGCTGCATGTTCTGGTCCACCTGACCGGCTCCGTCGGAGAGGTCCCCTGCGCCGTCCGAAAGGGCCCCGGCCCCTTCCCTGAGCTGGTCTGCACCGGCCTTGAGCTGGCCTACGCCTGCAGAAAGCTGGGAAGAGGCGCCGGAGAGTTCTCCGGTTCCTGCAGCGAGCTTTCCGGTTCCTTCCTTCAGGGCACCGGCTCCCTCCTTCAGAGCGCCGGTCCCATCCGCCAGGGCAGAGGTGCCGTCCCGAAGGGCGCCGGCGCCTTCATCCAGGGCTTTGCTGCCGCTTGCCAGGGCAGAAGTGCCGTCCTTCAGTTCGCCTGTTCCGTCCTTTAAGGTTTCTACGCCGTCGATCAGTTTGCCTGTCGCTTCCTTAAGGTCGTCCATGGAGTCTCCCAGGTCTCCGGTATCCAGATCCATGTCCATGTCCAGCTGGTCCAGAAGGCCTGTGCTGGCCATGGTCATGGTCATATCCAGGTCGAAGTCCTTTGCCTGGGCTGTGATCTCAATATAATCCGGGATATCCTCCTCCATATCGTCCAGCTTGTCCTTCATATCCTTATCGTCCAGATCTCCCTTCAGGGACTGGAGATTCAGACTCTCCCTGAGGCCGGGGAAGGCCAGGCCTGCCACGATATTGTTCTCTCCCTCGGAAATGACCCTGCCGTTGGTCACCTGGATATTGCTGAAATGGTCATTGCTTAAGATACAGCCGCTCACCATGGTAAAGGGCACATAGACGGTCTCGGTCTTTCCGTTGACCAGGACCTTTCTGGTCTCATGGTTTTCATAGTCAAAACGGATCGTGACCTTGCCGCTCTTGCCGGCCAGGTCCTTGGGGCTGATCTCCTTCCCGTCCAGCTTGTAGGTCACCTTCACGTCCACAGGGAGGGCCTTGTCGGTATGGCCCTGATAATAAATATCATTGCCTTCGGCGGCCCAGGTCAGGGTTCCGTCTTCCTTCCTGGTATAGGTCTCGTAACCTTCTGTATTTTCAATATCTGTAAGATCGGAGCTGTCGGAAAGTTCCTTTTTCCCTTCCCCGTTTTTGAGCCATTCTGAAACAATGACCTCTCTGGATTTCCCGTTGGCGTCTGTCAGGACATAGACCGTTTCGGACTTGCCGCTTTCAGCACTGTGGGAAGCTTCCTCGTCCTCGGAAAGCGCTGCTTTTTCAGATTCTGTCAGCACTCCGGTCTCCTCTGTCTGTGTTTCTGCGGCGCTGACAGTCCGGGCAAAGCTGCCAAAAAGGCTCATGCCCATGGTCACAGAAAGCAGAACACTCAGTACACGGGGAGATTTTTTCAAAGCCAGATTCCATCTTTTCATTTGTTTATACCTCTGTCGTCAAGCACCTGCCGGGAGGCAGGTTAGTATTAACTAATCAATTCTATATTCTATTTCAGCTCCCGCAATTATGCAAGCGGGAAGGTGCAGGATGCTCTGTTTTTCCGCATCCGGTCAGGCGCTCTGGAGCACAGCCGCCTGATCCTTCTTTTTTCCTTTGGTGGACGTCGCCATGATGACCCTGTCAAAGATCATCAGGAAGGCGGGCAGGGCGAAGAGCACGCATCCCATACTGATCAGGGCGCCTCTGGCCATCAGGCTGCAGAGGGAGCTGATCATATCGATGTTGGAATATACTCCCACTCCGAAGGTCGCCGCAAAGAAGGAAATGGCGCTGACCAGGATCGACTTTGCACTGGCGTCCAGAGCGATCTCCACTGCCCTCTGTTTTTCCGTTCCCGAGAGTCTCTCCCGTCTGTACCTTGTGGTCAGAAGGATCGCATAGTCGACGGTGGATCCCAGCTGAATGGTGCCGATGACAATGGATGCAATGAAGGGGATCACCGTCCCGGTATAGGCCGGGATGCCCATGTTGATAAAAATACCGAACTCGATGGTCATGACCAGAATAAAGGGCAGAGAAATCGAGCGGAATACCAGAAGGATGATCAAAAAGATCACGCCGATGGAAACAGAGCTGACCGTGGCAAAGTCCTTCGCCGTAACATGGATCAGATCCCTGGTGCAGGGCGCCTCGCCGATCAGCATGGCCCTGGGATCGAACTGCTTGATCACAGACTCGATCTGGTCGCACTGGGTATTGACTTCGTCACTGGCGATCTGATACTGGGATCCCAGGATCAGCAGCTGCCAGTTCTCGCTTTCCAGGGCTTCCTTGAGCCTGTCGGGGATCAGCTCGGCCGGAATGGCGCCGCCCTTGATGCTGTTCAGGCCCAGAACATAGTTGACGCCGTCGATCTTTTTGAGCTCTCTGGACATGATCTTGATGTCCCTCTCGCTCACGTCCGATCCGATCAGGATCATATCCGTGGCTCCGGTATTGAAATCCTCGGACTGCTTCTGGTTGGCCACGATGCTGGGCAGGTCTCTGGGCAGCGTGGAGTCCAGGTTGTAGTAGACCTGGGTGTGGGTATAGCCATAGACTGCCGGGACCAGCAGGATGACAAAGAGCAGGGCAAAGATTCTGTAATGCCCGGTCACAAATCTGCCTATGCCCCGCAGATCGGGCAGCAGGGGCTTGTGCCTGGTCTTCATCAGGACCCTGTCCAGGACCAGGATCATGGCGGGCAGGATGGTCACGCAGGAAATGACGCCGAACAAAACGCCCTTGGCCATGACAAGGCCCAGATCCAGGCCCAGGGTAAAGCTCATAAAGCAGAGGGCGATAAAGCCGGCGATGGTCGTTACGGAGCTGCCGATGACGGAGCTGAAGGTCTCATCAATGGCGTCCTCCATGGCCCTTTCCTTTGCCTTCCCGCTCTCCAGCTCCGCCAGATAGCTGTGCCAGAGGAAAATGGAATAGTCCATGGTCACGCCCAGCTGCAGGACGGCCGCCAGAGCCTTGGTCACATAGGAGATGCTCCCCAGGAAGAAGTTGGTCCCCAGGTTGTAGATAATGGCAAGTCCGATACTGGCCAGGAAGAGGAAGGGGATCAGGAAGGAATCCATGGAAAGCATCAGAACGATGGTGGCCAGGATCACCGCAATGATCACATAGATGGGGGCTTCGGCATCGGACAGATCTCTGGTATCCACCAGAACGCCCGTCATGCCTGCCAGAAAGACATCCTTGTCTGCGATCCTCCGGATCTCCTCCACGGCCGCCATGGTGCCGTCTCCGGACGTGGACTCATCGAAAAGGACGAACATCATGGTGGCGTCCCCTTCGTTAAAGGCGTCATAGACCTCCTCCGGCAGCATCTCCATAGGGATCTGGGTGCTGAGGAAGGAGTCATACCAGAGGACCTTCTTCACATGGTCCACCGCTTCGATCTCCTTCTTCAGGGCAGAGACCTGTTTTTCGTTCATGCCGTCCACGATGCACATGGAAAAAGCACCGGTTCCGAATTCATCGATCAGAATATCCTGACCCACCATGGTATCGATGTCCTTGGGCAGATAGGTCAGCATATCATAATTGACTTTGGTATGCAGATAACTGATGCCCGAAGGGATGGCCAGGATCAGCGCCAGGATCAGGATCGGGACCCTGAGCTTCACGATTGCCTTACTAAATCCTTTCATGATTACCTCCAGCCTGTCTGCAGAGCATATACTCTGTAAACTTATGATTTGTTTTCCTTGTTATCAGAAATCGTTTGAATTTGTACTTGAATTTCTGAAATCTTTGCGATAAATTATTTATGACCATTGGTCATTTTTTATTGCAAACAGAGTTATAGCACATAAAATGACCAGTGGTCAATAATTAATTTCTTATTTTTGGCCTTTTGGGACACAATTTTAATATTGTATAATAAAGCGGCAGCTCCCTCAGGGACGCCAGGGGCCGGAAAAGAAGGAAAGGGGTCCAGAGATGGACGATAAAATAAAAAAAGCCGCCGGCAAAGCGGAGGTCAACAAGCGCATCAAAAAAGATGCCCTGCTGAATACAGCCTTTGAGCTGTTCACCAATCAGGGCATCAATAATACATCGATTTCCAATATTGCAGAGAAGGCCGGTGTGGCCAAGGGAACTTTCTACCTTTATTTTAAAGACAAATATGATATCCGGAATTTCCTGATCTCCCGCAAGGCCCAGGAGGTCTTCGCCAAGGCGGATGACGAGCTGCAGAATATGAAGCTGGAAAGCCTGGAGGATAAGATCGTCTTCCTGGCGGACCATATCATCAACCAGTTCTCGGAGGACCGGATCCTTCTTGGCTTCATCTCCAAAAACCTGAGCTGGGGGATCTTCAAAAAGCAGATCATGACCTCTTCGGAGGATACGGCGGTAAACCTGCCCCAGATCATCGAGGAGGCCTTCCTGACCTCCCGGACCAAGTACCGGAATCCGGAGGTCATGATCTTCATGATCATCGAACTCCTCTCCTCCACCGTATACAGCTCGATCCTCTACGAGGATCCTCTGCCCATCGAGGAGCTTAAGCCCTACCTCTTCGATTCCATCCGGTCCATCATGCACTCCCAGCAGATCTGACCATCAGCGCAGCCACTGGATCATCAGAACGATCAGGTAAAGAACGGGCTGATGGAGCATGTAAATGGCCAGAGAGTAGCGGCCCAGGGTATCCAGGAGGGGGATCTTGACCCGCCAGATCTCTTTTTTCATAAGGCCCCTGTCCCGGAGCACATGGTGCAGGGCGTAGCCGGATACATAAAGGAAGATCCAGGGAAAAATGGGAAAATAATCCGTAGACCAGAAGCCCTTGAAGGGGAAGCCCAGATAGGTCGTGAAGTAGTTGGCGTAAAGGCGCTCCGGAAGCTGGATCAGCTTCAGCTGCCAGATGCCAAGCCATCCCTCTCCGATGCACCTTGTCAGGATAAAGAGGATGGCGTTGACCGCCAGGATCTCCAGCCCTCCCAGCTGGCTGAAAAAGGGATCCAGGATTCCCAGAAAGATCATACAGGATCCGATCAGGGTCAGGACGCCGAAGATGACCCGGCTGTCCGGGACCACAAAACAGGTGACCGCCGTGACCAGGGCTCCGCAGGCGAAGACCAGAAGGCCTCGGCGCAGGGGTTTCCTGGAAAAGGGGATGCAGAAGCCTGAAAGCAGGATAAAGGTCCAGCAGATCGACTGCTGCCAGAGATAGGCCATCTCCCCGTTATACCATTTCCAGTCGGCTCCCAGTAAATAAACGGCATCCCAGGCAGCGTGGTACAGTATCATACTGACCAGTGTAAAGCCTCTGATGCCGTCCAGCAGGTGGAGCCTGTGTCTTCTTTTATTCTTAACTGCCATGTAACCAACATTCCTTCTATATATAAGGGCGCTCTGCCCTGTTCCTGTTTCTCTCCCCCGCAGGGTCATAAAGTCATTATATCATTTTTTGCCCGTCGGACAAGGCAGAATGGCTCTGTTTGTGCTACACTGGTACAGGGCCATGCGGCAGCACGCTTTGCAGATTGTCTCAAAGAACCGCCGGCCCGGAAGCTGAAGACTGCCTGATCGGGATTTTTCCTCGGGACCGGCCCCGGGGGCCAGGGCATCATGAAAGGATAAGCAAATGGAAATTGAAAGAAAATGGATGGTAGACGGGTGGCCCACTGCAGACCTCCCTTTACTATATGAGCAGACCATGCGGCAGGGATACGTCAGCGTCAGACCCACCGTCCGGATCCGGGAGGAGGCTGCCTTGGGCGGCGATACCCAGTACATCCTCTGCTTTAAATCGGCCGGCCGCCTGGCCCGCAAGGAAATCGAGTTCCCCATCGAAAAGGATAAGTTCGACCAGCTGGAAGACCTGATCGGCCTTCCCCTGATTCCCAAGATCCGCAGGACCTACGCCCTGCAGGACGGCCTGAAGCTGGAGGTCAACCTGGTGGACCAGGGAATGCCTACGGAGTTCATGTATGCAGAAGTGGAATTCCCGACCGTGGAAGCCGCCCTGGCCTGGGACCCGGCTTCTCTTGGCCTTGGCGATTATCTCTGCGACGACGTGACAGACCAGCCCGGCCAGACCATGGGGGCCTACTGGATCGTGACCCGCCTCCATATGGGCCCGGAGGCCGCAGAGGGCCAGCCGCTTTAAGGTGCACAAGAATAGAAAGGGAAAGGACCGTCTCCTTTACAGATCGGTCCTTTCCCTTTTTGCGTCCTTATTCTTTTTCCGACAGGGCCTGGGCAAATCCCAGCAGTCTGGACTGCCCGGCAGCGTCCAGGGAATTGAAGATCCTGAGCAGTCCTCCGGCCTCTGTATCGCCGTCCACCACCAGCCACTTCTGGGGATTTCCCCTCTCTCCCTGGGGCTCGATCCCGGATAAGAGCCATTCCATCCGCACATCCAGGACCCTGCAGATGATCATGATCTTCTCCGCCGTGGGATTGGTCCGTTTCTTCTTCCAGTCACTGATCGTGGACTGCGGAATCCCGGTCTTTTCCGAGAACTCCTTCTGGGTCATATCCATTTCTTCCAGCTTCTGAAATATCCGGTCTCTGATATACATATCCTGTCCCTGTCTGTATTATTTGCGAGCTCCTGTCAGCCTGCCGATCTCCTCCATCCCTGCAAAGGCATTGGGGATCTGCAGGACATCCGTCTTCTTTCCTGTATTGCCGTTGAGTACCTCTCCCCGGATCGTATAGGCGGACCGGCCTTCCTCCACATTTTGAATGCCGGTCACGATCATGGGCTCATAGGAAACCGTATTCAGGGTGATCCTCGGCACCTTCTGGTAGATCAGCTTGTCCCGGTAGATTTCGATAAAGGATTCCTTATAGAGCCTGACCTTCCCCTGGGTCAGAAAGAAAGCGGTGGGAAAGATGAAAATGCTGGGAATACCGAAAAGAAACAGGACAATGTAAAAAAGGATTCTGGCAGCTGCAGGCCAGACGGTCATATCTATGATGCCGCCCCTAAGAAGCCCCAGGGCAAAGGCGCTGACGATCAGTCCCCAGATGGTGACGGACATGAGCTTTCCATAGATCCAGCCGGCCTTGTCATCATAGATATTCCGGTCGAACTTCAGGACCTTCTGCAGCTCGTCTGTTTTCTTTTTCCTCAGTTTATTAGACATGCGTAGGCATTCTCCCTCATTTCATTTTCTTATTTCCTCAGTCTGTCATAGGTCTCTGTCATTTCCCGGATTTCCCAGGCCAGAGAATCCTTCAGATCCTCTCTGCCAAGTCTCCATTTCCAGTTGTCTCCCAGGGTGGAAGGGGTGTTGATTCTGCCTTCCGAACCGACTTCCAGATAATCCTGCATGGGAATGATCGCCGTATCCGCGACGCTCATCATGGCCGCCCGGATCAGATCCCTGGCCTTAAATTCCTGGCCTGCGACTCCAAGATAGCGCCGGATATAGTCCCTGTGCCAGGAATCCTGGCTCTGATACCAGCCCATGGTGGTGTCATTATCATGGGTGCCGGTGTATACAAAGGAGTTCTTTACATGATTATGGGGCAGATATTCATTCCTGTTTCCGCCGTCAAAGGCAAACTGCAGGACCTTCATGCCGGGATAGCCCGTATCCTTCAGAAGCTTGTAGACAGAGGGCGTCAGAATGCCCAGGTCTTCTGCAATGATCTCCTTTTTGCCAAAGCGCTCCTCCATGACCTTGAAAAGCGCAGCGCCGGGCCCGGGAAGCCATTCTCCCTTCAGCGCCGTCTCCGCCCCGTAGGGAATGGTATAGTATTCATCAAAGCCCCGGAAATGGTCGATCCTGACCACGTCATAGAGCTCAAAGGCATAGGCCAGGCGGTTCATCCACCAGGCATAGTCTGTCTTTTTATGATAGTCCCACCTGTAGATGGGATTGCCCCAGAGCTGGCCTGTCGCAGAGAAAGCATCCGGCGGCACGCCTGCCACAAGGGTCGGGAAGCCCTTCTCATCAAACTCAAATAGCTCGGGATGGCTCCAGGTATCCGCACTGTCAAAGGCGACATAGATCGGAAGATCTCCAATGATCCGGATGCCCTTTTCATTGGCATAGTGCTTGAGGTCCATCCACTGGGTATAGAAGAGATACTGCTGGAATTCCACAAAGCGGATGTCGTCGGCAAGTCTGTCCCTGTAGGCCTGCATGGCTTCGGGCCTTCTGAGACGGATCTCATCCTCCCATTCGATATAGGAGCTGTTGCCCAGATCCCTTTTGACCGCTCTGTAAAGGGCATAGTCCCCCAGCCAGTCCCGATTCTTCACAATGAAGGCCTCAAAGGCCTCCTGCTTCTCCTGCTCTTCCTCGTTCTCCCACTTTCTTCTGTTTTTCAGGGCATAGGGAGAATTCTGGTAGGCCCGGGCCAGGATCTGGTAACGGTTCTTGTACATCTCCTGGTAATCCACATAGCGGCTGCTGCTGCCAAAATAAAGGGCAGCCGTTTCCTCCCGGCTGATATAGCCGGCCTCCACCAGGGCCTCCAGGTCAATAAAATAGGGGTTCCCTGCAAAGGTCGAGAAGGACTGATAGGGTGAGTCCCCATAGCCGGTCTGCCCCAGGGGCAGGATCTGCCAGTAGGACTGGCCAGCCTTTTCCAGGAAATCCACAAAGTCATATGCTTCTTTTGAAAAGCTTCCGATTCCATAGTCTGAAGGCAGACTGGAGATTGGAAGGAGTATTCCGCTGCTTCGTCCCATAACAAATAACCTCCCCGGATTAACTCAGATGATTATAACATGGACAAGAGAACAGGTCAAAACAAAGCCGGGAAGCATGAAGGGGAAGAAAAAGGCCCGGGAGGCTGCAAATGCAGCTTCCCGGGCCCCTGGCACCAAAATCATGGCTTAGAGCAGGTGGGCTCTGAGTTCTTCTCCGCTTAAGGGGCTCAGATAGGCAGGTGCGATATCGAAGATGGTCTTGCAGCCTGTCTGTCCTTCTGCAGCAAGCCTGCAGGCAGCCCTGGCGTAGGCCACAAGGATGCTGCCTGTGAATTCCGGATTGGAATCCAGCTTCAGGTTATATTCAATGATCTGTTTATGTTCTTTGTCGAAGCCGGTGACGCCGCTGCGGATCACAAAGCCGCCATGAGGAAGCTCGGCGTGGTTGGCCTTCATCTCCTCCTGGGAAATAAAGGTCACTGTCGTATCATAGTCTGCAAAGTAGTTGGGCATGGTCTTGATCTCTTCTTCGATCCTGGCCTTGTCCGCGCCTTCCTTTGCTACCACGTAGGCTTCACGGGTATGCATCTGTCTGGTGGTCAGGGAAGGATTCTCACCGTTTCTGACCCTGGCGACGGATTCTTCCACCGGCACCGTATACTGCCTGGCATCCTCTACGCCTTCGATCCTGCGGCAGGCATCGGAATGGCCCTGGCTGACGCCTCTGCCCCAGAAGGTATAATTCTCACCCTCCGGCAGGCAGGCGGTCGCGATCATTCTGTTCAGAGAGAACATGCCGGGATCCCAGCCGATGGAGATAATGCCTACCTTGCCGCCTTCCTTTGCGGCGGCGTCTACTGCTGCGAAGTGCTCGCCGATGCGTGCGTGGGTGTCAAAGCTGTTGACAACATTGAAATCCCTGGCATACTGGGGCGTCTGAACAGGAAGGTCGGTGGCGCTGCCTCCGCACAGGATCATGACGTCGATCTTGTCCTTGAAGGAAAGAACATCTGCCACATTGTAGACGCCGACGCCCTCTGTGCGGATCTTCAGGGTCTCGGGGTCCCGTCTTGTAAAGACGGCTGTCAGTTCCATGTCCGGATTCTGTCGAATGGCGCTCTCCACGCCGCGTCCCAGGTTTCCATAGCCCAGTATACCGATTCTGATCATAAACTTGCTGTCTCCTTTATGTTATGAAATGATTTAAAGGTTTAATGCATGAAAGTGCATAAAGATACAGCTACATTTATACCGCAGAATCTGTCTTTGTACAAGTGTTTTTTTCTGCTCACCTGGACCGGAAGTCCTCGTCCAGGTCCTCTCTCCAGCAATTGTCGTCCAGATCATCTCCCTTTCGAAGGGAGGAGACCGCCATATCCATGGCCGCATAGTTCTTGGCCGTTCCAATAGGGTCGGAATGATAGTTGACGGCTCTTTCCGTGCGGATGCCGATATCGCCGGCCGCCTTGACCGCATCAATGTTGGCCCCCAGGAAGATGAATTCCCAGCCGTATTTTTCCTGTTCCTTTTCAATCAGACGCTTTACCCTGCTGTAGCTGTAGGACCTTGAGGCGTTCTCCAGACCGTCCGTCGTGATCATAAAAATGGTATGCTCGGGCCGGTCCTCTTCTCTTGCATACTTATGGATCGTTGCCATGCGTTCAACGGTGGAGCCCACCGCGTCCAAAAGGGCCGTGCAGCCCCGTACATAGTAGTCCCGCTCCGTCATTTCCGGAAGGCGCTCCAGGGGCACTCTGTCGCAGAGGACCTCGATCCGGTCATCGAAAAGCACGGTGGTGACCAGGGCCTTTCCCTCTTCCTTTTTCTGCTTCTCCATCATGCCGTTATAGCCGCCGATGGTATCCTTTTCCAGTCCCCGCATGGAACCGCTTCTGTCCAGAATAAATACAATTTCAGTCAGTCCTTTTCTCATTGTACTTCCTCCATTCTATATAAAGTTTTTTCTGTCTTGGGATACTTTAAGAATAAAGGATGGAAAAGGAGAATGGGTCGCTTGCGAAGCGACATCCTGAAAGGCTGCCGGAGAGGCCGGCGCAAGAAGATATGAAATGTCCCGCTCCCTGTGCTATAATTCCATTTGAAATCCAACAGCATCCCAGATATCATGGAGGGGTTCTTATGCAGTATACAGTGAAACACAGGGCGGCCGGATGGATTCGGATCCGTCTTGCCAAAGGAAAACTCACACTTCAGGAGTCAAGAGAGCTCCGACTGGCCATTCTGGCTCTCCCCCAGGTCAGGGACGTCCGTCTCTTCATGCAGACAGGCGGAATCGGCATTTCCTACGACGGGGAGGAAGGGCCCCTGCTTACGGCCTTAAAGGACCTGGATCCCGGCCGGGGCGCCTGCCAGGCTTATCCTGATACCGAGCCGGAAAGTCCCTTCCTGGATACGGCAGAAATCAAACAGCGGGGGCTTGCGCCCCATGTCAAGCGCAAAATGCGGATGCAGCTGCTGACAGAAGCCGCTTTTGATGCCATCATGCCGGCCCCTGTCCAGCTGGCCTACCATGCATACCAGCTCTATAAGCTGGAAAAAATGTAAGAAACCTACAGGAGATCCTATGCAGGAAAGAAAGATCACGACCCTACAAATCACCACCGGCGCTATGATTCTGGCCATCTTCACCATTCTCCTTCTGCTCAACCGGCAGACAGGGGGCTTTTTCGAGGAGGTCTTCATCTACCTGATGCCCATTCCCATGGTGGCCTATACGTCTAAATACAGTTTCCGGAGCGGCCTTATGGTCTTTGCCGGCATGTGTTTTTTCTCATTTATTTTCGGCACCCTGACCTCCATGTTCTACGCCATTACCTCCGCTTTCACCGGTCTGGTCCTGGGCACCTGCATCCATAAAAAGGTAAGCATGGCCAAATCCATGCTGCTGGTCATGGGGCTCTCCGCCTTCTTCAATGTCCTGGACACCGTGGCGCTGGCTTCGGTCTTTGGCTATGATATCACCGCCACCGTCACAGAAATGAAGACCATGATGAATGAAGTCATGAACGCTTATACCGCCTCCGCAGGGGAAAATGGCGCCCAGATCGCAGAGCAGGTCATGAGCATTTACTCAGATCAGTTCCTCCGCCAGATGTTTGTGATCTCCATGGTCTTTTTCGGCCTGATCCAGGGCATTGTCGTCTACTATCTGAGCCTGGCCGTACTGCGGCGCATGCATTTCAAGGTTCCCAGGGCAGAGCCCCTGACCACCTATTATCCGCCCAGGGTCACAGCCCTTGTCGCCGTTGCGGCCTATGGCTACGGCGCGGCCAATCTGCGGAACGCCGCCATATCCGACCTGCACAGGAACATTTCCCAGTCCTTCTGGGTCTGCGGCTACCTCTTTCTGGCGGCCTTCGGCCTTCTGGCCCTGACCCTGGTCATCCGCAAATATCTGGGCGTGCGCAGCCGCCTGGTGGTCGCCCTGCTCTGCTTTGTGGCAGCTTTCGCCTTTTCCCAGTTCCTGATCGTGCTGGGCGTTTTCTACATCTTCTCACCGGATTTTCACAGGTCCCTTCTCCAGCCCAGAGAACAGACGCCCAGAAGGCCCCGGGGCATGCTATAAGTCCTTTTCCATCCGGATGCAGTCGAAGGTGGGACCATGAATGATGTCCCGGTCTGTGATTTCATAGCCCAGTTTCTCATAAAATCCCACCGCGATATCCCGGCTCTCCACTGCGGCTCTTGCAAAGCCCAGCTCGGAGAGCCATTTTTCTGCCTCCAGGATCACCCTCTGCCCAAGGCCTTTCCCCCGGTATTCCGGCAGGACCACGACCCTGCCGATCATGGCAAGCTTTTCTCCCGCTTCATAAAAACGACAGGTGGCAATGGGGAAGGCGTCCTCTGTCAGGACAATATAGCGGGTCTGCTCATTGTCATGCTCATCGAATTCATCCTCCAGAGAAATATGGTGCTGTCTGCCCATCCCCTGGATCCTGACATAATAGGCACCTGCCCTGTGGCAGAGCTTTTCGGCTCTGATCACTTCCACTGCCTTGTCTGTTCCTTCTTTCTGCATTTCTTTCTTCCTTTCAGAATCCGTCCTTTTCTGACCGGAACCCCATCGGTCCTGAATTTCAATTATACAGGGAAGCAGGTCAAAAATGTATGAATATACGATTTCAAGACTATTATTGCCGAAAAAAATACAATTAATGTTTGATTTTCCTATCAGAACCAATACAATATACATGTATACAAATCACTGCAACTTATTGGAAGGAGGAAAGAAATGAATAAATCATTCTTTGGCAGAGCTGCCGCCTGCCTCATTCTCTGCTGCCTGCTGCTTGCGGGCTGTTCAGGCACATCCCGGAAGATCCGCTTCGGCACTGCGGCAGTAGGCGGCAATTACAACACTTTCGGACAGACCTTTGCCGGCCTGGTCTCTTCCGGAGAGGATCCCACCGAGATCGAGGTCAAGGTCACGGCCGGTTCCGCTGCCAACATCCGTCTTTTGTCCCAGGATTATATACAGCTGGCCATTGCCCAGACAGACGTGATCAGCGCCGCCTGGAACGGAACAGATACCTTCAGTGAAAAAGCCCTGAAGGGCTACGGCGCTGTCGCGGGCCTCTATACCGAGGTATGCCAGTTCGTAGCCAGAAAAGATTCCGGCATCACATCCATCCGTGACCTCAAGGGCAGGACCGTCAGCGTCGGCGAAGCGGAATCCGGTTCGGAGGTCAATGCGGTCCAGATCCTTTCCGCCTACGGTCTCAACAACAAGCTTGTCACAGAAGTGAACCTCAACTATACAGACGCCGCGAAGGCTCTGCAGTCCGGCGAGATCGATGCTTTCTTCTGTACGGCAGGTGTCAGGACCACTGTCGTGGAAGAGCTGGCCAAGCAGACAGAGATCGTTCTTCTTCCCATAGACGCTGATGAGCAGGCAGCCCTGATCGACACCTATGACTTCTATACGCCCGTGACCGTTCCCGCCGCCACTTACACAGGTATGGACAGGGATGTGGAAACGATCGGCGTCAAAGCCGTTCTTCTGGCCGGCAGCAAGGTCAGCAGCTCTGAGGTGGAAAAGCTCACAAAAGCCCTGTTCGCGAATGCGGAAAAGCTGCAGCTTGCCGTCCCCGTCGATTTTGTGCTGACCGAAGAAAACGCTGTGCAGGACATTCCCATTCCCTTCCATAAGGGTGCTGCTGCCTACTATGAAAGCATGGGAATCACAGTCTCAGCCGAATAATACGATTGAGGGGAGGTTAATATGATATCCATTACACTCAACATGTATCAGACGCTGGCCGTTGCTGTCATAGCCCTGCTGCTGGGTGCTTTTATCCGCAGGCGGGTCGGTTTTCTGGAGCGCTTCTGTATCCCCGCTCCTGTGGTAGGCGGCCTTCTTTTCGCCATTATGACCTGCATCCTGTACGTAGCAGGCATCATGGAGATCAGCTTCACCGACACGCTGCGTGAGGTCTGCATGGTCTTCTTCTTTACCTCAGTAGGCTTCCAGGCCAACCTCAAGATCCTGAAGACCGGCGGCAAGTCTCTTCTGGTCTTCCTGGTCCTGGTCATCATCCTGATCACCGGCCAGAATATTCTGGCAGTGGGACTCTCCAAAGTCCTCAGCCTGGATGCCCTGGTGGGCCTGTGCACAGGCTCCATCCCCATGGTAGGCGGACACGGTACAGCCGGCGCCTTCGGTCCTGTCCTGGAAGACTTCGGCCTGGCAGGCGCCACCACAATCTGTACGGCCGCGGCGACCTATGGTCTGATCTCCGGCTCCCTGATCGGAGGTCCTATTGCCAACCACCTGATCCTCAAGCATGATCTGCTCAAGACAGCTGTCGTTGATGATGACAGCATTCTGGTGGAAGACGAAGAACATCATGTCAGGAATCTGAGCAACTATGCCCCCGCCACCTATCAGCTGGTCCTTGCGGTGGGTGCCGGCACCCTGGTCTCCTACTTCCTGTCCAAGACCGGCATGACCTTCCCCATCTATATCGGAGCCATGATCGTAGCTGCGATCATCCGCAACGTGGGCGAATATACCGGAAAGTTCGAAATTCACATGGGCGAGATCAATGATATCGGCGGCATCATGCTTTCGCTCTTCCTGGGCATTGCCATGATCACTCTCAAGATCTGGCAGCTGGCCGAGCTGGCTCTGCCTCTCCTGATTCTTCTGATCGGCCAGACCCTTTTTATGTATCTCTATGCCAACTTCGTGATCTTCAACGTCATGGGACGCAACTATGACGCCGCAGTCATAACCGCCGGCACCTGCGGCTTCGGTATGGGCGCTACGCCCAATGCCATGGCCAACATGCAGGCCATCTGCGATAAGTTTGCGCCTTCGATCAAGGCCTATATCCTGATCCCCATCGTCGGCTCGCTCTTTGCCGACTTCATCAACAGCCTTGTGATCACCTTCTTCATAAACCTTGTTTAATGGATAAGAACGGAGGAACAGAAAAATGAGCAGTCTGAAACACACACTGGAAGTTATAGAGGAAACGCTTGAAAAAGGCCTTGAAGCGGTCCATCTGAAGAAAAAGAATGTGGATGCGCATAAAGAAAACGGTACTGTTTCAGTGGAGACCGAAAATCTGGCCATGCCCGAGATCCATCTGAAGAAAAAGGAAGACAAGGCAGAAGGGAGTGAAGAGTATTCGGTAGAGACCGAAAATCTGGCCGTACCCGAAGTCCATACGGGCAAGGTGGATACGGAGCCGGAAAACAAAGAACATAAGGTCTCCGGCATCTCCTACGACAACCTGGCCATACCGGAAGTCCACTTCAAAAAGAAATGAAAAGCACCTGGAAAAAGGCACAGGAGCATGAAAAGATAAGGCCAAAAAGGGGTAAGCATGGATTTTTTCCAGTGCTTACCCCTTTTATTACCTGAAGGTGACCCAGTCCGGCCTGTCCGCCTTGTCGGCACCGGGTCCATAGGAGCCGTATTCCTCAAAGACCACGGTTTTTCTGGCCTCTGTCTTGTTCCAGTCATGGAAGCCCTGGGGATGAATATGGGCGTCCATATAGCAGTCCTCCAACCGGACCTTTGCAAAATTACGCCAGGGCCTGGCAAGGTAGCAGCTGTCGTCCTCCACGCCCTCTGCCCTCTCGAAACGGCATCTGCGGCAGACAAAGCCCGTCTTCACATGCTCCGGCGTGGAGGGCGCAAAAACGAAGCCCGGCTCATTGCTGACAAAGGTGCAGTCCTCAAAGAAGGCCGTGGCGCCTCCGAAAACAAAGTCTACGCCGCCCTCGATCCGGCAGTTCTTAAAGGTAAAGGTCCTGTCGGTCCTGGGCGTAAGCTGCTTGGGGCCCAGAAAGCCGTCCTTCTGGATCTCCTTGGGAGGAAGGGGCGCCATAAAGAGCGTATCCTGGTGGCCTGTCATCACACAGTCCTCCAGATGGATCCCGTCTCCGTCCAGATAGAGGGCCAGGGCCTGGCCGACAATTTTGCCGGGTCCCGCCGTGTTGGCAAAGCTGCAGCGTCTGAAGGTAAGATTCTTCCCGTCCACCAGGACCGTCGGGGTCCGGAAGGTATGATAGGGCTTCCCGTCCGGATGAATCTCATAGGCGGACCGGCTGCCCTCCCAGCTGCAGTCCTCAAAGATCCTGTCTGTATCTGAAATCACATATTGCATAATGCCTTCCTCCGGCAGTCATCTGCCCAGAATAAAGGTCAGGAAAAGGACTGCCAGGTCTCTGCGCTGGCTGCCGGCGGGGAAGCCGCCGTAGAGCGCCTCTCCCTCTTTTCCCTTGTATTCATAGTTTTCTCTTACCAGGGCCGAATCATCCAGGGACACCGCCACCGGCACGTCTCCCCGGTAGAGGATCTTGCCCTCCTTCTCCAGGTCTTCCAAAAGGGCGGGATCCAGGATCTGCGAGAGATCGTCGAACCATTCCTGGGCGGCGTAGCGTTCCATAACGTCCTCACCGGAAGCCATAAAGTCCAAAGACCCGCTCATGACCATGGCCAGGAGCTTTTCCTTGTCCTCATAGGAATATTTGATCAGATCCGATTCGGCCTCGTCCACGGCGATATAGGTATTGGCGTCGATCCTGACATAGTCCTTTTTGTTGGAAAAGGCCTGTCTGGCAAAGGCCTCCGCCACTTCCTTGTCCGCCTCCTCGGCGGCCTGGAAATTGACCATGCAGACATAGAGGGATTCCCTGCGTCTGAAAACGGTGGATCTTAACAGAAGCACCATGACGATGATCACAAAGGCGGCGAAAAGCGTCGTCATCAGATAATAGTCCTTGAAGTACTGGAGTTTCTTGGAAAGAGGGGCGGTCTTGATCTGCTCCCGCTCCTCCTTGAATTCATCCATTAAAGCCATAGCGTCCTTTCCGCCGGGCCTTCTCTACTGACTTTTGGCCCGAAGTCTGTTGTTTTCCGTTCAATAATGCTGTAGGGGATCACTCTCTCGTGAGGAGGCTTCTGGGCACGGTTCTGCTGCAGGCAGGCCAGGATGCCCTGCACCGTCACGGTACAGATCTGGTCCATATGGCAGTCAATGCTGGTCAGCTCCGGCTCGCAGGCCAGGGAAATGGGATAATTGTTATAGCCCGTGACCGACAGATCGCCGGGGACAGACCGGCCCATGTCCAGGGCGTACTTGACCGCGCCGATGGCGATCCCGTCCTCCGTGGCAATGAGCCCGTTGAAATAGGGGAGGTCCTCCCGCTTCAGATACTCCCGCACGGCAGCAATGTCATTTTCCACATAAAAGACCCTGTCCTCGCCGATGGGAAGCCCCCTTGCCGCCGCCGCATCCAGAAAGCCTTTCTTTTTCTTATTGGCACTGTAGGATCTGGAATCCGTCATAAAAAGAAGGTCTCTTCTGCCGCTGTCGATCATTCTGCAGGTGATGTCGTAGACAGCGGAACGGTCGTCGCTGACGGTCGAATAGATGTTGTCCCCCTGAATGCTGCCGTTGATGGTGAAGACTGGGACCTTTCTGGCCGCTTCCCGGATATACTCTGTCTCGAGGGGGCTCTCTCCTCTGCCGGCGTAGGTGGAGCCGATAAAGAGCAGGGCGTCGATGTGCTTGGAAAGCAGCATTTCTGTCTGCAGCTTCTTTTCTTCGAAGCTGAAGCCGCTGCAGCTCAGAATACAGTGGTAGTTCTCCCTGGACAGATACCGTTCGACATAGTCCACCGCTGTGGACATATAGGCATCGGCAACGGTCGGGACCAGGATTCCTATGGTATGCATCGTGTTGAGGCCCAGGCCCTGGGCAAAGGCGTTAGGGGTATAGTCAATCTCCCGGATGATCTTCTCGACCTTCCGCCTGGTCTTTTCGCTGACCTTACTGGAATTGTTCATGACCCGGGAGACCGTTGCAATGGAGACCCCGGCCAGCCTGGCAATGTCATAAATATTGACCGGTTCATGTTTGTCAGGATTCTTATCCATGGTTTTCTTTTTCCTTCTCATAGGGTATAATGAAAGCGCTTACACAAAGTGTACCTTATTTTGGTCCGTTTTAAAACCATAAATTTACAAAATAATTCCATCATGTTTTCATACAAGAAAGGCCGCCTCACTATGTCTCCACTTCAGGAAGCTGTCATGCAAAAAGACCTGGCCCGGGTCCGGGCCCTTCTCACCGCCTCACCCAGTTCCATCGATGAGGTCCTGGGCGAAGGAAAGATTCCCATGGCCCTTTATGCGGCCGAGGTTTCCTCCTTCGAGATCCTGCGTTATATTGTGGAATACTCCAGGGCCAGCCTGGACATTTATGATGCGCTCCACCGGAACATTCTCCACTACGCCGCTCTCTCCGGAGACCTTGACAAATGCGTCTATCTGACAGAGCGCTGCGGCATGGATCCCACAGCCGGGGACAGGGATCTTCTGACCCCCTATGAGATCGCCTGGAAAAAGGCGCCTGTTTCCCCTGCCCACAAGACCCTCTATGCCTATTTTGAAAAGAAGGTGGGCGCCCCCATGGAGGACCTCTACCGCAATCCCATCCGGACCGGCTTCTTTCCGGATCCCTCCATCGTGGCTGTGGGCGAAGACTACTACATGGTCAACTCCTCCTTCATCTACTTCCCCTGCATTCCCATCTCCCATTCCAGAGACCTGGTCCATTGGGAGATCATAGGGCACGCCATCACAGAGCCCTCCTGGGCCATGCTGGAGGAGCTGGAGGGAGGCAGAGGCTACTGGGCTCCGGATATCTCCTATGACCAGGGGACCTTCTATATCACGGCCACCTACCGTCTCAACGATACCGGCAGCGTGTACCGCAGGCAGATGGTCGTATCCTCCAAAAATCCCGCGGGTCCCTATTCCAGACCGGTCTTTATCGAAGAGGACGGGATCGATCCCTCCCTCTTTCACGAAAACGGCCGTCACTACATGCTCCTCAACCGGGGTGCCAGGCTTCTGGAGCTCTCCCCGGACTGCACGAGGCAGATCTCCGAGGCAAAGCTTCTCTACTACGGATCTCAGAAGCACGCCCCCGAGGGCTCCCATCTTCTGAAAAAAGACGGCTGGTACTATCTCTTCCAGGCAGAGGGCGGCACCGGGCCCGGCCACAGGGTCACTGTCGCCAGAAGCAGAGAGCTTTACGGGATCTACGAGCCCTGCCCCTATAATCCCATCATGCGCCAGCAGGATCCGGAGGCCGGCATCCAGCGGTGCGGCCACGGCAAGCCTGTATGCACCAGGGACGGCCGCTGGTACATGGTCTATCTGTGCGCCAGAAATCTGGAAGGAAAATACAGCATCCTGGGCAGGGAGACCGCCCTGGATCCCATCACCTGGACCAGAGACGGCTGGCCCCTGGTCAATGACCTGAAGGGCCCCAGCGTCCTGCAGAAAAAGCCCTTCCCGGAGCTGGAAGACGCCGGCATCGGCGATTCCTCCGCCAGCTGGGTGACGCCCAGGGCGCCTCTGACAGGCGGCGTGATCCATCATCCGGACGGTACCATTACCCTTTTGTCCTCCCCCAGGAGTCTGGACCAGACCGGAGCCCGGAACATTCTCCTTCGAAGGCAGACCCGCTTTGCCTTCACTGCCTCGGCGCTCCTTTCCCTTCCCTGTCTGGCTCCCGGCCAGGAGGCGGGTCTGACCTGCTATTATGACGAAAACACCTTTGTGACCTGCGGGATCCGCAAGAACGAGGACAAGAGCCTGTCCTGCCAGGTCACAGAGCACATCGGGACAGAGACCTTCCGCCATCCGGCGGCAGCCCTTCCCTCCTGCAAGGAGGGGGAAGAGGGACATTTCCTCTTTGTCTGTCAGACAGAGGGCCTGGTGCGGACCTTCCGGGTCTACGCCCTGGAGGGCCCCGGCCTGCCGGATCCCCTTCCGGAGCCCCTGTATGAAAAGGTCTGCCCCAATGTTTACTATCTCTGCGATGAAGGCGTCTCCATGGGCAAGCGCTTCACAGGCGCCATGATCGGCGTCTACGGAGTGGGAAAGACGCCCTTCTTCTACCGGCTCCTTTCCTATCAGGAATCATAAATCTCAAAAAATCAGGCCGCAGGGACGAGTGAGTCCCTGCGGCCTTCGTTTTTATACTCTTATGCCCAGGCCTTTGCTTTTGCCTTATTTCCCGCTGCGGAGCTTCCTTGTCCTGACGCTGACAAGGTCGGCATAGCCGCCCTCCTCCGCCTCGCTGCTAAGGGCAAAGACGCCGATCTTGGCTCCGACCCAGGTATGGTCGGAGGGCGTAAAGAAGCAGCCGCTGTCATGGAATTCTTCCCCGTCCGCAGACCAGAAGATAGACAGGGAGGGCTTCTCCGCCTCAGGGCCGGCATAGAAAAGATCCTCGGGCTCGTCCTTCAGGATCCGGACCTGCCCTTCCTTTGTAATTTCATAGCAGGACCTGCGGGCAAAGATCATTCGGAAGGTAAGCTCCTCCCTGGGATCCTTGCCCCCCATGGTCATGGGCAGGGGGATCTCCGTCAGGGTCTTCTCCTTCTTGTCCCCGTCTCCGCCTTCCGATTCGGCATAGACCAGGCAGGCGGTGCCGTCCTCCCGGATCTTCAGGCAGCAGAGGGCGTACTGGCCGCCCATCATGACGACGCCGGCCCGGTCCCCCTCCTGGAGGCCGGAAAACCGCATGCGGATATCACAGACAAATTCGGGCAGGACCAGCTTCTGGGTCAGGACATTGGCGCTGTGCCAGAGAATGGGATCGTCCTCGCCGGAAAGGTTCAGGGCGTGGAGTCTGAGACCGCCATCCTCCGCAGGACCGCAGAGGGGAAGCCCCAGGTTTCTGGCAGCCAGGACTGCGTTGCCAAGCCACTGCCACTGCAGGCCCATCTTCCCCCCTTCAAAGCTGTCGGAGGATTCCAGATAGGTCACCGGATGGTCTCCGGCCTGGCCCCGGCCCGGTTTTTCCATCGTATAGACAGGCTCTCCCCTGCCGGTATCATCGGGATCGCTCCCGATCACGGGCCAGCCCTCCTTCCAGCTGACAGGCTGCAGGTGGCAGATCCTGCCATAGAGGCCCCGGTCCTGGAAATGCAGGAACCACTCGTCTCCCTGGGGGGTATCCACCAGCGCTCCCTGGTGGGGGCCGTTGATCACGGTGCTTCCCTGGTCCATGACATTGCGGATCTCATAGGGGCCCTCGATCCGGCGGCTGCGGAGGGCTGCCTGCCAGCCCTGTCTGACGCCGCCCGCAGGGGCCAGAATATAATACCAGCCGTCCCTTTTATAGACCTTGGGACCCTCAATGGTTTTGGCAGGGTGGGCCGGATCATTGCCGTCAAAGATAAACTTGTCCTCGGAGATGGCCTTTTTGCCATCGGGCGTCATCTCAAAGATGCCCAGGATCGAATTGAAGCCGATCCGGCTCTTGGCATAGCCGTGGATCACATAGGCCCTGCCGTCCTCATCCCAGAAGGGACAGGAATCGATCAGGCCCTTGCCCGGCAGGAGGCAGACCGGCTCCTCCCATCTGCCCAGGGGATCCTCCGTACGGACCATATAAATACCTTCATCCGGCATCCCGTAGAAAATATAGAAGACGCCGTCATGGTAGCGGATGGCGGGCGCCCAGACGCCCTCCGAATGCCGGGGGATATGATAGCGGGCTCCTATGGCCGCGCTGTCCTCATGGGGTCTTCCCTGACCTGCCGCCTCTCCCACGCTCTCCAGGGCGTAGGACGCCAGGGTCCAGTTCACCATGTCATGGGAAACCAGGATGGGCAGGCCCGGCGTATAGTTAAAGCTGGAGGCTGTCATATAGTAGGTATCGCCCACACGAATGACATCCGGATCACTGTAATCTGCAAAAAGAACGGGATTTCTGAACTGGCCGTTCCCCAGATCGCTCTGATAATACATGGCGAATTTCTCCTTTCAGGAATGCAGGTTTCCTAAAAGTATAGCATGGTTCAGGAAAAAAAATCATTGACTCCTAATCTTTCTTTCATCTTTGCCCTTTATGATGGAAGCATAAAAGAAAGGAGGAATTATGAAGACCTAAAGAGGGGTGTGAAGAAACATGCATTTGTTCCTTCACACCCCTCCTATTGGTTTATGGTCAGGCTTACTCCTTCGGCTGATCTGCCTCCGGTTCACTCTTCTCTGCTTCCGCTTCCTCAGTCTCGGGGCCCTCTGCCTGGGGGGCTTCCGCCTCCTCCGCTGCAGGCGCCTCTTCAGGTGCCTCTTCTTCGGGCTCCTCTTCTTCTGCTTCTTCCGGGAAGGCCTCCTCCTCGATTCCCAGCTGGTCTCCATACTTTTCGAGGATCTCCTCCCTGTGGGTATTCACATAATAGAAGAAGCCGCCCAGCAGACCGATGGCAGCGGTCAGAATAATGACCAGGACTGCGATCTCCCAGGTATGATTGGTCCTGGGACCTCTTTCCTCCGCAGCCTGCCAGTGGTCCATTCTTTCGCCGCGCTTTGTGACAAGGGCGTAGATCAGAATGCCCACGATCATAAGGCTTATGAGGACATTGGCGCCAAGGCTCCCCTCCACGCCGAAGCTGGTGCTGTAGAAAATCCCGTCCACCGCAGACGCTGCGTCCAGCTTAAAGACAGAATACTTGGAAACGATCCCGCTGTTGGGCAGGCCAAAGACAATGCTCTGGGTAAAATTCCAGCCCGCATGGATCCACATGACCGTCCAGAGGCTGTCCCAGTAATAAACGATCAGGGAGAAGAGGACGCCGATCAGAAAGACCTGGAGCAGTCCCATGAAGGTGACGCCGGGATTGAACATGTGAAGGCTCATAAAGATCAGGGCGTTCACAAGAATGGCAACGGCCGGCCAGCGGTATCTTCTGCGCAGCTTCTGGTACAGATAGCACCTGTCTACGATTTCCTCGGCGCCCGACTGGACAAAGACGCAGAAAAGGAAAAGGAAGAAGAGCATGGGGTCAAAGCTGTTAAAGCTGAGCTTGATATCTCCCATGATCCAGGACATGAGGATGCAGAAGCCGTTCATGGCGAATCCCAGGAAAAGGCCAATGAACACAGACCGCACATTGTTTCCGTGTCCGTTGTAGAAGAAGGCCTTCCACATGGGCCAGTTGCCTCTGAAGATCGTGATCACCAGCATAAAGCAGATCCAGATCCCGTAGAACTCAAAATACTGGAGCAGGAAGGTCGCGATATCCTGGTCTCCCGTCAGGCCGACGGCGAACTCATTGATATGAAAGACGAATTCGTTCAGGGTCGAAGCAATGATCTCTCCCAGCAAAATCACTAGAACCGAGAGCATGGCTGCAATGATAAAGATGTCCGTCCAGCTGCCGCAGGCACGGAAAAATCCCTTTTTGGCAGGCGCCTCCGGCACAGGCGTTTCCGGGGCAGGGCTGCCGCCTGTTTCCACTTCCTCAGCAATAATGTTTTCTGTATCCATGACTCCCTCCTTACGAATGGTATGGCGTTGACTGTTTTACGCCATCCATTATACACCATTTTCATTTTTCATATGAATATATGCGGAAATTTCAGAAAAGGGAATCACAGAGTCCATAAAAAAAGGGCCCTGCCGCCCTTATAAAAGGCAGGCAGGGTCCTGGCTTTGTTCAGTGTTTTTCGTAAAGGAACTTCTCCGGCAGATCTACGCCAAAGTCCTTGGCAAGATGTCTGAACTCATCCGGCTGGATGGTCTGCCTCTTTTCGCTGGTCATGGAACGGACCTTGACCAGGATCTCGGCGGACTTTTCAACGGTATGCATGAGACCGAAGGTCAGATCAAAGTCTTCTCCGGAGCAGAACATGCCGTGGTGGGCCCAGATGGCCACATCGTATTTCTTCATCAGCTCAGAGGTGGCGACTGCAATGTCGCGTCCGCCGGGCACCATCCACGGGACGACGCCGATGCCGGCGGGGAATACCACGGGGCACTCGGTGGCCATTTCCCAGAGCTCTCTGGTGAAGGCCTCGTCCGTCAGGGGCAGCACGAAGGTCAGAGCGATGGTGTTGGCGGGATGGGCATGGTAGATGACGCGGTGGGCGCCGTTTGTGGCGATCACCTTCACCTCATGGTTCATCAGGTGGGAGGGAAGCTCGGAGGTAGGACGGCCTCCGTTCACAAGACCCCAGCAGATGCGGTAGTTTTCACCCTTGTCATCGAGCTCGATGATACAGAAGGAATCCTCCGGCTTAATGGTCACATTGCGGAAATATTTGCCGGACCCGGTCACCAGGAAATACTCTCCTGCCAGCCGTCGTCGGCCATTCTCATAAAGCCTTTTACAAATTCTGCATCCAATACTCTCATGGTCTTCTGCTTCCTTTCCTTACCTTGTGATGATGTCTACCGGTACGTTGAAGATCTTGGCGACCTTCAGGATCGTATCGATGTGTCTGCCGTTGGCTGCCGCCATATGATGGGTCGGGCCTGCCTCGCTCCAGCGGTTGCAGAACTCTCTGGCGCCGCAGGAGAAGCGTGTGCGCATGTTGGTGTCGCCGAAGGTGAAGATCGGGCCTTCCTCGTTGACGCCCTCAGCCACAACAAATTTGAAGTGGCCGTCTCTGTCCTGGGTAATGCCAAGATAGGTCACATCCCCTGCCGGAGGATAGAACTGGGTGAGATATCCGCCGCCGGTCTTGCCGTGGAATACGTCCACGATCTTCATGGTGGGCTTTTTGGCGACGGAGATGTCCGCATCGCCCGAGCCGGAGTGGCCGATGATGCAGATGTCCTCATTGAAATCGATGGAATACATCTCGGAGAGCTGGCCGGTGCCGGAGATGGTCTTGAGGATGGACATGGCCATGGCTACCTTGATGTCGCCTTCCACCGCACAGGCGGTTCCCTGCTTGATCAGCATGGAGAAGGCCGGGATCAGCATGGAGTCAAGCTTGCCGGCAACGCCCTGGGCAAAGCCGTCATAGTGAGAGGCAATCAGACCCAGCTGCTCGTCCTTTACCCACTGCTCAAAGGCGACCACGTATCTTGCCATATCCCAGACCTTTTCGATGCTGCCGCCGCCCTCGATCTCGAAGGTGTCCAGGATGTCCTGGGCCTTGGCCCGGATGGCCTCCTCGTCGGTGATGTCATCGGCGATGGCCCACATCTTCTCCCAGTCGAACTGCTTGGTATAGACCCACATTCTGTGATAGAGATTGGTCTCGTCAATGTAGAGGTCCATCATGCCGGGATAGGGTCTGCCGATCTGGGCCAGGTTGGTATCGCGGAATCTCCTTCTGACCTGGGCCGCGCGGCACCACTCGTCGATTTCCTTCTGTACATAGAGATCGCCGCCCTCGACGACGCCGGTGATGACGGCGTGGCGCTTGCCGGCGCGTTCCAGGTCTGCGGCCATTTCGCCCACAGCGCCGCAGGCATAGAGCTCGCCCAGCCAGGTCGCTGTATCGGTATTGGCATAATCCGGTGCTTTCAGCTTCTGTACGTTGACCAGTACCACTGGAACATCCACGTCGCGGACGGCGGGAAGCATGTTATAGGAGGTCGCATAGGTGAGAAGCTGGCAGATGACCAGGTCTACATCCGCTGCGCGGAACTTGTCGCCGGCTGCCTGGGACAGCTCCTTGGTGGTGCAGATCCCGCCGTCGATGATCTCGACGGTATCCGGAATGGTCTTCTTGAAGGCGTCATACTGGCCTTCGAACTCAGGGACCAGAGACGGGAACTGCGGGAGATAGGCGCCCAGTGCAATGGAGAAAACGCCGACTCTTGCTTTGGTATTGACTAACATTGATAAACCCTCCTGTATTTTTTATGCTCTCTTGTTGAATGGTTCTATGATCAGGATTCTCTCTTATCGAATCTCTTTGATATCAAAACTCATGCGGATGGCGTCCCTTGCCGCCTGCAGACTAGCGAATTCCCCTGCTGCAATGAACTGTACGATCAGGTTTCCGATCGCGGTTCCCTCAACAGGGCCTGCGTATACAGGCAGTCCGATGGCCTTCGCCGTCATCTCATTGAGATACATATCCTGACAGCCGCCGCCTACGATGTTGATGCTGGTATAGGTCTTCCCGGTCAGCCTGCTCAGATTGAGGACCGCCTCCTTATAGCAGTGGGACAGGCTCAGATAGACGCACTGCATGATCTGGCCCACCGTCTCGGGGACCGGCTGGCCGCTGCTTCTGCAGTAGTCCCTGATGGCGTCGATCATGCTCTCGGGCGAAAGGAAGCTGTCGTCATTGGCATCCACGACCGATTGGAAATCCGAGGCGCCTCTTGCCGCCTCGATCAGGTCCGGGAAGCTCCACTGCCTGCCCAAAGATGCGAGCCTCGTTGTGCGAGCTTCTTTTGCGTATTTGCTGGTGCGGCCCGCCACATAGGCGACGCCGTTTAATTCCCGGCGGATGGACTGGATCATCCAGAGTCCCATGATGTTCTTAAGATAGCGGAAGCGGTACCAGGCGCCGCCCTCGTTGGTGAAGTTCTCCTTCCGGGAATCCTCCGTGCAGATGGGCTCTTCGTTCTCAACGCCCAGAAGAGACCAGGTGCCGCTGGAAAGATAGGCCGCATTGTCATCTCTGGCGGGCACTGCCAGGAAGGCGGAGCCGGTGTCGTGGGTCGCAGGAAGAATGACCGCCGCGTTAAATCCGACCTCTGCCTGAATCTCCTCCGTCAGACTTCCAACGACCGTGCCCGGCATGGACAGATCGCCGAAAAGCTTTTTTGGAAGTCCCAGCCTGTCGATGAGCTCGTAGTCCCAGCTTTTGGAAGCTGCATGCACCAGGTTGGTGCTGGTGGCGTTCGTATATTCCTGCTTTCTCACGCCGGTGAGTCTGTAGCCAAAATAGTCCGGGATCATCAGCAGGGCTCCGGCCTGCTCCAGCTGGTCCGGATTCTCCTCCTTGAGGGCCATGAGCTGGTAGATCGTGTTAAAAAGCTGCTTCTGGATGCCGGTCCTGGCATAGAGCTCCCGGGCGGGAATGACCCTGTCCACAAGTTTGTCGGCTTCTTTGGTGCGGCCGTCCCGATAGGCAACGGCATCGCCGATCATCTGGCCCTGTTCATCCAGCAGGACGAAATCCACTGCCCAGGTGTCGATCCCGATGGTCTGGGGGATCTTGCCGGCCTCTTTGCAGGCCTTAAGACCGCCCAGGATGCTCTCCCAGAGATTGTCCATATCCCAGCAGTCGTGGCCGTTCCTGTGGACCTGTTTGTTGTCAAAGCGGTACATTTCTTCCAGAAGGATCCGTCCCTCCTCGACATGGCCGAGAATGTGGCGGCCGCTGGATGCCCCGATGTCAATTGCAAGATAGTAATTTGCCATAATTAACAAGAAATGTTTTTCGTGCCCGGTATAGAAAAAGGCCCGTTTATCACG
>CAMNJZ010000018.1 GCA_946541955.1 uncultured Lachnospiraceae bacterium | reverse complement strand
CAGGATCCATCTGACCTCTTATGGCTTCGCAGCATGGGCTGGGCCTATGAAAATCTTTTTGTGATTCCGCCTTAAATGTGTATAATGAAAATGTTTAACGGGGCGCCTTTGCGAGCAGAGGCGGGAGCTTTTCTGAGAGGAGTGCTGGAAGTTTTGAATGCAGGCAATCGTTCACTGAAAGATACATGGATGGAAGTGGCGCAGAAGGGCTTCAGCGGGGGAATCCTGAAACAAATCGCAGTAGTGACCATGCTGATCGATCATATTACCTGCTGCTTTATGGAACGGGTTTATGTGGAGGGCGTTCCCCTCTTTCAGACAGCCAAAAGCTGGTACTACCTGGATATGGCCGGCAGGGCCATCGGCAGGACCGCCTTTCCGATTTTCTGCTTTCTGATCACGGAGGGCTATCTCCATACCAGCAATAAATTCAAATATCTGGGCAGGCTCCTCCTGTTCGGACTGATCTCGCATTATCCTTTTAACTGGATCTTCTTTCCGGGCTCGGCCCACAGACATACAGGCACCATGTTTACCCTGGCCCTGGGCTTTCTTTCCATCTGGGTCATCGATGCGGCGTTAACGCATTTCCCTGCGGACAGGGACTTTGCACACAGGGGGACGGGCAGCAGATGGCTGAATTTACTGATCGCTTTGATCATTTCCCTGCCTGCCGTGGGCGCTTTTTGCTGGATCTCAGAATATATTGGAAGTGATTACGGATACGGCGGCGTCATGACCATAGTGATCCTTTTCCTCCTTCGAAGGAGCAGGGACCTCCAGGCGATCCTGAGCTGGGCCTGGCTGGCCTTCTATAATTCCTATGAATTGTTCGCGATCCCGGGTTTTTTCCTTATTCGGTGTTATAATGGAAGTAAGGGAAAACAGTCCAAATATTTCTTCTATATTTTTTATCCGGCCCACCTGCTGGTTCTCTTTCTGATCCGTAAGAAGCTCTTTGGATACTGATGAAAGCTGAAGATTTAACGAGCCAGTCCTATTGGAGCCGGTTGAATAATAGAAAAAGACCCCTGAACGGATAAAAAACCTTCGCTAAGCACCTGAGCAAAGGAGGAAGCCATGGAACTGCGATTCATCGGAGCGGATCACGAAGTAACAGGAAGCTGTCACTATCTTCAGGTAGGCAGCAAGCATATCCTGATCGACTATGGAATGGAGCAGGGAGAGAATATCTACGAGAATGAGCCCCTGCCTGTTGCCGCGTCGAAAATAGATTATGTCTTTCTGACCCATGCCCACATAGACCATACAGGCATGCTGCCCAAACTCTATCATGACGGGTTTAGAGGCACGGTCATAGCGACCCAGGCCACAGCCCTTCTGGCCGATATCATGCTGCGTGATTCAGCCCATATCCAGACCAGTGAGGCGGAGTATAAGAATAAGAAGAACAAGACCAGCGGGGACGGCCATGAAGTAGAGCCGATCTATACCATGGAAGACGCCATGATGGTGGTCAAGCTGATCAGCCCCTACGGCTATGATAAGATCTATCAGCTGTGCGAAGGCGTGAAATTCCGTCTGACCGATATAGGCCATCTTCTGGGCTCTTCCAGTATCGAGCTGTGGCTGACTGAAGGCGGCGTAACCAAGAAGATCGTCTTTTCCGGCGACATAGGCAACAAGAACCAGCCGCTCCTGCGGGACCCCCGGTATACGGAGGAAGCGGATTATGTCGTCATGGAATCCACCTATGGAGACAGGCTCCATGAGATCGACAATTCGGACCCCGTGGAGGAGCTCGCCAATCTGATTGCGGATACCCTTACCCAGGGCGGCAATCTGGTGATTCCCTCCTTTGCGGTAGGCCGTACCCAGGTCCTGCTTTACTATATCCGCCAGATCAAGCAGAACGATATGATTCCGGAATATCCGGATTTTCCTGTCTACGTAGATTCTCCCCTGGCCGTATCGGCTACGGAGATCTTTATGGAATCCCAGCAGGATTTCTTTGACGAAGAGGCCATGGCCCTGGTCCGGCAGGGGATCAACCCCATCAATTTTAAAAACCTCCGGCTGACCATTACGGCAGATGAGTCCAAGGCCATCAACGTGGATGAGGAACCGAAGGTCATCATCAGCGCATCCGGCATGTGCGATGCAGGCCGGGTCCGTCACCATCTCCAGTACAACCTGGGCAGGCCGGAATCCACCATTTTGTTCGTAGGCTATCAGGCAGCCGGTTCTCCCGGCCGCAAGCTCCTAGACGGAGCCGATGAGATCCGCCTGTTCGGAGAGGATATCCAGGTCCGGGCAAGGATCGCCACCATGAAATCCATGAGCGGCCACGCCGACAAGCAGGGGCTTCTGGACTGGATCTGCGCCTTTAAGGAAAAGCCCAAGCAGGTCTTTGTCGTACACGGCGAGGATATGGTCACGGACAGCTTTGCCCGCTGCCTGAAGGAAGAGTACGGCTTCAACGCCATGGCGCCCTTCTCGGGGACCCGGTATGATCTGTCCAACGGCAAATTCATTGAGATCACCAAGGGCATTCCGATCGAACAGGAAGAAAATGTCTCCAGGGGCAGGATGGTTTCGGATTCTTATACCAAGCTTAAGATGTCCGCCAGACAGATCGGTGACTTTGTTGAAAAATGCAAGGGCCTTCCCAACAAGGATATGGAGAAGTTCTCCAGAGACCTGCTGGCCCTGATCGAAAAATATAAACGCTGATTTTTAGAGGTAAATATGAGCAAAGCGGATTTGATTTTTATTGACATGTGCAGAGACATCCTGGAGAACGGAACCAGCACGGAGGGCGAGAAGGTCCGTCCCCACTGGCCGGATGGGACGCCTGCCTATACGATCAAGAAATTCGGCGTCTGCAACCGCTATGATCTGTCGGAGGAATTCCCTCTGATGACCCTGCGGCGGACGGCCCTGAAAAGCTGCACGGATGAGATCCTCTGGATCTGGCAGCAGAAATCCAATAACATCCATGACCTTCACAGTCATATCTGGGACGAGTGGGCAGACCCGGACGGATCCATCGGCAAGGCCTACGGCTATCAGCTGGGCGTCAAGCATCAGTATAAGGAAGGCATGATGGACCAGGTGGACAGGGTGATCTATGACCTGAAGCACAATCCCTTCAGCCGCAGGATCATGACCAATATCTACGTCCACCAGGACCTGCACGAGATGAATCTCTATCCCTGCGCCTACAGCATGACCTTCAATGTGACCCAGAAGAAGGGACATGACAGGCTGACCCTCAATGCGGTCCTCAACCAGAGATCCCAGGACGTTCTGACCGCCAACAACTGGAACGTGGTCCAGTATGCGGTACTGGTCCATATGCTGGCCCAGGTCTGCGATATGGAGGTGGGAGAGCTGGTCCATATGATCGCAGACGCGCATATCTATGACAGACACATCCCGATCATCAAAGAACTGATCGAGAGAGAGCCCTATCCGGCTCCGGCCTTCCATCTGAACCCGGATGTAAAGGATTTCTATGAATTCACCAGAAATGATGTTTCTGTAGACAACTATCAGACAGGGCCCCAGGTCAAGGATATTCCCGTAGCAATTTAAGGGCCTGCTTTTGGAGGTGTGAATGAATATTATCGTAGCAGTTGACAGGAACTGGGCCATCGGCAACAAGGGACAGCTCCTGGTCAGCATTCCCAATGACCATAAGATGTTCCGCCGTGAGACCCTGAACAAGGTCATTGTATATGGAAGAAAAACCCTGGAGACCTTCCCTCTGGCCCAGCCCCTGGACAGGCGGACCAATATCATTTTGTCCCGCAATCCTGATTTTCATGTGAACGGCGCGGTCGTGGTCCACAGCATTGAGGAGCTCCTGGAGGCGCTGAAGCAGTATGACCCGGAGGATATCTATATCATCGGCGGAGAGAGCATCTACAGACAGATGCTTCCCTACTGTGATACGGCCCATGTGACCATGATCGACTACGCCTACCAGGCGGATGCCTATTTCCCCAATCTGGATCAGGATCCGGAATGGGAGATCACTGCGGACAGCGAGGAACAGACCTATTTCGACATCCCCTATACCTTTGTCCGCTATTCAAGGAAGAAGTGATTTATGCCTTATAGAGAGAAAGCAAGATCCCGCCTCGGCAGGCTGCTCCTGGCAGCAGTCATGTCTCTGGTCCTTTTGACCGGATGCGGTGGCAGGATCTATTTAACAACCGGATTTGAAGAAGGACAGCTCCTGCAGATCAACGGCCGCTATGCGTCGGCCGCCGAGCTCAGGGTCTATCTCCTGGACCAGATCAAGCAGTGCCAGCTGGTCATGGGCCCCGAAGCCCTGGAGAAGGATGAGGATGCGGAGGAGACCCGGGAGCTCATAGACAGGATCCGGGCCAAGTCCCTCAATCAGGTGACCAGGGTCAGGACCCTGAACCTGATGGCCATCCAGGACAACATCATGCTGACCAATGCGGAGAACGATCTGGCCTCCGAGGCAGCCAAGGCCTATTATGAGGGCCTGAGCGTCACAGAGCGGGATTATCTGGATACGGACCTGGAGGCGCTGATCATTATGTTCCGCCAGTATGCGCTGGCGGTCAAGACCTGCAGCAGCATAGGAGATTCCTTTGAGGACCAGTACAACGCCTTTTTATCCAGGGTGGACCTGAATCTCAATGCTGATGTCTGGAATGCAGTGGAGGCCAAAACGGTGGATCCGGCAGCCGATCCCTCCAATACCTTTCGAAATGCCTATATCCGAACCTTCACAAAGTAGACTGTTATTAGCACTCATTTTTGGTGAGTGCTAATTTTTTGTTGACTTTTGGGTTTCAGAGTTATAAACTCTGTATTTGTAGCAGGCAGAGATGACACCTGCCTGCAGATCAGTCTGAATTTTATAAAAGTAAGGAGCGATTACTATGGAAAGAGGATCATTATCCATTAACAGCGAGAATATGTTTCCTATTATTAAGAAATGGCTGTATTCCGATCATGACATTTTCTTAAGGGAGCTGGTCTCCAACGGCTGTGATGCCATCACCAAGCTTAAAAAGCTGGATATGATGGGTGATTTTGAACTGCCTGAAGACTATAAGGCCAGGATCGATGTCGCGGTCGACCCCTCTGAGAAGATCATCACTGTCACGGACAACGGCCTGGGCATGACAGCGGATGAGGTCCGTGAATATATCAACAACATCGCTTTTTCAGGGGCAGAAGCCTTCCTTGAAAAATATAAGGACAAGGCCAACGGCGACCAGATCATCGGTCACTTCGGTCTGGGCTTTTATTCCGCCTTCATGGTATCCGACCTGGTCACCATCGACACCAAGTCCTACCAGGCAGAGGCCCCCGCTGTGCACTGGGAGTGCGACGGCGGCAGCGAGTATACCCTGGAGGAAACGAAGCGGGATGGCTTCGGCACCACCATTACCCTGCATCTGTCCGAGGACTGCACAGAGTTCGCCAACTACTACAGAGCCAGAGAGGTCGTTGAGAAGTACTGTTCCTTCATGCCTGTAGAGATCTATCTGTCCGAAAAAAATACTTCCATGACAGATATCATCAAGGAGTCTGAGCGCAGGCCCGAGGATGTGGTCATCGAGGAGATCAAGCAGGAGGAGCCCAAGGAAGGGGAAGAACCCAGGGAAAAGGAACTGAAGATCCGCAGAAGACCGGAGCTGATCAATGATATCCATCCCCTCTGGGCCAAGAACCCCAAGGACTGCACGGACGAGGAGTACAAGGCCTTCTACCGCAAGGTCTTCAATGATTACAAGGAGCCTCTTTTCTGGATCCACCTGAACATGGATTATCCCTTCAACTTAAAGGGCATCCTTTACTTCCCCAAGATCAACCTGGAATACGAATCCGCCGAGGGTGTGATCAAGCTCTACAACAACCAGGTATTCATTGCCGATAACATCAAGGAAGTGATTCCGGAATTCCTCATGCTGCTCAAGGGCGTGATCGACTGTCCCGACCTTCCTCTGAATGTATCCAGAAGCGCCCTGCAGAACGACGGCTTTGTCAAGAAGATCTCCGATTATATCACCAAGAAGGTGGCGGACAAGCTGGCCGGCATGTGCAGGACCGACAAGGAGAACTACGATAAGTACTGGAACGACATCAGCCCCTTCATCAAGTACGGCTGCCTGAAGGACGACAAGTTCTGCAAGAAGATGACAGACTACATCCTCTTCAGAGACCTGGACGGCAAGTATCTGACCCTGCCCGACGCCCTGGAGGTCAATAAAACGGATACAGAGGATGCCGAGGCCGTGGACGAGAACGGCGAGAAGATCGAAGCCGAGATCGTGGATGCTCCGGAGGAGAAGAAGGAAGAAGAAAAGCAGGATCGGACCATCTATTATGTTACCGACGAGCAGCAGCAGAGCCAGTACATCAAGATGTTCCGCGCCCAGAAGATGCAGGCCTTTGTTCTGCCTGACAATATCGACCAGCCCTTCATCCAGCAGCTGGAAGCCAAGAATGAAGGCATTCACTTTGCCAGGATCGATGCAGGCATCCAGGACGCCCTGAAGGCCCGGACCGGCAAAAAGGCCGCAGAAGAGCTGAAGGAGAAGGAAGAAAAGATCACAGAGGCCATCCGCAAGGCCGTGAAGAATGACAAACTGAAGGTCAGCCTGCAGAAGCTGAAGGATAAGAAGACCTCCGCCATTCTGACCGTGGACGAGCAGAGCCGCCGTATGGCCGATATGATGAAGATGTATGCAGCCCAGGGCATGGGCTTTGGCATGGATGAATACCTCAAGGAAGGCCAGACCCTGGTCCTCAACGCAGGTCATCCCCTTGTCAAATATGCGCTGGACCATGTCGGTGAGAAACAGACAAAGCTGATCTTCGAACAGCTCTATGATCTGGCCCAGATCCAGAACGCTCCCCTTTCCGCTGACGATCTGACCCGGTTCGTGGCCAGGACCAACGATATCATGCTTATGCTGGCAAAGGATGCCGCGCCTGCTGAGGAAGAAGCAGGAGAGGAAGCACCTGCCGAAGAAGCAATCGCAGGAGAGAACGCCGAGTAAAGAGCCGGATCTGAAGGAACACAGGCTGAATAGGATATGATATAATCCCCTTGGAACAAAATTTCCAAGGGGATTTTTTATGCCTGGGCTGCTTTTTTCGACAGAAGAACTGAATATGGTTGTTTCGCAGGGCAGGGTCGTGGAAGGCTCTGTTTTGGTGCGCCAGGAAGAGGGAAGGTCCTTTGAGGGGGTCGTCCGCTCCGGCGGGATCTGCATGGAATGCCCGGAGCCCCGCCTGCTGCCAGGGACCGGTATGTTCCACTGGCGCTTTTCTGCCAGAGACCTGAAGGACGGAGACGTCATTGACGGCGCCTTCCGGATCATTTCCGATCAGGGAGAGTACAGGATCCCCTACCATGTGGTCATTGGGGCAGAAGGAGAGGCGCCCTCCGCAGACAGACCGGATACCCCGGAAGGCTTTCTGGAGCTGGCCCGGACGGACTGGAACCTGGCGGCTGAACGCTTCCGGTCCCTGGATTTTGGGAAGGCCCTGAAGGACCCCCGTCTGAACGCCCTCTGGAGAGGCCTTTCCCGCAGCACCTCCGTGGATACGGCCATGGAGCAGTTCCTGGTGGAAGGCTGCGGCAAGGAAGCGGTCCTTTTTGAAACGGATGCATCGGGCCTGGATGAGGAGATCCTGGGCCGGGGCTACAGACAAAAGCAGAAGCAGCAGGATTACGCCCTGAAGGTGAAGCGCCGGGGCTGGGGCCATACCAGGCTCAGAGTGGCCCTGACGGGAGACTTTCTTTCCGTTCCCCGTTTCTTCTATGAGGGGAACGCCTTTGCAGACGACGAACTGATTATTCCGGTGACGGTCCATTTCTTCCGCCTTCACGCCGGCTGCAACTATGGCCAGATCCTTCTGACCTGGGCAGGCGGCCAGATCGCCATTCCCGTCACCATCCGCTACAGCTGCCGCAGAGAGGAGGGCGTCCTGCCCCGGCATGAGATCCGCAGATGCCTTCTGATGCTGACCGACAACTGGCAGGACTATGCCTGCTGCCGGATCGGAAGGGAAGAGTGGAGCAGCGAGACCAGAAAGCTTCTGGACAGGCTCTCTCTTTACGACCGGGACGGCTTCATGGCCCGGCTGATGCATGTCCATCTGATGATCTGGGAGGACCGGATCCGGGACGCCGCCCAGGAGCTCGGCAATATGCGCAGATACCTGGCAGGGATGCCCAGAGGGGCCTCCATGGAGCTGTCCTTCCAGCAGTACCGCTATGAAACAGACGAGCTCTACTGCTACAGACTGTATCTGACAGCCCTCTGCTATCAGGATGAATACGTAAGCGGAAGGATCCTTAAGATCCTCAAGGAACGCTATGCCAGGAACCGGACCGACTGGCGGATCGCCTGGTTCTACCTGGAGCTGGAGCCTGAGTACGCGGGAAGCACCACCGCCAGGTGGGAGTTCCTGCGCCGCCAGTTTGCCAGAGGCTCCAGGTCTCCGGTCTTATATATGGAAGCCTGGAAGATGATCCGGGAGAATCCTCCCATGATCCATGAAAGGGATTCCTATCTGGCCCGCAACCGCCAGGACGGCTCCTATCTTCTGCAGATCCTGCTCTATGCAGTCCGCAGGGGCATCATGACCATCCCTGTCATGGACGAGGTCCTGATTCTGGTGGATCATTCCCGGGGCTTTTCCAAGGCCCTCTGGCGGATCCTGACCCTGGCTTATGAGCTGGAGAGCCTGGCGGATATGAAGAGGGAGATTCTGGAAAGGATCTGTCTGGTCCTGATCCGGGAGGAAATCGTCCAGCCCTCTGTACACGGCTGGTATGCCAAAGCCCTCCAGGAGGGGATCAATCTCCGGGGCCTGGACCAGGCCTTTGTCTGCAGCTGTCCGGGCAGCGGCGAGGAGGATATACCGGACAGGATCCTGGAGGATCTTGTGCCCTATCAGAGACTGTCTGCGGACGTAAGGAGCTTTATATACAGAAAGGTCTATGAGAAACGGGAGGACCTGCCGGAGAGCTATGCCAGAAATCTGGGCCAGATCCGGCCCTTCCTCCAGGAACAGCTCCTGAAGGGAAGAGCCAACCGGGATCTGCTGATCCTCTACCGGGCGGCCCTGACGGACAGGAGCCTTGGCATCACCGACCTCCGGTCTCTGGTCCCATACGCCTATGCGGCCCTGGTGGAGCCGGACCTTGCAGGCGTGGACAGCCTGATCCTGATAGGAGAGTATCTGACGGGAGAGGAGGTCATTCCTGCAGGCAGCAGCCCTTCCTGCGTGCCGGTCTACGGCTATGACACCCTCCTGTTTGCTGCGGACCGGAAGGGGATCCGGACTTTGCTTTCGCCCGGGGCTGTCAAAAGCAGCCTGACAGGCGGCAGGGACTGGTGTGATTTTACAAAGGAAGAAAAAGAGCTCCTTTTGTCGGCGGCTTCGGAAAGCCGGAACGTTCCCTTCCTCCTGTCCCTGATTCCTGTTAAGGAGGGGCGGGCCCTGATCGGGCCGGAGGAAGAGAATATCTGCCTCAGGCTCCTTTCCTCCAGGGAAGTGACCGAGGAAGGAAAGGACATGCTGCTTTCCGGCGTTCTGGATTATGAGATGGAAAGAGCGGACCTTGGCCGTGTCCGGGAGATTCTCTCGGCCTGCGCCAGAGTGCTGGAGCGGCCCGCCTGGAGGACAAGGTCCCTGGACTATATGGTGCTGACCAAAAGCAGGGAAGCCCTGAATGTGCTCCTGAAACGGGGGACCTTTGGCGTTTCGGACGATACCCTGATCCGGATCTGCCAGAGCGCGGCGGAGGATTTTGCCCAGCGCCGGGATCCGGTCCTGGCGGAGCTTTGCTTTGAAGCCTTTCGGCGGGGCAGCCGGTATCCGGCCCTTCTGACCTATATCGGCAGATATTTTGTGGGCCTGTCGGAGGAGCTGGAGGAGGTCCGGCAGGCCATGGCCCAGGCGGGCCTGCCCTGCGAGAGCCTGCAGCGAAGGATCTGCGAGCAGCTCCGGTTCAGCGGCTCTATCACGCCCTGCTTTGAGGACCTGGTCCTGTCCTGTGCTTCCCTTCCGGATGCCGGAAGCCTTCTGCCGCCCCTTCTGATCCCGCTCTGCAAAAGCTTCTTTGAAGAAGAAAGAGAGGCCGGGCCGGAGCTGATGGATCTGATCCTTCTGGGGAACGAAATGGTCTCCGGAGACGACGCCTCCTACGACGCCTGCCGCCTCCTCTGGCTCAGACAGATGGCGGGCGCAGCCTGCCTCTCCCGGGAGGAAGCGTCTGCGGCAGCCGCCTTTCTTTCGGCCCTGCTGGGCAGGGGGATCCTCTTTCCCTTCTTCATGCCCTTCCGGGACCTGGATGAAAGACTGGATCAAAGAAGGCATGATACCTTTATCACTTACAGACAGGAAAAGCGCCCGCTGCCGGACAGGCTGTATCTTCACAGCGACAGATCCCGGACCCTTGTCATGCGGCATATGTTCGGAAGCTTTTATGTGTGCTCCCTGCCTCTCTTTACAGGGGAGGAGATGCACTATGTGATCAGCAGCGACCCGGCAGGAGACCATGCGGTGACAGAAGGAACTGCGTGCAGAAAGCCGGAAGCTCCCTGTGAGGAGGAGGACCGCTTTGCGGCCCTGGAGCGGATCATGACGGCAAGGTCCCTGCAGCAGACAGAAGCGGTGATCAGTCTTCTGGAGCAGTATTACAGAAATGAAAAAGTGACAGCCTCCCTGTTTTCCGGGGAGGAGGACAGTGAAAAGAAACTATGATTCTGAGCAGAAAAGAAGGAAGTGAATATCTGGTGGGGATGGACCTGCAGAAGGGATTCTGCCAGATATCCATGCTCCATGAAAAGGCGGCCCATGGCGGCATATACGGGAGCGCCCGGTCAGACCCGGAGACACTATCTCTGCAGGAGGACCAAAGCGGCGACGTCCCGCTTCTTGCCTGTAAGGATACGAGGGGACTCTGGCTCTTTGGCCGGGAAGCCATGGCGGCTTCCGGCGCCCAGGGCCTGCCCCTTTGCACGGATCTTTTAGACTGCTGCCGGGAAGGCAGGCAGGTGCTTTTGGGGGAGGAGAGCCTGGATCCCCTTCCTGTGCTCTCGGGCTTTATGGACTATGCCCTTTCCCTTTTTTCCGACAAGATCCCCAGGGACAAAATCGCCCTGCTGGTCTGCACGGTCCCGGTATTGACCCCGGAAATGCAAGAGGCCCTGCAGGGGGCCTTTGACAGCCTTTCCATGCCGGGAGCGGGGCTCCGGTGCCTCTCCCATACCGATTCCTTCTATTATTATATCCTGATGCAGAGCCGGGAAAGAAATCCAGGAGACGCAGTCCTCTGCGATTTGTCCGGAGAGGGGAGGCTCACGGTCTCCACCCTCTATTTTCCGGACCGCAGGGATTCCTCCCGCTATGAGGTAAGGTCTGGCAGCTGGAATCTGCCTTCTTCCGATCCGCCCTCCCGCAAGGACCAGATCCTCTTTCAGGCCTTTCGGGACATGACCATGCTGCCCGGGGTAAAAGGGACCTTTAAGACCGTTTTTCTGGCAGGCGACGCCTTCAGGGGCCGGTGGATGCAGCAGTCCCTCCGCTACATAGGCCAGGGCAGAAAGGTCTACCAGGGCAACAATCTCTACAGCAAGGGAGCGGCCCTCTGCGCCCTCCACGAAATGGAGCAAGAGGACCGGGGCGCAGCAGGGATCCTGGTAAGGGAAGCGCCCCTGCCGGAGAAAAGGGCGGAAGCCCTGCCGGAAGAAGCGAAGGCCCCCGAGGCGGAGGCGCCCCGGGAGGCGCCCGTGCAAAGGCCTTTGGAAGCGGAGCGCGCGGCCTCCGGCGAAGAGGCCTCCGCAGAGGAGCCCGCAAAGGACCCCGCCGGAATGGAAGCCCTGCTTTCTGCCGGCAAAGCCCATGCCCGGCAGTTTCGCTATAAACAGGCCGCCCGGTGCTTTCAGAAGGTCTTTAAGGAGACCGGGGATCCGGAGGCCGGCGTCCTTCTTATGGCCTCGCTCCATCTGGGCCTTCCGGAGGATGTCTGCTTTTCCTATGTGCAGCGGCATCCGGAGCTCTATCTGGCTTCCAAGGAAGCTGAAAAAAGGATCCAGGAGGCGGACAGCGCCTACCGGAACGGATCGGAAGCCCGGATGATCCGGAGACTGCGGCAGCTCAAAAGAGAGGAGAGGACCGGGGAGCTCGACGCCCTCCTGGCCTACAGACTGACAGAGGCTGCCCTGCAGTTCCGTTCTGACAGTTGACGAAAACAGATTTGCTGATATACTGAGAGTGCCAAAATTTGTGGATCTGCCGCATTTTCCATGCAGAGGCGGACCCGCAGGCATGAACAGATCCAAATGACGGAAGGGAGAGGCCATGAGGGCCCTGCTTTCCGAATAATGCCATCGGGGCAGGTATGCCCGGACATAGGAGGTAAAAATGGCAAATGACAGATACGTAAGCCCTCTTTCCGAGAGATATGCCAGCAGAGAAATGCAGTACATCTTTTCTCCTGACATGAAGTTCAGCACCTGGCGCCGCCTCTGGGTAGCACTGGCTGAAACTGAAAAAGAGCTGGGACTGCCGATCACTGACGAACAGATCGCCGAGCTGAAGGAACACATCACGGATATCAACTATGATGACGCCCGGGCCAGAGAGAAAATCGTCCGTCACGATGTCATGAGCCATGTCTATGCCTACGGACTGCAGTGTCCCAAGGCCAAGGGCATCATCCATCTGGGCGCTACCAGCTGCTATGTCGGCGACAATACCGATATCATCATCATGCGCGAAGCCCTCCGTCTGGTCAGAAAGAAGCTGATCAACGTGATCGCGGGTCTTGCCAGGTTCGCCGATGAATATAAGGCCCTGCCCACCCTGGGCTTTACCCACTTCCAGCCTGCCCAGCCCACCACCGTAGGCAAGAGAGCCTCTCTCTGGCTGCAGGAATTCATGATCGATCTGGAGGAGGTGGACCATGTGCTCGGCACCCTCCGCCTTCTGGGCAGCAAGGGAACCACCGGCACACAGGCGTCCTTCCTGGAGCTTTTTGAAGGCGACCTGGACAAGGTCGACGCCCTGGATCCCATGATCGCCGAAAAGATGGGCTTTGAAGGCTGCATTTCCGTTTCCGGCCAGACCTATCCTCGCAAAATCGACACCATCGTGGTGAACGTTCTGGGCGGCATTGCCCAGTCCGCCATGAAAATGGCCACCGATATCCGCCTGCTTCAGCATCTGAAGGAAGTGGAAGAACCCTTTGAAAAATCCCAGATCGGATCCTCCGCCATGGCCTACAAGAGAAATCCCATGCGGAGCGAACGGATCTGCTCTCTGTCCCGCTATGTCATGATCGATGTACTCAATCCCGCCGTCACGGCCGGCACCCAGTGGTTCGAGAGGACCCTGGACGACTCCGCCAACAAGCGGCTGTCTGTGCCGGAAGGCTTTTTGGCCATCGACGGCATCCTGGATCTGTGCATCAACGTTACCGACGGCATGAAGGTCTATCCCAAGGTCATCGAAAAAAGGCTGCGGTCTGAGCTGCCCTTTATGGCGACCGAGAACATCATGATGGATGCCGTCAAGGCCGGCGGCGATCGTCAGGAGCTTCATGAGAGGATCCGCGAGCTGTCCATGCAGGCCGGAAGACGGGTCAAGGAAGAGGGACTGGACAACAATCTGCTGGAGCTGATCGCAGCCGATCCCGCCTTCGGCCTATCCCTGGAGGATCTGGAAAAATCCATGGATCCCGCCAGATACATAGGCTGTGCGCCCCACCAGGTGGAGAAATATCTGAAGGACGTAGTCTGTCCCATGCTGGAGAAGAACCGGGAAGCCCTGGGTCTTACGGCTGAGATCAATGTTTAAGTCAGGAATATGGAGGAAACAGAGTTATGGTAAAAGCAGTAGTAGGCGCCAACTGGGGCGACGAAGGCAAGGGAAAAATCACAGATACGCTGGCTGACCATGCGGACATAGTGATCCGTTTCCAGGGCGGTGCCAATGCAGGTCATACCATCAAGAACGAGTATGGCAAGTTCGCCCTGCACACCCTTCCCTCAGGCGTTTTTCACCAGTCGGTCATGAACATCATCGGCAACGGCGTGGCACTGAATATCCCGGTCCTTTTCAATGAGCTGAAAAATATCGAGGAGAGAGGCGTGCCGGCTCCCCAGATCATGATCTCTGACAGATGCCAGTTCGTCATGCCTTATCATATCCTTTTTGACCAGTGTGAAGAGGAACGCCTGGGCGGCAAGTCCTTCGGGTCCACCAAGTCCGGCATTGCTCCCTTCTATTCCGACAAATACGCCAAGATCGGCTGGCAGGTCTCTGAGCTTTTCCAGGACGATGAAGCCCTGAAGGAGAAGATCGAACGCGTCGCAGTCCAGAAGGACATTCTTCTTAAGTATCTCTACGGGAAGGAACCCCTGGACCAGGCCGAGCTTCTGGAGACCCTGCACAGTTACCGCGACATGGTCGCCCCCTATGTGGGCAATGTTTCCGCCTATCTGGACCAGGCCATCAAGGAAAACAAGACCATCCTTCTGGAAGGACAGCTGGGCACGATGAAGGACCCTGACCACGGCATTTATCCCATGGTCACCTCCTCTTCGACCCTGGCCGCCTATGGAGCCATCGGCGCCGGCCTTCCGCCCTACGCCATCGAGCAGATCGTCGTTGTCAACAAGGCTTATTCCTCCGCAGTCGGTGCCGGGGAATTCACCTCTGAGATCTTCGGCGAGGAAGCCCAGGAGCTTCGCCTGCGCGGCGGCGACGGCGGCGAATTTGGCGCTACCACAGGCCGTCCCAGACGGGTGGGCTGGTATGACTGCGTCGCTTCCAGATACGGCGTAAGACTGCAGGGCGGCACGGACGTTGCCCTGACCGTACTGGATGTACTGGGCTATCTTGACGAAATCCCGGTCTGCGTGGCCTATGACATCGACGGCAAAGAGACAAAGGAATTCCCTGTGACCCATGAGCTGGCCAAGGCGAAGCCCGTATATGTAAAGCTTCCCGGCTGGAAATGCGATATCAGAGGGATCAGGAACTACGAGGACCTGCCGGAGAACTGCCGCAGGTATGTGGAGTTCATTGAAAAGGAGATCGGCTATCCCATCACCATGGTCTCCAACGGCCCTGCAAGAGAAGACATCATCTACAGGAAGTCCCCTCTTTCCAAATAAGCTGTGTCTGCTGCATCAGGGGGAAACATGATCGATACAGTAATATTTGATATAGGCGGTGTGCTGTCCACTCTTGGAAGGATGAATTTTTACCGCAAATTTGATTATACGGAAGAATACAGAGAGCGGCTGATGAAGGATACCGTCCTCTCGCCCTGGTGGAAGGAATTTGACCGGGCCATCATGCCGGAAGAAGAGATCATAGACAGATTTGCCGCGGATGATCCCGCGGCGGAAAAGGATATCCGCCATGTCATGAAGAACATAAACGGAATTGTGGTCCGGGCAGACTATGCCATTCCCTGGATCCGGAGCCTGAAGGCAAGAGGCCTGCGGGTCCTTTATCTGTCCAACTACTCGGAGAAGGTCCTGCGGGACTGCCCGGAGGTGACGGATTTCCTTCCGGAAACAGACGGCGGCGTATTTTCCTACACCTGTCATCTGATCAAGCCGGAGCCCGGGATCTATGAGCAGCTGATCGGGAAGTATGATCTGGATCCGCACAAATGCGTCTTTCTGGACGATTTGCAGGCCAATCTGGACGGAGCGGCTGCCTTCGGGATCCATACCATTCACTTCAGGTCCTATGAGCAGGCAAGGAAGGATCTGGACTGCCTGCTGGCAGAGGAAAACGCCTGAAGCGATTACTCCTTTGTTTCTTCGGGCGTATTGGAGGCTTCCCTGGGATCCTCGGGATCGGAGATGACCCTTTTGCCGGTCATGCGGCCGATTGCCCAGATGAATATAAAGAGGAAGAGGGGAACGACCAGGGTCATGGCAAAGCTGGCCCGCAGGACCTTGTCCGAGCCGGGGAAGTCAAAAATGGCGGCGACCAGGGCTGTGACGTACATGCCCGCAAGAAGCACAATGCCGACGATGGCGGCGATTCTTTTCAGGGTCCAGGGAGATTTTTTGGGGGATTTTTTCTGATCCATAGAGTGGCCTCTTTCCGGCAGACTGGGGCTGCCTTAATATTTCAGCGGACTTACTATAGCATAAAGCGCCGGCAAAGCCAAGAAAAGCAAAAAAATATGTTTGACAAAGGCAGGCGGGATATGCTAGGATTACATGGTGTCCGGAAACGGATACTCAGGTGAACAATAAAGCAGAGTTTCCACTCTCACCCGTCGGCGATATACAGCTTACGGTGTTTATAATACCGGCTCCCGCATTGAAACAGTGCGGATTTGGCAGGCATGTATGACAGTGGATACTTTGTATTCACTGTTTTTTTATGTTGGAGGAGTATGGCAGTAAACAATAATTCTAAAAGAGATGATATGTTCATTAATGAGCAGATCAGAGACAGAGAAGTACGCGTAATCGGCGAGACAGGCGAGCAGCTTGGCATTATGTCCTCTATGGAAGCCAGAAGACTGGCTGAGGAGGCAGGCCTTGATCTGGTCAAGATTTCTCCCAACGCAAAGCCTCCGGTCTGTAAGATCATCGATTACGGCAAGTTCAAATATGAAAAGGCCCGTAAGGAAAAAGATGCCAAGAAGAAGCAGCATACCGTGGAAATCAAGGAGATCAGAATGTCTCCCAACATCGACGAGAACGATATGAATACCAAGATCAATGCTGCCAAGAAGTTCCTGACCAAGGGTGACAGAGTCAAGGTCACGCTCCGTTTCAGAGGCCGTGAGATGGCCCATATGCAGCAGAGCGCCCACATTCTGACAGATTTCGCAAATGCGCTGGCAGACTGTGCAGTCGTGGACAAGGCTCCCAAGGTCGAAGGCAGAAGCCTGACAATGTTTTTAGCTGCAAAGAAGTGATGCGTGCCGGCCTCTGGCCGAAATACGGATCGCGATCCATTATCTTACAGTTAGAATAGATGCGGGATAGTCCCGCGGCAGTCCGATATGGACTGATGGTTCAACAGGAATAGGAGGAAATCATTATGCCCGCTATGAAGACTAGCAGATCAGCTGCTAAACGTTTTAAGAAGACCGGCACCGGCAAACTCGTCAGAAATAAAGCTTATAAGCGCCACATTCTGACCAAGAAGTCCACCAAGAGGAAGAGAAACCTCAGGAAGGACATCGTTCTGGATCAGACAAACGTAAAGGCTATGAAGAAGATCCTGCCTTACATCTGATAAGGAGCAGGAAAATGGTAGTGAGTCGGATCTGACTGATCGTCCGGTCCTGACGTGAATTCGAACGGAGGAAAGAATAAATGGCTAGAATTAAAGGCGCTCTTAATGCCAGAAAAAAACACAACAGAGTATTAAAGCTCGCCAAGGGATACAGAGGAGCAAGGTCCAAGCAGTACAGGATTGCCAAGCAGTCCGTTATGCGTGCACAGGCTTCCGCATTTGCAGGCAGAAAGCAGAAGAAGAGAGATATGAGATCCCTCTGGATCACTCGTATCAATGCTGCAGCAAGAATGAACGGCATCAGCTACAGCCAGATGATGTATGGTCTGAAGCTGGCTGAGGTCGCCATCAACCGCAAGATGCTGTCCGAAATGGCTGTTAACGATGCAGCTGGTTTCGCAACTCTGGCAGAGCTGGCAAAATCCAAGGTCAACGCATAAGATCGATTATGAAGACAGCTGTCTTAAAGCCGCGGGGCTTTCGGACAGCTGTTTTTTTCGTTTGTTGAGATTGGGCCTGTTCTATGATATCATTGAAAAAGCGAAAACTATTCATTTTGTAAAAACGGGGTATTGTAGTCATGGCAAGTTATGCATATGGTATTGATGTAGGCGGTACGACGGTCAAATGCGGTCTCTTCCAGGCGGACGGGACCTATGTGGAAAGCTGGGAAATTCCTACCCGTACGGTGGATAACGGCAAGAACGTCATACCGGATATCGCGGAAACCATCAAAAAGAATATGGAAGAGCACGGCCTGACCAGGAAGGAAGTGGCCGGCGTAGGCATCGGCGTTCCGGGACCTGTCAAAGAGGGCGGCGTCGTCGACGGCTGCGTGAATCTGGGCTGGGGCGTCTATCATGTGGCCGCAGAGCTTTCGGTTCTTCTGGACGGAATCCGTGTGGAAGTGGGCAATGACGCCAATGTTGCCGCCCTGGGCGAGCAGTGGCGCGGCGGCGGTCAGGGCTACCGGAACGTGGTCATGATCACCCTGGGAACCGGCGTCGGCGGCGGTATCATCATCAATGGAAAGATCCTGGCAGGCGCCCACGGCGCAGGCGGTGAGATCGGCCATATCACGGTCAACCGGAATGAGTCCATTCCCTGCAACTGCGGTAAAAAGGGATGCCTGGAGCAGTATGCTTCCGCCACAGGCATTGTCCGCAGGGCCAAGGAGGTCCTTGCTGCCAACACCAAGGCCAGCCTGCTCAATCCTGACACTGTGACCAGCAAGGATGTCTTTGACGCGGCCAAGACCGGCGATGAAGCCGCGGTCAGTGTCGTGCAGTTCGCGGGCCGTATGCTGGGCCAGGCGGCAGCCACCATTACCGCTGTTGTCGACCCGGACGTCATCGTCATCGGCGGCGGCGTTTCCAAGGCAGGCCAGATCCTTCTGGATGCCATTACCAAGTATTATGCGTCGAATGCCTTTAAGGCCTGTAAGGAGATCCCCTTCAAGCTTGCGGTCCTGGGAAACAATGCCGGCATGTACGGCGCCGTGAAGATGGTCCTGAACTGACGGACAATCCGGCCCTTTGGCCTGAATTAATAGACGGGAGCAGGAAAATCTGCTCCCGTTTTCTGACAAAATGCAGTCTGGGCCCACAAATGACAAACATGAAAAAAGTGAAAAAAAGACTTGCATTTGGACAGACATATGGATATAATAATTCTTGCGTGTTGAGAAACACACAAAAACAAATCGGGGTGTAGCGCAGCTGGCTAGCGCACTTCGTTAGGGACGAAGGGGTCGTGGGTTCAAATCCCGTCACTCCGATTATGAAAAACCCTTGGATTGGTCGATTCGGACCGGAATCCAAGGGTTTTTCCATTTCATGCGGGCGGCAGGAAACGGACCGCGGAAGCCTTAGACATAAGGAGCAAAAGGTGCTATGATGGCAGAGCCCCTAATAGCAGGCAGCCTGGAAAGGCAGATTTTTTAAGGAATTCCTCCGAAAGGACTGTACCGGCGCCGCGAAAAGGATATAATGCAATAGGAAATAGAATGCAACGAGTCCCGTATATAATTCCTAAAAAATCCAAAACCAATCTTTAGCAACATTTAGGAAATGAAACGGGGAATATCGGCTATAGTAAAAGAAGTGACTTTTTTCAGGAGCATAGTATGGACAAATTGACTATTATAGATTTTTTGGAAGAAAGAGCCAGCATGGACGCTGACAGGCGGGCTGTCTCCGACAGCACGGATATGTTCACCTGGAAGATGCTGCAGGAGGAGGCCGAGGCGATCGGCTGCATCCTGGCGGATTATCTGGAAAAGGGCCGTCCTGCCGCTATTTTTGCGGAAAAGACCATCCATGTACTTTCTTCCATGTATGGTACCGTCTATGCAGGCGGTTTTTATGTCAGCATCAATCCGGAGCAGCCTGCGGAAAGAATCCGCCGGATTCTGGACGTCCTGGATCCGGGCGTTGTGATCGTAGACAGAGCCCTGGAGGAGACCCTGGACAAAACAGGCTTTGAGGGCAGAAAGCTGATCATGGATGAGCTGCTTGAAAAGGCCCATGCCGGCGAAGGCCGAAAGGACCTGTCCGAAATCCGAAAGGCCATGGGACCCGAAGACCTGCTCTATGCGGTATTCACCTCCGGTTCCACCGGAGTTCCCAAGGGCGTGGCAGTCAGCCAGGGGGCTGTGATCCGGTTCATCAGTCATTTTGTGGAGCTCTTTGATATCCGGCCCGATGATGTCATCGGCGGCCAGGCTCCTTTTGACTTCGACGTCAGCGTCAAGGATATTTATTCCTCCCTGATGACAGGGGCCGAGATGGTCATGATCCCCAGAGAGTATTTCTCCACCGTGGCAAGGCTTCTGGATTATCTGGCAGACCGCCATGTCAGCGTTGTGATCTGGGCCGTTTCCGCCCTGTGCATCATTTCCGGCATGAAGGGCTTTGATTACAGAGTGCCGGACCATCTGCGCAAGATCATGTTCAGCGGCGAGGTCATGCCGGTCCGTCATCTGCGCCTGTGGCAGAAGGCCGTGCCGAATGCTGAGTACATTAATCTCTATGGTCCCTCCGAGATCACCTGCAACTGTACCTACTACAGGATCACGGAAAGCGCCGAAAACATGACCAAGATTCCGATCGGTATCCCCTTCCCCGGCAGGACCATCCTTCTGATGGATGAAAACATGCAGGAGATCACAGCCTGCGGCCAGACAGGAGAGCTGTGCGTGGCCGGAGAATCCCTGGCGGAGGGCTATTATCATAATCCCCAGCAGACGGCAGACCGCTTTGTCCTTTATAAAGGAAGCGACGGCGTTGAAAGACGGATCTATAAGACCGGAGACGCCTGCTATCTGGGCGAAGACGGCAACTACTACTTTGCCGGCAGAGTCGATTTCCAGATCAAGCACATGGGCCACCGGATCGAGCTGGAGGAGATCGAGACCAACCTGGGTCTTCTGGAAGGCCTGACCAGAGCCTGCTGCGTCTTCCAGGAAGAAAAGAACCGGATCGTGGCCTTCTATACAGGATCTGCCGAGCCCAGAGAGCTGCGCAGGGCCCTGAAGGAAAAGGTTCCGGTCTATATGGTTCCCAACAAATTCATCAGGCTGGAGAGCCTGCCCCTGAACAAGAACGGCAAGATCGACCGAGCCAGGATCAGAAAGGAACAGGGAATCTGATGCGACTGATAGACAGAAAGGTCATAGAGAAGGCCGCTTCCACCTTTGGAACGCCCCTTTATCTCTATGATACAGATATTTTAAGGGATGAAATGGCCCGTTTCCACGCCGCGCTGGGCCCGGAAATCGGGATCAACTATTCCATGAAGGCCAATTCCTTCATTCTGGAGACGATGGCAGAGCTGGCAGACCATATCGAGGTCTGCTCCATGGGCGAATTCCTGATCTGCCGCAAGATGGGCATTGCCCCGTCCAAGCTTCTGATTTCGGGCGTTCTCAAAAAGAGCGCCGACCTGGACATGATTCTGGAATATGGCCAGGGAGAGAGCATTTATACGGCGGAATCCATGCAGCAGTTCGAACACCTCTGCAGATGGTCCAGAGACCATAAGGTGCAGATCCGCTGCTATCCCCGTCTGACCAGCGGCAACCAGTTCGGCATGGATCAGGAGACGGTCAGAGACCTCATGCGCAGGGCCAAGGATGAACCCTATCTGACCATTGAAGGCCTGCACTTCTTCTCCGGCACCATGAAGCGGATGGTCCGCAAACAGACCAAGGAGCTGAAGATGCTGGACCAGTACCTGCTTTCTCTGGAGGAGGAAGGACTGACCGTTCCCGTTCTGGAATACGGGACCGGCTTTGCCGTATCCTATTTCCAGAAGGATAAGGATGACAGCATCGGAGACGAGAATCTGAAAGCCTTTGCCGAGCTGACCCGTACCATGCAGTGGAAGGGCCGGATCTGCATCGAAATGGGCAGGGCCCTGGCAGCCCAGTGCGGCTCCTATCTGACCCAGGTCATGGACCAGAAAATCAGCGACGGGACAGGCTATCTGATCCTGGACGGCGGCATCCACCAGCTGGGCTATGACGGCCAGATCAAGGGCATGTATCAGCCCTATATCCGCCAGATTCCGGAAAGAGAAGGCGAGAGGAAGGACTGGACTTTGTGCGGTTCTTTGTGTACAGTAAATGATATACTGTGTCAGTCCTATCCTTTAAGCAGCGCCGCTCCCGGAGACGTGCTGTCGTTTGACCAGGCCGGTGCCTACTGTGCCATGGAAGGCATGTCTCTGTTTTTGAGCCATGAGCTGCCCGGCGTTATACTTCACAGTGCCCGTGACGGGTTCGTCTGTGTGCGGGAAAGAATGGAAACCTACGATTTAAACAGCCCTTACAGGGGAGAAAAGGAGTAAGAAGAATTATGGAAAAGCTGTTGGAAATCCTTGAAGAGATCGATGACTCTATTGACTATGAAAACGAGAAAGCTCTGATCGATGATCATCTTCTGAATTCCTTTGCCATTATTTCTCTGATTTCCGAGATTGAGGAAGAATTCGATGTCGAGATCAGCGCATCCGAAATGACAGTTGAGAATTTTAACAGTGCTGAGGCAATCTGGAACCTGATTCAGTCTAAACTGGAGGATTAATCTTGGCTTATCATGAAAACCTGTATCTTCTGGTTTTTCTGCCTCTGATACTGATCGTTTACCAGGTCTTTCCCAAAAAGCTCAGACCCTATGTTCTGCTTGTCTTCAGCTGCCTGTTCTTTCTGGCCAACAGCAAATGGATCATTGTACCGATCCTGCTGACGGTCCTGATCTGGCTTGCCGGCATGCGGATCGAAAAGATCCGTCTGGATGCAGAACAGAAGCTCCCCGAGCTGGACAAGGCCGGGAAAAAGGAACTGAAAGCGGAAACGGAAAAGCGGACCCACAGGATCATGATCATCGGCAACCTGATCATTTTAGGCATCCTGTTTTATGCACAATACCTGCATTTTACCGTTGACAATGTCAACAGGGTCTTTTCCGTGTTCGGAATCGATCTGGCGCTGAAGGTCGGAAAAACATTCTTTCCCATCGGCATCTCCTTCTATTCTCTGGAGGCCATTGGGTATCTGATCGATGTATACTGGAACAAGGTTCAGGCGGATCATAATCCCTTCCGCCTGGGTCTTTTTATCCTTTTCTTCCCCCAGGTCATGGAGGGCCCCATCGCATCCTACAAGGATACGGCGGCCCAGCTCTGGAGTGGTGAAGGTCTGAAGGTCGATAATATTTCGGCAGGTCTTTTCAGGATCCTGCTGGGCCTTTTTAAGAAAATGATGGTGGCGGACAGGCTGGCCCGCGTTGTCGGCTGTGTCTACAACAACTACACCGACATGTATGGCTTTATGGTCATTCTGGGCGCGGTTTCCTATACCATCCAGCTCTACATGGAATTTTCGGGCAGTATCGATATTGTAATCGGCAGCGCCGAAATGCTGGGCATCAAGCTTCCGGAAAACTTCCGCCAGCCCTTTATGGCGCAGAATGCGGCGGATTTCTGGAGACGCTGGCATATTTCCCTGGGAACCTGGTTCAGGACCTACCTGTTCTATGCCGTTTCCATGTCCAAGAGCGTTAAAGCCATCAACAAGAAGCTCCGTAAATCCAGGGGCAAGTATGCCGCTATGGTCGGGACCTCGGCTATGGCCCTGTTGCCGGTATGGCTGGCGACAGGTCTCTGGCACGGCCCCAGCTGGACCTATATATTCTACGGCTTTTACTATTTCTGTATACTGCTGGCGGAAACGGCCATCCAGCCCTATATGGAGAAGCTGGAGGACCGGCTGCAGATCACAGCCAAGACGCCCTGGTATGCCGCTCTGAATATAGTCAGGACCTGGATCGTTATCTTCACAGGCGAGCTATTTTTCAGAGCCAAAACCATGCGCCAGGCGCTGGTACTGTTCAAGCATATTTTTACAGGAAGCTTTTTCCCTGAAAGAGGCGTCTGGACCATCCTGACTGACCAGAAGGCGATCCTTCTGGAGAAGGCAGATTATCTGGCCATTCTCGGCGGAATCATCGTGATCGTGATCATCGATATCTGCAGAGAGAAGGACCTGAAGCTGCGGGAAAAGATCCTTCAGGGACCCATAGCGCTTCGCTGGTCTGTTTACTACCTGCTGATCATTGCCCTTCTGGTCTTCGGCGCTTATGGCTCCGGCTTCCAGGCTGTGGAGCTGATCTACGCCGGCTTCTAAGGAGTCAGGTGCAACAGGAAAGGGGAGATTTGGGACTGCGGGGTCGGAGCGTACCCGCTTTCCGAAAGTCTAGACGCTTCGGATGAGAGGATAGTTTGCAATTCAAGAATGGTTTATTCAGGATCGCCGGATTCCTGGCGGGCCTCATTATCATACTTCTCCTGATGGGAGTCATATTTTCAGCAAAAAGATACTACCCGACAGGCTACATTCAGGACAGGAACTCCCGGCACGCCATGCTGACCTGTGAAAAGCCGGAGCAGGTGGACATCATCAATGTCGGCGACAGCGAAAGCGGAACGGGCTTCAGCCCCATGGCCGTCTGGGAGCAGAGGGGATATACCTCCATGAACATAGGCTGTGACGGAATCACCATGCCGGAGGCCTATATCGTTCTGCGCAAAATGTTCCGGACCCAGTCTCCCAAGGTAGTTCTGCTGGAAACCAATCTGTTTTACCGAAACGGCACTGCAAAGCTGGTCAAAAGCCTGGTGGCTGAGGAATTCTATGATCTCTTTGAAGGCCTCCGCTTCCATAATCTCTGGAAATTCTGCTGGAGAGAAAGAGACTCCAGGCTCCTGTTCAAGGGCTATATTATTAATGAGTTTGTTGCTCCCTATACAGATTCCCCGGATTATATGAAGCCCACGGATCAGGTGGACCATCTCGACTTCTTCAGTGAAAAATGGATGGCCGAGATCAACAAACTCTGCAAAAAGAACGGTGCGGAGCTGGTACTCTGGAGCTGTGCTTCTCCGGAAAACTACTGGATGGCAAAGCACAACGGGCTCCAGGAAGGGGCCGATAAAAACGGTCTGACTTACCTGGACTGCAACCTGAACCAGGAGGCCATCGGTCTGGACTGGTCCCATGATACGTCGGATGCAGGCAACCATATGAACTGCTTCGGCGCTGAAAAGACAGCCCTCTGGCTGGTCGACAGCCTGGATGACCGTATTGATTTTACTGACCGCAGGCAGGATCCTGCCTTTGCGGACGAATGGAATCCGATCCTTGACAGATACAAGGAGACCAAGGTCGTCATGGACGGGTACTATACGGACATCATTTCGGATGAGATTGCGGATTATATTCAGAATGGCGGAGATTTCCACCAGCCGGGATATTGAGAAACGAACAGGAACGCCGATGCGGCGTTCCTTTTTCTCTATAAAGGAAAGAAGAGGATGAATCCATGCGGGACCTGATCGAGATCACAGATTATGAAGACGCCAGGCTTGACGTATACGCCAGGCTGAATGAAACGCAGCTGCGCCATTACTATGAGCCCGAAGGAGGCCTCTTTATCACGGAGTCTCCGAAGGTAACGGAAAGGGCACTTAGCAGCGGCTGCAGGCCGGTATCCGCTCTGGTGGAGAAGGGCCAGGCCCTGGGGGAAGCCAGGGAGATTCTGGAGCGCCTGGGCGATATTCCTGTCTTTACGGGCTCCTCTGAGACGATCCGGGCCCTGACCAATATTCCCATGACCAGGGGGCTTTTATGCTGCATGCTGCGGCCGGTTCTGCCTGCCGTGGAGGACCTTGTATCTTCCTGCAGCAGGATCGCGGTCCTGGAGAATGTGACCAATCCGACCAATGTGGGGGCGATCTTCCGGTCAGCGGCGGCCCTGGGCATGGAGGCGGTCCTTCTGAACGGGGCCTGCGCGGATCCCCTCTACAGAAGAGCCAGCCGGGTGGCCATGGGAACGGTCTTTCAGGTGCCCTGGACCTATCTGGAAAACACAGGGACGGGGAAGGACCTTCCCTATATCAAGCTGCTGCAGTCTCTGGGCTTCAAGACGGCGGCCATGGCCCTGCGCAAAGACACGGTGTCCATCGGCGATCCTCTTCTCAGACAGGAAGAGAAGCTTGCCGTGATCCTGGGAGCGGAGGGAGACGGCCTCCGGGATGAGACGATCGATGCTTCGGACTATACGATCAAGATTCCTATGGCCCATGGCGTAGACTCTCTGAATGTAGCGGCCTGCTCGGCCGTGGCCTTCTGGGAGCTGGGCCGTCACTGAAAAAAGGCTTATTACTGCGGAAAAAGTCATTGTCTGACTTTTTCCGCAGTTTTTTGTTACAAAAAAGCAGGCACATTTTTAATATTTTTCCGCGTTTTGAGTAAACTTATAATTGACTTTATGTTTAATAAGACTATAATCAGTAAGGATGCTGTTTAGCAAAACCTGATTTAAAGTTTAATGACACTGAGGCGGCGCAGAGCCGGGAGACACAAAGATCCATGGAAGCAGAACAGATCAACAGGAATATAGGCAAGAAAATCAAGGAGCTCAGGAGTCTTAATCATCTGACTCAGCAGGAGCTGGCGGACAGGACTGAGCTGACCAAGGGATACATCTCCCAGCTGGAGCATGGGCTGGTGGCGCCTTCTGTCGTCACTCTTCTGGACCTGATCGAATGTCTTGGCACGACTCCTTCGGAGTTCTTCCGGGAGACGGAGCCGGACCAGGTGGTCTTTTCCGAGGAGGGCTTTTTTGAAAAGATCGATGAGGGCGGAAGCTCCATCCAGTGGATCGTACCCACAGCCCAGAAGAATCAGATGGAGCCCCTGCTTGTTACCCTGCAGCCCCATCAGACGCTCTTTCGCCACGAGCCCCATGAGGGAGAAGAATTCGGCTTTGTGATCAGCGGAAAGATCCGCCTCCATCTGGGCGAGGAGAAATATACGGTCAAAAGCGGCGAGAGCTTTTACTTTAAATCGGATACCAGTCACTATATTGAAAATACGACGGCCAAGCCGGCCCGCTTTATCTGGGTCAGCACGCCGCCTACATTTTAAAAAAGATCCTGCACGAGCGGAGAAACAAAAGAGGGGAGATCTACCATGCAGAAGCAGACAGAGAACATTATTGAACTGCGGCACATCACCAAGACCTACGAAGACGGCTTTACCGCTGTCTCGGATTTCAACCTGGAAGTCAAAAAGGGCGAATTCGTTACCTTTCTGGGCCCTTCCGGCTGCGGCAAGACCACGACTCTGCGCATGATCGCAGGCTTTGACCTGCCCACAGAAGGCGAAATTCTCTTAAACGGCAAGGATATCACGTCCCTTCCGCCCTATGAGAGGCCCATCAATACCGTCTTCCAGAGATACGCTCTTTTCCCCCATATGAATATCTATGACAACATTGCCTTTGGCCTGCGTCAGAAGAAAATGAAGGAAGAGGAGATCGCCCGCAAGGTCAAGAAGGTCCTGGACCTGGTGGACCTGGAGGGCTTTGAGAACCGGTCCGTAGCCACCCTTTCCGGCGGCCAGCAGCAGAGGATCGCCATTGCCAGAGCTCTGGTCAATGAGCCCCAGATCCTGCTCCTGGACGAGCCTCTGGGCGCCCTGGATCTCAAGATGCGCAAGGAGATGCAGCTGGAGCTCAAGCAGATGCACGATGACCTGGGCATTACCTTTATTTATGTCACCCATGATCAGGAAGAAGCCCTGACCATGTCAGATAGGATCGTGGTCATGTCCGAGGGCAAGATGCAGCAGCTGGGAACCCCGGAAGACATCTACAACGAGCCTAAAAACGCCTTTGTCGCTGACTTTATCGGAGAATCCAATATCTTCAACGGCATCATGACCGGTCATCTCAGGGCCCGCTTCTGCGGCGGAGAGTTCACCTGTGTGGACGATGTGGAAGAGGGTACCCATATCACAGCCGTCGTCCGTCCCGAGGACGTGGAGCTGACGGCGCCTGAAAAGGGCATCATTCGCGGGACCGTGACCGCTGTCATTTTCAAGGGCATGCATTATGAGATCACCATCGAATCCGGCCGGAACGAGATGGTGGCCCGCAGCGTCCATGCGGCCAGGCCGGGAGACCAGGTGGGCATCTGTCTGGAACCCGACAGCATCCATATCATGATCGCCGAGGACCATACCAACTACTTTACTGCCGATATCAACGAAAAGCACAGGCTGGAGTTCAACGGCCATGAGCTGGATACCTCTGTCACCAAGATCATCAAGGGATCCAAGCGCCAGGATGACGGCACCATTATTGATACCAACGGCGAAGTGATCGATCCCAGAAGGACCAGGATCGTCATTTCCATCCAGCCTCAGGACATCACCATGACGGACCATGTGGAAGAGGGTCTGGTGGAAGGCTATATCAGCAACCTCATTTATAAGGGCGACCATTACTCCTATGTCATCCATACGGATCTGGAGCAGGATTTCATCGTAGACGATGAGTACCTCTGGAACATGGACGACCATGTAGGTCTGATCATGCCCATCGATAAGATGAGCTTTGCACTGAAGAAATAAGGAGGAGAGCCCATGCCTGCTATCAGATTGTCCAGAAAGAATCTGGCAATACCCTATGCGATCTTTCTTCTGGTCTTTGTGGTGGCGCCCCTTTTCGTTCTGGTCTACTATGCCTTTACCAACGGACAGGGACAGTTCACCCTTGCCAACCTGACCGGATTCTTTACGGATCCCAATACCCTGGGCACGCTCTGCTACAGCTTTGCCATTGCCTTTGTGACCACGGCGGTCTGTCTTCTGATCGCCTATCCCACTGCCTACATCCTGGCCGGCAGCCAGCTTAAGCAGAAGTCTGTTCTGGTCATGCTTTTTATCATGCCCATGTGGATCAACTTCTCCCTGCGCATTACGGCTCTCAAGGAGATCCTGACCTTTATTGAGGGAAATCTGGCCAGATATCCCTTCTTCAATGCGGTCATCGGTATGTCCTATGATTTCCTGCCCTTTATGATCCTGCCCATCTATACCACCCTGTCCAAGATGGACCGGTCTCTGATCGAGGCGGCCAAGGATCTGGGCGCGGATGAGAAGGCGGCCTTTTTGAAGATCACACTGCCCCTGTCGGTGCCCGGCATCATCAGCGGCGTTTCCATGGTCTTTCTGCCTGCCATGACCAACTATGTGGTCCTGGATATGCTTTATAATTCCACCTATATCATGGGCTCCCTCATCGGCAGCTACTTCGCGGCCTACAACTGGCACGGCGGTTCCATGATCGCCCTGATCCTGCTTGCCATCATCTGCATCTTCACCCTGCTGACAAACGGGATGGAGGAAGAGGATTCCCGGGCGATGGGAGGTGCAAGACTATGAAAAAAGCTTCCGTTTTCAACAGAATATTCATTGCCCTGGTCCTGGTCTTTCTGTATGCGCCCATCCTGATCCTGGCGGTGTACAGCTTCACCAGCGCCACCAACATCGGCGCCATCCGGGGCTTTTCCATGAAGAACTATGTGACCCTCTTTACGACGCCGGAGCTGCGGGACATGATTTTCGGGACCCTGCTTCTGGCGCTGGGGTCCGCCGCCCTGGCGACCATCCTGGGCACGGCCGGTGCCATCGGTGCCTTCTATTCCTCCAAGAGAGTGAATGCAGGCATTTCCACCATCAACCAGATCCCTGTCATCAATGCGGACGTTGTGACCGGCTTTTCCATCTGCATTCTTCTGGTGGTGGTCCTGGGCGTCAGCAAGGACACCTTTATTCCCCTGGTGGCCGGGCATGTGACCCTTTGCGCGCCCTTTGTATTTCTGTCTGTCATTCCCAAGCTCAAGCAGATGGATTCCAGCATTTATGAAGCGGCCCTGGATCTGGGCGCCACGCCGGCCGTCGCCTTAAAGAGCATTGTCCTGCCCCAGATCATGTCCGGCATTGTTTCCGGCTTCTCTCTGGCTGTGACATTGTCTCTGGACGATTATTTCATCGCGACCTATACCAAGCCTGCGACCTTTGATACCATTTCCACCTACGTCGTCAATGCGACCAAGGGGTCCCAGACGACCATCAAGACAGCGCTCTGGGCTCTTTCCACCGTGATCTTCCTGGTGGTCATCCTGATCGTGGCGGGATCCAATATCCGGGCCTTCCGGGAAGAAAGGAGGAAGGGATGATGAAACTGAGCAGATACGCTGCCCCTGTCCTGGCCGGACTCCTGGCCCTGACAGGCGCTGCAGGACCGGCTCTGCCGGCAGCAGCCTCCTCCAAATCCGAAGCGGACGTAGTCCTGCGGGTCTGCAACTGGGAGGAATATATTGACCTGGGCGACTGGGACGAAGAGGAGACCATCGATCTGGACTCCGGTGATATCATCGGGGTGAATTCCATGGTCAGCGACTTCGAGGACTGGTACTATGAGACCTACGGCAAAAAGGTGGCTGTCGAGTACTCCACCTTTGGTACCAATGAAGACCTCTACAACATGCTGACCCTGGGAGACGTCTATGACCTGGTCTGCCCATCGGAATATATGTTCATGAAGCTCATGGCGGAAAACGCCCTGGTGCCCCTGTCCGACGCATTCTTCGATACCTCGGATGAGAACAACTACTATGCCAAAGGCGTATCCCCCTATATCCGCAGGGTCTTCGAAAGCTCGGAGATCGGCGGCGAGCCCTGGAGCCGCTATGCGGCCGGCTATATGTGGGGCGTGAC
>CAMNJZ010000017.1 GCA_946541955.1 uncultured Lachnospiraceae bacterium | reverse complement strand
GATCGAAAAGGATCCCGGCAGGAAGGTGACGGGGGAAGACCTGGTCACCTACCGGGGCAGGGAGATCGCCTACGAGAAATATGTCTATTACATGCTCTATAAGCCAGCTGGCGTCATCAGCGCTACGGAGGACAAAAAACAGAAAACGGTCCTGGACCTCATCGACGAAGACCAGAAGAGGGGAGATCTCTTTCCTGCAGGACGCCTGGACAAGGATACGGAGGGGCTCCTTCTGATCACCAATGACGGGGACCTGGCCCACGCTCTTTTATCCCCTGCAAGGCATGTGGACAAGGTCTATCTGGCCCGGGTGGACGGTCCTCTGACCGGGGAGGACTGCAACGCCTTTGCAGAGGGACTGCAGGTGGACGAGGGCCTCCAGGCCATGCCGGCACGGCTGGAGATTCTGGAAGCAGGCCGGGAGACTTCCCTGGCCCGGGTCACCATCCGGGAGGGAAAATTCCACCAGATCAAGCGCATGTTCCAGGCAAGGGGCAGGGAGGTCCTGTATCTGAAGCGCCTTTCCATGGGGCCTCTGGTCCTGGATGAGAGCCTCCTGCCCGGACAGTGGAGGCGGCTTAGAGAAGAGGAACTGGCAGCTCTGAAGGAGGCAGCGGGCCCTGCCCGAAACGCCCCGGACCTTTCCGGGAATGAACGGCATGATGGAGAAAAATGAGAAAAGAGGGAACCTGTCACCAGGCTCCCTTTTTTATAGGAAGTATATTAAAAATCCTATAGGAATACTATGAAATTGTGGAAATTCCTATGGAATGATGAAGGGATCTGGTATATACTGATAGAAAATTTCGACCGGGGCAGCGGCACCCCAGGCCCTGACCATACGTGCTGCCTTTTTTCGCATAACGAAGGAGCTGAGAATTATGAAGATAATCGACATCCTGAATTCCAAAGAAGTGACCCTGTCCTTTGAAGTATTTCCGCCCAAGACAGACGCGGGCTTTGCTTCTGTTGCCAGAGCGACTCACAAGATCGCAGACCTGCATCCTGCCTTCATGAGCGTGACCTACGGAGCGGCCGGCAGCACCAGCAAGAATACGGCCCAGATCGCCGCCGATCTTCAGAACATATATGACGTTTCCGTCCTGGCCCATCTGACCTGTGTGGCTTCGGACAAGGCCAAAGTGGCGGAGATGGTCCGTCTTTATCAGTCCATAGGGGTGGAGAATATCATGGCCCTCAGGGGAGATGTTCCAAAGGACGGCAGAGTCTGCCATGACTATACCTATGCCTCGGACATGATCGCCGACATCCGGGAACAGGCCCCGGATCTGTGCATCGGCGGGGCATGCTACGTGGAAGGCCACGTGGAGTGCACAAGGCAGTCCGACGATATCAAAAACCTGAAAAAGAAGGTGGACGCCGGCTGCGATTTCCTCACCACCCAGATGTTTTTCGACAACAACATGATGTACAACTTCCTCTATAAGATCCGGGCCGCCGGCATCGAGGTACCGGTCTGCGCCGGCATCATGCCCATTACCAATGAGAATCAGGTGAGAAGATCCGTGGCCCTTTCCGGCGCCACCATACCCCAGCGCTTCCGCCAGATGGTGGACCGGTTCGGAGACGATCCGGAGAAGATGAAGCAGGCCGGCGTGATTTATGCCACGGGACAGATCATTGACCTGATCGCCAACGGGGTGACCCATATCCATGTATATTCCATGAACAAGCCGGATATCGCAGCGGCGATCCGGGACAACCTTTCCGAGATCCTCAAATGAGAGAGGGGAAGGATGTGATCCGGGAAACGGATTCCAGGGAGGTCGCCCGCTATCTTGGCTACCACAAAGTGAAACCGGATCCTGCCATGGAAGAAGAGATCGCCCTCTGCCTGGAGGATCTGTGCAGGGCAGCGGAGCCCAGGGCGGTCTGGCGCAGATGCGCCCTGGAGCAGAAGGAAGACGGTCTGCTGACCGTGAAGGCCCTGCCGGAAGATCCGTCTTCCGGCATCCTGATGGAAACAGCCAGCAGGAGCCTTTCCAGAAATCTCAGGGGCTGCAGCCTGGTCTGTCTGATGGCGGCGACCCTGGGGCCGGGCCCTGATCTCCTGGTCCGGCGGGCCCAGATCCTGAACGCAGGCCGGATGGTCATTTACCAGGCGGCCGGTGCGGCCATGATCGAGACCTGGTGCGATGAGATCAATGAAGAGATCCGCAGGGAGGCCCAGGCCGCAGGGCTCTTTTGCAGGCCCAGGTTTTCGCCGGGCTACGGAGACCTCCCCCTGAGCCTGCAGAGGAATTTTATGAGCGCCCTGCAGATGAAAAAGGAGATCGGCGTCGGTCTGACAGACTCCCTGCTGATGACGCCGACCAAATCAGTCACAGCCTTCATAGGGCTGGGACAGGAAAAGACAGCCTGCCCCCGGGAGGGGTGCGAAGGCTGCAGTCAGGCCGGAAGCTGCAGCTTTGCCCGCAGCTGATTGGAGGAATCAAAGATGAATTTACGGGACAGACTCGGTAAGGAGTGGCTTTTTTGCGACGGCGGAATGGGGACCATTCTGCAGGCCAGAGGACTGGCGGGGGGAGAGCTTCCGGAGACCTGGAACATAAAGCGCCCCGGCGATATTCTGGATCTCCACTGCGCCTATCTGGAGGCCGGCGCCGACATTTTCAATACCAATACCTTCGGCGCCAACGCCCTGAAATATCCGGACAATCTGGAGGAGATCGTCCGGGCAGCGGTCCGCCTGGCCAAAGAAGCCAGGAAAAGGACCCACAGAGAGGACGCCTTTATCGCCCTGGATATCGGTCCCACCGGCAAGCTGCTGGAGCCCATGGGAGATCTGGCCTTTGAAAAGGCCGTGGCTCTTTTTGGCGAGGTCGTCCGCTATGGAGCGGATGAGGGGGCCGATCTGGTCCTGATCGAGACCATGAGCGACGGCTACGAGGCCAAGGCCGCGGTCCTGGCGGCCAAGGAGAACTGCAGCCTGCCGGTCCTGGTCACCACCATCTATGACAGCCGGGGCAAGCTTCTGACCGGCGGCACGGTGGACTCCACCGTGGCCATGCTGGAAGGCCTCCGGGTCGACGGCCTGGGCGTCAACTGCGGCCTGGGACCGGAACAGATGCTTCCCATCGTGAGGCGCCTTACAGAGGTGGCCTCCGTTCCCATCATCGTCAATCCCAATGCGGGCCTTCCCAGGACCGAAAACGGGAAGACTCTCTATGATGTGGGACCGGAGGAATTCTCGTCCTGGATGGAGCAGATCGCTTCCCTGGGGATCCATGTGGCAGGCGGCTGCTGCGGTACCACGCCGGACCATATCCGCAGGACCATCGAGAAGGTCTCAAAACTGCCCTTCAGACCGCCTTATCCCAAAAAGCGGACGGTGGTCACCTCCTTCTCCCAGGCCGTCGAAATCGGCCCGAAACCGGTGGTGATCGGCGAGCGGATCAATCCCACAGGCAAGAAGAAATTCAAGGAAGCCCTGCGCAGCAGGGACATCGAATATATCCTTTCCGAAGGCCTCCGGCAGGAGGATGCCGGGGCCCATATCCTGGACGTCAACGTGGGCCTGCCCGAGATCGACGAGCCGGAGATCATGGAGACAGTGGTCAAAAGGCTGCAGAGCGTGACGGCCCTTCCCCTGCAGATCGACACCTCGGATCCGGCCGCCCTGGAAAGAGGCATGCGCCTGTACAACGGCAAGCCCATGGTCAATTCTGTAAACGGCAAAAGGGAGAGCATCGAAGCGGTCATGCCCCTGGTCGCCAAATACGGCGGCGTCCTGGTGGGACTGGCCCTGGACGAAGGGGGGATCCCGGATACGGCGGAGGGCCGTCTGAAGGTCGCCCGGAAGATCTACGCGGCGGCCGAGGAATACGGCATTCCCGCTGAAGACATCGTGATCGACGGTCTGGCCATGACCATTTCCTCCGACAGCCGGTCTGCCAGGGTGACCCTGGAGACTCTGCGCAGAGTCAGGGACGAGCTGGGAGGCCATACCATCCTGGGCGTCTCCAATATTTCCTTCGGCCTGCCCAGACGGGAGATCGTCAACGCCCATTTCCTGACCATGGCCATGACGGCCGGTCTTTCCTGCGCCATCATCAATCCGGGCAATGAGGCGATGATGCAGTCCTACAGGGCCTTCCTGGCCCTCCAGGATCTGGATGAGAACTGTATGGGATACATAGCCGCCTACGCCGGGACCGCCCCGGCGCCGGATGCCGTGTCAGCCCGGCCCCAGGGAGCGGCAGAAGGACAAAAGGCAGCGGCAGCAGGCCCCATGCGCCTTGGCGAGAGCATCGAAAGGGGCATGACCGAGCGGGCCGCCGCCCTGACCAGGGAGGGCCTTTTGACCAAAGACCCCATGACCCTCATCAACGAGGAGCTGATCCCGGCCCTGGACCGGGTCGGACAGGGCTTTGAAAAAGGGACCCTCTTCCTGCCCCAGCTCCTTATGAGCGCGGAAGCCGCCAAGGCGGCCTTTGAGGTCGTAAAGGAACAGATGGCAGGGACCGGAAGAAAGATCAAGGGCAGGATCATCCTGGCAACGGTCAAGGGCGATATCCACGACATCGGCAAGAATATCGTCAAGGTCATGCTGGAAAACTACGGCTATGACATCCTGGATCTGGGCAAGGATGTGGCCCCGGAGACCATTGTGGATACGGCAATCCGGGAGAACATCCGTCTCGTGGGCCTGTCGGCCCTGATGACCACCACAGTGGTCAGTATGGAGGAGACCATAAAGCTCCTTCGGGAGAAAAAGCCCGACACCCTGGTGGTGGTGGGCGGCGCCGTCATGACCCAGGAATACGCGGACGCCATAGGAGCCGACTGCTATGCCAAAGACGCCATGGCAACGGTCCGTTACGCAGACAGCATCTTTGATGCATAAAATAATAAGCACAAAAAATAAGCAGGAAGGAAAGGTCATTAAAGCCTTTTCCTTCCTGCTTTCTTTCTGTGCCGATGCCCTGCAGGCTCAGGCGTCTACGATCAGATAGCGCCCATCGCCCACGGCAAAGACCTCTGCCGCCTCCAGAGGGTCCGCTCCCTCCAGGTCGACGCCGGTCTCTTCAAAATATTCTCGGACCTGCTTTTTGTTTTTGACCACCTCTGCAAAGACCTCCTCCAGGAAGGCGTCCGCCTCTTCAGGCGTGGATGCGACCTCCTCCGGAAAGAGCTGGAGCTGGTTCTTTAAAAAGCAGTCCAGGACCTTTTTGTCATATGTGCTCATGAAGCGCTCCTTACTTTAACGTCAGCAGATACTTCTCCACGCTGGTCACCGCGTTGGCGCCGTCGGCTACGGCTGTGACCACCTGGCGCAGCTGCTTGCCGCGGACGTCTCCTGCTGCGAAGACGCCGGGAACGCTGGTCTTTCCGGTCTCATCCGCAATGATGTAGCCCTTTTCATCCATGGCGATATGGTTCTTGGCAAACTCCGAACGGGGGGTGATGCCTACTGCAATGAAGGCGCCCTGTACGGGGATGGTACGCTCGGACCCGTCCTTTACATTGGTCACGGTAACGGATTCGACCTTGTCAGATCCGTTTATGGTCTTTACGACGCTGTTCCAGACCATTTCCACGTTGGGAAGGGAGAGAAGATTCTCCTGGAGGACCTTGGCTGCCCGCAGCTCGTCCCGTCTGTGGACCACATAGACCTTATTGCAGAGACGGGCCAGGTAAATGGCGTCCTCTACGGCTACGTCGCCGCCGCCCACCACCAGGGTGTCTTTTTTCCTGTAGAAGCCGCCGTCGCAGGTGGCGCAGTAGGAAACGCCGTGTCCGGCAAATTCCTCCTCACCGGGCGCGCCCAGATGGGAATGGGAGGCGCCGCTGGCAATGATGACAGCCTTTGCTTCATAGACGGCGTCATCGGTCATGACCTTCTTGACAGGCCCAGTCAGATCCAGAGAGGTCACAATGACGTTCTCCATGGCAACGCCCAGCTTTTCTGCGTGCTGGGACATTTTGTCGGCCAGATCCATGCCGGAAATACCGGGGAGACCGGGATAGTTGTCGATTTCATAGGTATCGATGATCTGTCCGCCGCTTACAAAGTTCTGCTCCAGGACCAGGGTGTTCAGTCTTGCCCTGGAAGCATAGATGCCTGCAGTCAGGCCCGCGGGGCCGGAGCCGATGATTATAAGATCATACATGGGTTTCTTTCCTCTTTCCAATCATGCTGCTCTGTCTTTTGCGCCAGGCCCGGGAATCAGCCGATCACGTCGGTGAACTTCTTTTCCAGAGCTGCCTGGGGAGATCCGCCGATCTGTCTGTCCACCAGCTGTCCGCCCTTGATGAAGACCATGTTGGGGATGCTCATGACATTGAACTGTTCTGCCAGCTCGGGGCAGTCGTCTACGTTGACCTTGCCGACCTTGATCTTGCCGTCATACTTGTCGGCCAGCTTGGCGATCACGGGGGCCATCATCTTGCAGGGGCCGCACCAGTCTGCGTAGAAGTCTACGAATACGGGCAGATCGCTCTGCATTACTTCAGCTTCAAAATTTGTTTCATCAAATGTATGTACCATAGGGTTCCTTTCCGCACTTTCCGTGCCCTGCTTTGTGTTTTGATTTCATTATATCTCATGCGGCACTTTTCCGAAATGCGAAAAAGCGCAGGAGTTTTATTTGTCTACAATTACATTTTACACAATTTAATTGTATTGTCAAGAAATTTGCAGGAATCCTGTTCGTTATTTTTTTATCAAAACACCTGGCTTTGATTGAAAGCAGGGGCCGGCAGGATTATAATAAAATGTACGGTAAAAACTGCTCCCCGCAAAAAAGACCATTCCCTTGAAGGGCCCCGGCACAGGGCGGCCGGCAGGGGGCGTTGTGAAGAAGAATCGATGGATAAAAAGGAGGTCCGAATGAATTATCAGGAGAAATATCAGCAGAAGCTGGTCACTGCAGCCCAGGCGGCGGCAGTTGTTCAGAGTGGTGACTGGGTCGATTACGGCTGGACCACGACTACCTCTGTGGCAGTGGACAGAGAACTGGCCAAACGCCTTCCCGAACTGACGGATGTCAAGTTCCGCGGCGGTATCCTCATGCATGTGCCGGAGATCTTTAAGGTCGAGAACGCGGCAGAGCATATGACATGGAACAGCTGGCACATGGGCGGTGCCGAGCGCAAGGCGGTCTCTCAGGGCTTCTGTTTCTATGCGCCCCTGAAGTATTCCGAGCTGCCCCGTCATTATCTGGAGAGCCAGGATCCCCTGGATGTGGCCATCATGCAGGTATCTCCCATGGATAAGTTCGGTTACTTCAACCTGGGCCCCAGCGCTTCCCACGCCTACGCCGTCATCCAGACAGCGAAGAAGGTCATCGTGGAAGTCAATGAGAACGTCCCGGTCTGCCTGGGCGGCACCAACGCCTATGTACACATCGATCAGGTGGATATGATCGTTGAGACAGACAATCCGCCCATGGATGCCTTCCCGCCCGCAGCCCCCGCAACGGATGTGGACAAGGCCGTGGCGGAGCTTGTGGTCAAAGAGATTCCCGACGGCGCCTGCCTGCAGCTGGGCATCGGCGGCATGCCCAATACCATCGGCCAGATGATCGCACAGTCTGACCTCAAGGACCTGGGCGTACATACCGAGATGTACGTGGATGCCTTCGTGGACATCGCCGAGGCCGGCAAGATCACCGGCGCCCGCAAGAACTTCGACGTGGGCCGTCAGTGCTATGCTTTCGGCGCCGGCACCCAGAAGATGTACGATTACCTCAACAACAACCCCGAGTGCATGAGCTGCCCCGTGGACTATGTCAACAACATTGCCCGCGTCAGCGCCCTCGACAATTTCATTTCCATCAACAATGCGGTGGATATTGACCTCCAGGGCCAGGTCAACGCCGAAAGCGCAGGCGTCAGGAATATTTCCGGTGCCGGCGGCCAGCTGGACTTCGTACTGGGCGCCTATGCCTCCAAGGGCGGCAAGAGCTTTATCTGCCTCTCCTCCACCTTCTACAACAAGAAGACCGGAAAGCTGGAGAGCCGGATCAGACCTACCCTGGCAGACGGCAGCATCGTGACCGATACCCGGGCCAATACCATGTATGTGGTGACCGAGTATGGCATGGTCAACCTCAAGGGCCGCACCACCTGGCAGAGAGCCGAGGATCTGATCAGCATTGCCCATCCCGATTTCCGCGATGAGCTGATCGCCGCAGCTGAAAAGATGCATATCTGGAGAAGAAGCAACAAGCGCTGACCGCCTGCTGGGCCCGCAGGATTATCAGCATCACTGGCGTTAAAAAAGGAAGGGACCGCAGGGCAGATGCCCGGGGCCCTTCCTTTTGACGTGTCTCTCCCGAAGAAGCAGAAAGGAGCATCTGCCATGAAGATGAAACACTTGAAAATAACAGCAGCCGCAGCAGCAGTTCTCCTGATCATGCTTATTCTCCTGCCGGTCCCCCTTCGCGCGCATCTTACCATAACGCCCTCCTCTCCGGAGGAGGCCCTGGACTTTTCTTTCTCGGCGCCGGTCCTGTCCCGTAACGGCATAAGCCGGACGGCCCCTTCAAGGTACAGCGCCCTGAGAAACGAATATGCAGCTGCCACGCTCGTCTTTACGGATAACTTCGACAGGATCCTGTATACGGACGAGACTATGGAAGACAGCGTATATGCCGCGGGGCGGGACGGGGACCCGGCGGCCGTGATCGAATATCTTTCCCGATAAAAGAAGGCAGGATATTTTGTGTCTGCTGCAGGCCAAAACCACAAGATGTTGGGCTTGTTAATCTTGCAGATTGCACATAAATGTTAAAAAAGATCAAGCGGACTCAGTGCAAACTGCACAAAAATGTGCTTGACTTTTTCGGATGATTCTGTCATAATAATTCTATCAGATAGATACGCAGAAAAATTCCGGCGCGCCTTAAAAAGCTGAAAGAACCATACCCGGAATTCGTATGATCTGAGAAAACGTGCCCTGTGTTCAGAACCGGGAGCTGCCCGCCGGGCAGTGCTTCGGGAGATCCGATTTAATAAAGAATCAATTGTTCCGGGAAATGGAGCATTGACAGTGATCGTTAAGGAGTCAGCCTATACAAAACGGTCACCGCGAAAGGAACCGGATTTGTATGACGCTGAACAGTCGATTTCCACAGGAACAGATAGAATAAAAATCCATCTGCCGGGGGTCGGAGCGCGGGTACAGACAGGAGGTACAAGCCATTGTACGATGAAGTCAGGTAGGAACGTCCTTACGGAGTGTAAGGGCGTTCCTGCTGTTTACGGGGCATTTTTCCTGCGTGCAGAGACCCATAGAGGCCTCTTTTTTTGTGGTTCTTTTTCGCCCCTTAAAAGGCAGCATTGAAAGAAGGGACGGAAATTGATAAAGTATATACAGAATAGTCATCCTGAATACGGAGGAATTGCAAAATGCAGGATACAGTATATGTTACAGGGCATCAGCACCCTGATACGGACTCGGTCGCAGCGGCGATCGGTTATGCTTTTTATAAAAGGGCCAACGGAGTCAGGGCCGTTCCCTGCCGTCTTGGAAAACTGAACGCGGAGACGCAGTTTCTGCTGAACCGGTTCGGCTTTGAACAGCCCATGTATCTGGACGATGCCAGAGTGCGCATGTCCGAGATCCAGATGGATTCCCCCATTGCCATCAGCCCGGAGACCACCATTCTGGAAGCCCGCAACATCATCCGGGAGACCGGCAGAAAGACCCTGGGCGTGGTGGACGAAGAGGGCAGACTGATCGGCCTGGTCACCAAGAACGATATCGCCAATGTAGCCATGGACAGATCCGAGCACAATGCGGAGCTGATCCGGGTCACGCCCACTGAGAATTACGCCAAGACCCTGAGCGGAACCGTGATCTATGACGATCCGGAGCGGGATCTGAACGGCCGGATCGGCATCATCCCCATCACGGACGGAGACCTGTCCAAGTATAAATTTGAAAAGAGGATCGTGATCGCCGGCGACAGCCGGGGCTCTCTGATCGATCTGATGGACCGGGGCGCCGGTATGCTGATCCTGGTCCGTACGGACGAAGTGGACCAGGACGTGATCGCGGAAGCCAAACGGCGCCACGTTCCCATCGTGCTTTCCGGAGAGGGTACCATGAACACCTCCCGTTACGTCTTCTTCGCAGCCCCGGTCAAGGAGATCATGACCACCGACCTGGTCACCTTCTACGGTCATGAGTTTGCGGAGGATGTAGGAAACAAGATGATGCGGAGCCGCTTCCATTCCTATCCGGTGGTGGATGACGACAGGAAGCTCATGGGCTATGCCTCCCGCTATCATATCATGAACGCCAAGAACAAGAAGATCATCCTGGTGGACCACAACGAGTTCACCCAGTCCGTCAAATCCATCGAAAAGGCGGAGGTCCTGGAGGTCATCGACCACCACAGGATCAATGATTTTTCCACCCGGCAGCCCGTCAATTTCCGAAATGAGATCGTCGGTTCCTCCGCCACCATCGTGGCCACGGTCTACCGTGAGAATCAGATCCCGATCCCGCCCAATATTGCAGGCCTGCTTCTGGGCGCCGTTCTGTCGGATACATTGAAGTTCCAGTCCCCCACCTGCACCCAGCGGGACATCCATACGGCCAACATCCTGGCGGCCCTGGCAGGACTGGACATCGATGATTTTGCCAGGGAGATGTTCTCCGCCGGCACCAACCTGGAAGGCAAGACCATCCAGGAGCTGATCAACCAGGATATCAAGTTCTTTGACATCGAGGGCTGCCAGACCATGATCTCCCAGGTCATCGTTTCCGAGGAGGACCAGCTGACCATGTCCGAGGAGGAGATCCAGAGCAAGCTCGACGTCTTCACGCGCAAGAAGAATCTTGACCTCTGCATTCTGGCAGTGACCAGCATTCTGGAAAACGGATCCATCTTCTACGCCTCGGGCGAAAAGGCGTCCTGGGCCCTGGAGGCCTTCCCCAACAAGGACGGAGAGCTGCACAGCTTCCAGAATGGCATCGTTTCCAGAAAGAAGCAGATCGTTCCCATCGTAACAGGCGTAATCAGCAAGTATGCATAAACAGGAGGCCGCCAATGCCTTTTTTCAGTGAGATTACCAAAAAATTTACCCAGGGAAGCCAGGAGGCGATCCAGAAGACCAGGGATATGACCTCGCTTGTTTCCTGGAAGGCTGACATAACGGACGCCGAGGCCAGGATCTATGACCTGGAGGAGGAGCTGGGCAAGGTGGTCTTTGCCGAGAATTTCGAGGGCAAGACCAGGGAGCAGATCCAGGATATCCTTGCCATGGACGAGTCGGAGACCCTGCCCCTGTCCATCAGCGACTGGAGGCCCTTTACCGAGATCCTTTTAAAGATCCTGGAGGATAAGGCCCTGATCGCCGACAGGGAAAAACGGATCGCTTCTCTCCGGGGCGAGCTCCGCTGCCCCAGCTGCTACAAGATCCTGCCCAAAGGAGCCAAATTCTGCTCCAACTGCGGGGCCAGGATCGAAGAGCCGGCCCTGAAGGAAGCGGCAGATCCTTCGGAGAAGGCCTCTTCCTGACGGAAGGGCCCCGGCAGGTTCCCTTCTCCCCGCAGCCGGGGAAATTGGGACTTGCTCTTTTGGCCGCACTTGTTTATTATTAATTCTGTTCTTACATGGCCCGGAAATGCCGCCTGGCGTTTCCGGGGCCATTCTTTCGGTTTTTCACCGACACATTTCCTGATTTTGCAAAACTGAACAGGAGGCGAATTATGGGCTCTGCAGCAGATGATCTGCTTGGGCCTCTGACCGGTGCCTATCTTTCCTGGCTTCTGCAAGGGAGCCTGGCCCTTGACGCCTCGCAGGTCCTTTTTCTGTCCAGGGAGGGCGCCTTTTTCTGCAGGGCCTGGGAGACCCTGGGCCTGCAGGAGACGCTTCCCGCGGCCCATCTGGAATGCTCCAGGACGAGTCTGGCAGGTGTCCTGGCCAGGGAAGACCAGGCGGAGGCCTTTGCTCTCTATCTGCAGGGCTTTGGCCTGCGGGGCAAGGTGGTCCTGGCGGACCTGGGCTGGGGCGGGACCATGCAGGTCCTTCTGACCAGCTTTTCACAGGCAAGAGGTCTGGGCCTTTCCTTCACGGGCCTCTATATGGGCCTGTCCTTCCACGCCCGGCGCCAGCTGGGAGACCGGGGCCTTGCTGCCAGGGGATTTCTCTTTGACGCGCTTCGGGAAGGGAGGCCCGGGCCCTTTGCCTTCACGCCGGAGGCTCCCTTTATCGGACTCTTTGAGAGTCTATTTCTGGAGATGAGGGGGTCTGTCACAGGCTACGCCCTCGCAGGAGGGGGCCGGGTCCGGATCCTGCGGGCCCCCTGTGAGTTCAGGGACAGGGCCGGCGTCCTTATGCCAGAGGGCCGGATGATCCTCCAGCTCCAGGACAGGGCGCTGGCCCATCTCCGGAGACCGGAGGGCCCATGGCACCGGGGGCGGGAAGCCTTTGCCCCCCTGCGGCGTCTTGGCATGGAGCCGACCCTGGAGGAAGCCCGGCTCTACGGGCGGATCCCCTTTCTGGACGAGGGGGTCTGCAGACCCCTGGCCTGTCCCCTCCCCCTGCCGGCCTGTCTTTTCCATCCCCTGGCCCTGGCGGCGGATTTTCGAAGGTCCAGGTGGAAGATGGGCTATCTTCGCCTTTTTTTGGGAGGAAAAGGGTCCTGGGCCTGGCTCTACAGGCTCTGCCGGTATCTGTTCGATCTCTGCAGCCTGCTTCGTAAAGGAGAAAACAATGAAACGATTTTCAGACCGGGCCCGCCAGGTCCTTCTGCTGACGGGCAATGACATAAGGACCCGCTACGCCGGGGCGGCCCTGGGAAGTCTCTGGTCCCTGCTGCTTCCCCTTCTGACCATAGGGACCCTCTGGTATGTCTATGACCGGGGCTTTCGAAATCCCCCGGTGGAAAATGTCCCCTACATTCTCTGGTTCACTTCTGCCTATCTGCCCTGGATCTTCTTTTCCGACCTGCTGACCGGCGGCTGCGCCTGTCTTCTGGATTACCGCTTTCTGATCACCAGACTCCCCTTTCCCGTGCCCCTTCTTCCCCTGATCCGGGCGCTGACCTCCCTCTTTTTTCATTTCCTTTTCCTGGTCCTTCTGACAGCGGTCCTCTTTGCCGGAGGACTGGCCGGAAGGCATCTGCTGCAGCTCCCCCTTTATACGCTTCTCCTCTTTCTTCTGGGCCTGGGCCTTTCCATGCTCCTTAGCCTGCTCCGGGTCTGGTGCAGGGACCTGGAGGCCCTGGTCCAGGGGGCTCTGCAGATCGGCTTCTGGGCCTCCCCGGTCCTGTGGAACCCGGACGGCCTGGCGGCCCCCGGGATCCGCAGGATCCTGGGATGGAATCCCCTGAGCTTTATTCTGGAGGGCTACCGGGACGCCCTCCTGGGCAGGGGCTGGATCTGGGAAAGAAAGGAAGCGGGCCTGTGCTATGCCGGCCTGGTGTCTGCCCTGTGGCTCCTGGCCATTTTTGTCTACAGAAAGCTGCGGCCCTGCCTGGCAGACCGCCTGCAGTAAGGAGGAAGGTATGGAAGAATACTGCATCGAAGCCTGCGGGATCGGCAAGACCTACAGCCTGCCCGGGAAATGGGGCAGGGGGGAACGCTTCAGAGCCCTGGAGGATCTGTCCTTCCGGGTCCGGCGGGGAGAGTGGATCGGGGTGATCGGCCTGAACGGATCGGGCAAGTCGACCCTTTTAAAGATCCTGGCCGGGGTAACGGCCCCGGACAGGGGAAGCGTGACCCTGCGGGGCCAGCGGGCGGCCATTCTGGAGCTGGGAGCCGGCTTCCATCCCGACTATACGGGCCGGGAGAATATCCGCCTTCAGCTCCTTCTGCAGGGCATCAGCGGAAAGGAGGCCCGGGACAGAACAGAGGCCATAGCGGCCTTTGCGGAACTTGGAGACTTCCTGGACCGGAAGGTCCGTTTCTATTCCACCGGCATGTTCATGCGGCTGGCCTTTGCCTGTATGATCTGCCGGGAGCCGGACGTTCTCCTGGTGGACGAGGCCCTGAGCGTGGGAGATATTTTTTTCCAGCAAAAATGCTATGAAAGGCTCCGGGACCTTTCCGCCAGGGCGGCCATCGTCCTTGTGACCCATGACCTGCAGGCGGCGGTCCGTTTCTGCACCAGGATCCTGGTCCTGGACCGGGGAAGGCTGGTCTGGGACGGGGACCCGGCCGGGGGCGTGACCGCCTATCTCAGGATCCGGCAGGGCCATCCGCAGGAGGAGGCCCCGGCCCCGGAACAGGAGGCCGGAAGGCTGACAGCAAAGGCCCTGGCCGGAGCCTCTGTCTCCAGGATTCCCCACCTGCCAAAGGTCTCCGATCTGAGCGGCAGGATGGACTATGTGATCGAGGCCTTCGGCTGGGAAACCGACGGTCTTCCGGACGGGACCCTCTGCAGAGAGGGCTCAAGAGTCCGGGTCTGGATGGACATCCGGCTTAAAAGGGAGGGGAAGGGCCTGATCATCGGCTATCAGATCCTGGACCGCCTGGGCATGGAGGTCTTTGGCGAAACGAGCCTGCACGCCCTGTCGGGGGAGAAGGACAGGGTCCTCCTGGCCGGTCCCGGCCGCTGGCAGGTCTCCTTTTCCTTTACCTGGCCCCAGATCCGGGACGGAGACTATTTTATGACCCTGGGACTGGGAGAAGGCCGGGAGGTCCTGCGGCAGACCGAGCAGTGCTGGGTCAACCGGGCCGTGCATTTTCAGTTCGATCCCCGGGGAGAAGCCATTCACGGAATATTCAACAAGCCTGTGGAGGATCTGCAGATCCGGGCGGAAGGAGGAGAGCATGTGGACCTGTTATGACCCGGTCTTTGACTGTGACCAGGATTTTAAGGAAATGATGGCCTATGGGACCTGGTCGGGCCACCGGCCCTTTGCCTATGACTATGTCAGGAACCGGAAGCCGGAAAGAATCGCAGAGCTGGGCTGCTTTTACGGCTGCTCCACCTTCGCCTTTCTCCAGGCCATCCTGGACGGAGGCCTGGACACCCGCTTTTATGCGGTGGATTCCTGGATCGGCGACGCCTTTACCGGTACGGACTACAGGGAGGATGTTTTCGGGACCTTCCGGCGGATCCTGGACAGACGCTACGGGGACCTGGACGTACGGGTCATGCAGACCAGCTTTGACAGGGCCGCCCTGCAGATCGAGGACGAAAGCCTGGATCTGATCCACATCGACGGGAGCCACCGCTATGAGGACGCCGCCCACGACTTCGACCTCTGGCGGCCCAAGCTGAAAAGGGACGGCGTCCTCTTCTTCCATGACATCGGGGAGGACCTCCTCTACGGCCAGCCCATGGGGACCCGGCGATTCTGGCAGGATCTGAAGAAGGAGGACGGCGCCTGCCTGGAGTTCCCCTTCAGCTTCGGTCTGGGCGTCTGGTCCCGGGACGAGGAAGGGATCCGCGCCCTTCAGGCCGCCATCGACCTGGACCATTATCAGAAGCTGGTGAATCTGCGGGATTCGGAGCAGAAGGACCTGCTGCGGAAGAATTATTTTACCATCCGGAATCTGCGCGCCTATACCGGATGGCTGGAGGACCAGAACCGGGAGCTGGAGGAATGGAACCGGTACCTGGAGGACCTCCTGCTCCCGGAAGGCAGGGAGGAAGGAAAGGAGGCGGGGCTTTGAAGAAAATACAAGCTGCCGGGGCGCCGGAGGTCAGCGTGATCCTGCCCGTCTATGGGACGGAGGCCCTGCTGGGGCGCTGCCTGGACAGCATCCTGGCCCAGGACCTTCCCGGAATGGAGATCCTGGTGGTGGACGACGGCTCTCCGGGGCAGGTCCGGAGGGTCCTGGCCCCCTACCTGGCAAAGGATAAGCGGATCCGGCTTCTTTGCCATGAGAAAAACCTGGGCCTCTTCCAGGCCAGACTGACCGGAGCGGCCGCGGCCTCCGGCGGCTATCTCTATTTCATGGACAGCGACGACTATCTTTCTCCGGATTATCTGCCGGAGCTTCTGGGCAGGGCCCGGGCCTCCGGAGCGGAGCTGACATTGGGGTCCTTTGTCCTGGACGAGGCGGAGGGGACCTTTGTCTACCCCTGCCATGTCATGACCCTGGACTGCGGCTTTCTGGAGGGAGAAGCGGTCCGGACCTGGTTTTTTGAGGGCGAGCTTTCCTGCTATGGGATCCATACCATGTGGAACCGGCTGATCAGCCGGCCGTTGTGGGAGAGGGCCCTGCCCTGGCTGGCGCAGATGCAGGGCCATGTCGTCATGACGGAGGACATTGCCTTTTCTGCTGTGCTCTACTACGAGGCGGAGAGTCTTCTGGGAGATGACGGCACAGCCGGGGAAGCCTACCACTACTGCAGGACCCGGGGCAGCGCCACCGACGCTGCCTCCCTGGACCTTGTGACCTTCCGCAAGCGCATGGAGGACCTGACCCGGGTCTTTGCCTTCGCAGAGGCCTATCTGAAGAAAAAAGGAGCCGGGCCGGCGGTCCTTTCCCATTTCCATGAGGGAAGACGGCGCTACGGCAGGCTGTGGAAGCACCTGGCCGCTTCGGCCTTTTCCGGCAGAGATAAAAAAAGGGCCCTGGCCCTGGCCAGAGCCTTCTGCCCGGATGCGGGGACCCTGGAGGCGGGGGATGGCTGGTATGAATCGGTCAGAGTTCCCTGGACAGGGGGACTGTCCTATCTGGCGGCCCGGGCGGCCGCCCCGGACCAGGACTGGGTCAGCTTTGACTGCTTTGACACCCTGCTGACAAGACCCTTTTATAAGCCGGCGGACCTCTTTTCCTTCCTGGATCCCCTTTACCGGAAGCTGACGGGCGCCGCCTCGCCCTTTTCTCCCCTGCGGATCCGGGGCGAGCAGGCCGCCCGGGCCGCGGGCCGCCTGCGGGGGCTGCAGGATGTCGGGATCTCTGAGATCTACAGGACCATCGGCCTGCTTTTCGGGATCCGGAAGGAGATCCTCCAGGCCCTTCTGGCCGAGGAGCTCCGGCTGGAAGGAGCCTTTGTGAAAAGGCGGGCGGCCGGGGCCAGAGTGTTTGAAAGAGCCAGGCGGGCCGGCAAGAAGATCCTGATCCTCTCGGACATGTACCTGTCTTCGGAAACCATCGGGGCCCTTCTTTCGGCCTGCGGCTATGAGGGCTGGGAAGCGATCCTGGTCTCCTCGGAGGAGGGGGTTCTCAAGGAAACGGGAGACCTCTACCGCAGGGCCCTGCACAAGTATCCGGAGGCCATCGGAAGGCTGCTCCATGTGGGCGACTCCTGGCGGGCCGATGTGGAGGGGAGCAGGAAGGCCGGTATTACCTCCCTCTTTCTGCCCGCCGCCAGGGAGGTCTTTGAAGACCGGATCCAGGGCTGCCCGGCCGGGGCCCTGGCGGAACCTGCGGCGCCCTTTCTGGGAAGGCTCTTTGTCCAGGAAGGCGGCAGGAGCCTTGGCTTTCGCTGCATGCAGGCCCTGGTCCTGCAAAGCTGCCTGGACGATCCCTACCGCCCCTTTGCCGGCAGCGGTTCCTTCAATGCAGATCCTGCCCTTCTTGGCTACTACGGCCTTGGCATGCATCTGATGGGACTGGCCGTCTGGATGGAGCAGGTCCGGAAAAACTGCGGCTATGGCAGGATCTGGTTCCTGTCCCGGGACGGAGACCTGCCCATGCAGGTCTATGAGACCCTGTTCGGGAAGGAGACGGCAGGCTATCTTTACTGCTCCCGCAGGTCCCTCCTGCCCATGATGGCGGAGACGGAGTGCGATTTCTATCAGCTGCCCATTTCTCCCACGGGCCAGTCCCCCCGTTCCCTCCTGGCCCTTCTGGACTTTGCCTGCGGGCCTTCCAGGGAGGAGGCGGAGCGGATCTTCCGGGAGGCCGGCCTGCGGCCGGAGCGCCGCTTTGTGGATGCGGCCGGCCTGGAGGAGGGGATCCGGCTCTTTCTTTCTTCCTGCTACAGCAGGGAAAAGCACCTGGCGGCAAGGAATCTGATCCGGCGCAGCTTTGCCTGCGTCCGCCGGGGCGACGTCTTTTTCGATACAGGGAGCTCTGGCAGGATCCAGGAGGCGATCTGCAGGGCCCTGCCCTTTTCGGCAGACGTCTTCTATATCTGCGAGGACAGACAGGCCTCCGGAGAAAGGAAAAGGGCAGGCGGCTTTCAGGTCCATTCCCTTTACCCCTTTCTGCCCCGGATCCGGGGCATGATGCGGGAGATCCTGGTATCGGATCCCGGCGGCTCCTGCCTGGGCTACCGGGAGGAAGAAGGAAGGGTCCTGCCGGTCCTGGAGGAGGCAGAGCCCTGCAGGGACCAGGCCCTGGTCCTTTCCAGGATCCGCCGGGGCGCCCTGGATTTTGCCCGGGATTTTAAGGCGGCCTTCGGGGACGGCAGCTTTTTTACAGACCTGGACGCCAGGGAGGCCTCCCTGCCCCTGGAGGGCATGCTGGCGGGGATGACGGAAAAGGACCTGACGTTTTTCGAGCCCTTTGTCTTTGAAGACAGGGTCTTTGGAGGCGGGGAAAGGATCCGGGTAAGAGACCTCTACCGGGAACAGCTCTCCCAGGCAGGCCTCCTCCAGGAGGCCGGGAAGGAGACGCCGCTTCCTGCCGGGAGGGCCCGAAGGCTCCGGGCCCTGGCCGGACGTCTGGTAAGAAAATGGCGGTCCCGGAGAGGGACCTGAAAGGAGGCGCGGCGCATGGAGGAGACCTGGATCTGCCCCGGATGTCTGAAGGAAATTGCGGGGCCAAAGGGACCCTGCCCTGTCTGCGGCTTTGACGCGGCCGCTTACCTGCCGGAGGAGGAGGCCCTTCCCCTTTACAGCCTGGCCGGAGGCAGGTACCGGGTCGGGGCGGTGATCGGCCGGGGCGGCTTCGGGATCACCTATGCGGCCATGGATCTGAAGCTTCAAAAAAGGGTCGCCCTGAAGGAGCTGTATATCCGGGGCGTCACAGGCAGAGAGCCTGGCGGCGGAGCGGTCCCGGTCCCGGGAAAGGAGGCAGAGCTTTTCAGGCTCAGAGAGGCCTTTCTGGAGGAAGCCCGCCTCCTGTCCTCCCTGGACAGGGAGGGAGCGGTCCGGGTCCTGGACTGCTTCGAAAATGCGGGGACCAGCTGCCTGGTCATGGAATATCTGACGGGGGAGACCCTGCAGGAAAGAATCGCCTGGGAAGGCCCCCTGCAGGAAAAGGCGGCCCTGCAGGGGATCCGGACCCTGGCGGCGGCCCTGCAGGGCCTGCACAGGAAGGGAATCCTGCATCTGGACATCAGCCCGGAGAATATCATGCTGACCAGGGAGGGCAGAACGGTCCTGATTGACTTTGGCCTTTCCAGAAATATGTACGCCCAGATTCTGGGGACCACCTATGCCCTGAAGCCGGGCTACGCCCCGCCGGAGCAGTATGTGAAGGGACAAAGGCTCCTGCCCTCCGCTGACATATACAGCCTGGGCGCCGTCTTATACTTTGCCCTGACAGGGGAGCGGCCGGGGGCCGGGCCCACGGGGGTCCTTCCGGAGGGCGTCCGGGCTCATGCGGGAACAAAGAGGATTCTTGCCAGGGCCATGGCGGCCGATGCGGCAGACAGATATCAGACAATGGAGGAAATGATGGAAGATATGGATAAGAAGCCCGTAAAGAAGACACTCTGGACCCTGCTGGCAGGGGCCGGGATCCTGGCAGGCGCTGCGGCCTGGTATCTGGGAGGCAGCGGAGACAGGGAGGTGTTTCTGGAAAAGGAAGAGGCACCGGAGGAGGCCACGGCGGAGGCCCCGGCTGAGGAAACGGCAGAGGCAGAGGCCCAGCCTCCTGCCATGGAGGAGGGGGATCTGATGCCCGGGATCAGCGGCCTTTTCAACATCTGCTGCAGCGGGGACGAAGACCTGGTCCTTTCGGTCTCCCAGGACCCGGCCCTGACAGAGCCGGAGCTCATTGTTTGGGAGCGGGTCTGGGACGAGACCCAGGAATTTTATGTGGAAGACGTGACCGCGGACATGGGGGGATACAGGATCTATCCCATGGCTGGCGGCGGAGACCTGACTTCCTGTCTTACCCTGGAGAAGGAGACGGGCCGTATCCTGGTGAAAAAAAAGGATCCGGCAGACAAGAGCCAAATCTTCCGCCTGGTCTATGCAGGCGGGGACCAGATGCTGATCCAGGCAGCAGACGAGGGCGTTTTGGGCGCCCTGGGGGAAGGCGGGGCGGCCGCAAACGGGTCCCTTGTCCTGGCAGGCCCCTATGAAGATCTGGAGGATCCGGCCCTGGCGGAGTGGACCCTGGAATTCCCCAGGTGATCTGCAGCTGAAGTGATCTGCAGGGGGAATTTAGCAAAGTTCCGGGCATTTTTGGAAGGTCTGTGATATGATAGGTTTCAAATCATCATTTTGAACGGAGTACGATTATGGATAAATACTATGACTATCTGATCCGGGCCACTGCGGCCGACGCCCAGATCCGGGCTTTTGCAGTCACTTCCCGCAACCTGACGGAATTTGCCAGGGCAGCCCACAATACCAGCCCCATCGCCACAGCGGCCCTGGGAAGACTGATGAGCGGGGCCCTGATGATGGCGGACATGCTTAAAAATGACAAGGATATGCTGACGATCCAGATCTCCGGAGACGGCCCCCTCCAGGGCCTGACGGTCACGGCGGACAGCCACGGCGGCGTAAAGGGCTATGTCAAGAATCCCAACGTCATCCTTCCTCCCAACGACCAGGGCCACCTGAATGTGGGCGGCGGCGTAGGCAGGGGGACCCTGACCGTGATCCGGGACCTGGGCCTCAAGGATCCCTACGTGGGTCAGATCGCTCTGCACAGCGGAGAGATCGCCGACGACCTTACCTACTACTACGCAGAGTCCGAGCAGATCCCTTCCTCTGTGGGTCTGGGGGTTCTTATGAGCAAGGACAACACGGTCCGCCAGGCCGGCGGCTTTGTGGTCCAGATCATGCCCGGGGCCTCGGAGGAGACCATACAGAAGCTGGAGGAAAACCTTCTTCTTCTCAATTCCGTAACGGTCATGCTGGAGGACGGCCTCAGTCCCAGACAGATCCTGGAACAGGTCCTGAAGGGCTTTGACTTTACGGTCACGGAGACCACTCCCGTCGCCTTCCGCTGCAACTGCTCCAGGGACCGCTGCGAGCGGGGCCTGGTCCTTCTGGGAACCGAGGAGATCGATGCGATCCTTGCCGATGGACAGGACATCGACATGACCTGCCAGTTCTGCAATAAGGCCTATCATTTTACCCTGGATGACATCCGGAAGATCCGGCCCAGAACCTTCGGCGCTCAGAAGGAAGGGGAGGCCTGAGGAAGGTACATATAAGAAAGCAAAGAAAGAGCGGAAGCATCCCACAGAAGGATCCTTCCGCTCTTTTGTTATGCGGTCATGTGTGTATTATAGGAAGCCTGGTCTGATCAGTGGGAGGCTTCATAGGCCGCAAAGTGGTCCATGAAGGCCAGGGTGCTTCCGTATACATCGTCGTTGTAGACGGCGGAGCCTGCCACGATGACATTGGCGCCGGCGTCCAGGACCACGTCCACGTTGTCCAGCTTGATGCCGCCGTCCACCTGGATGTCGATGTCCAGGCCCTCCTCCTGGAAGAGTCTGCGGGCCTCCTGGATGCGTCCGGTGGATTTGGGCAGATATTTCTGGCCGCCGAAGCCGGGCTCCACCGTCATGATCAGGAGCATATCCAGCCGGTGCATGAAGGGAATGACGGCCTCCACAGGGGTCTGGGGCTTGATGGCCATGCCGACCTTTTTGCCGACTTCGTTGATGGATGCGATGACTGCGCCCGGATCTGCCGCCGCCTCATAGTGGAAGGTGATGCTGTCCGCACCGGCTTCTGCAAAGGGCCGGACGAACTTTTCAGGATGGACGGTCATCAGATGAACATCGAAAAAGAGGTCCGAGGTCTTGCGCAGACACTTTACAACGGGCATACCAAAGGAAATACTGGGCACAAAGCTGCCGTCGCAGACGTCGATATGAACGTAGGGAGCGCCGGCTCTGGCTGTCTGTGCCACCTGGTCTCCCAGAACATTAAAATCAGCGGACAGGATGGAAGGTGCAAATTTGATCATAACAGAGTTTTCCTTTCTTTTTTCTTATGCCGCTGCGTCCTGCTGGGGGAGAAAGCTCAAAGACCGAGTCTTTGTGCAGATTCCTCGATCCTTGCGCGCAGGAAGGCGGAGGCGTCTGTGATCGTCTTTACATAATCCTGGCCCTTCTGGTACCAGAACTCGCCGGTAAAGGTGCGCACGCCCATCTGCAGGGCTGCGTCGATGCAGCGGCCGTACTCGGTGTGGCCCGTGGGGTCGCCGAAATTCATGTCGCGGTAGAGACCGGGCTTGGTCTCCTTGAGATGGACGGCAAAGATATGGCCCTTGCCCAGCCACATGTCTTCGACCACATCGGTGCCGTAGAGGACGGACGCATTCTTGAGATTGCCGATATCGGGATAAACGCCCAGGTAAGGGGAACCGACGGCGTCCACATATTTCATGGACTTTCCTACGGTATCCATGAAGGGGGTCTCCATGGTCTCAAAGCCCAGGATCACGCCCCATCTGGCCGCATAGTCCGCAGAGGCCCGCAGGCCCTCCAGGAACCATTTTTCGGTATCGGCGTCGCCCTTTTCATAGTACACATCATAGCCTGCCAGCTGAATGATTGCAATATTGGCGTTGACACAGAATTCAATGGCCTTGCGCATGATCTCCATGGATCTTTCCCGGACGGCCGGGTCATGGGAGCCCAGGGGATATTTGCGGTGGCCGGACAGGCACATGGTGCGGATGGGAGTTTCGGCCGCTCTTGCGAGCACGCCCAGCTCTCTCTGCTTTTCGGGAGACCAGTCCAGTCTTTCCAGTCTCCAGTCTGTTTCATCAACACTGATCTCCAGCCTGTCGAAGCCGCATTCCCGGGTAATGTCGAACATTTTGGGGAAGGAATAGCCGACAGGTATGGCTTTTTCATAAAGGCCCAGTGAATATTCCATATGTTTAACCTCCGTTCATTTTTGGATGTGCTCTCAGGGAAGAAGTACGCGTCCCAGCCGGATGCCCTCTTCCGTCAGACAGTCTTCAAAAGAAAGGATCCGCTCCTCCATGGGGACGGGATCGGTCTCCTTTCCCTTATACAGGATCCCTTTCATGCCGGCCCCGTCTGCGCCAATTACGTCGTGAGCCCAGGTGTCCCCGATAAAGATGCATGCTTCATTGGGAAGAGAGGCCTTGCGGGCGCACCAGTCAAAGACTCTGCGGTCCGGCTTTTCCGTACCGACCTCCTCGCTGGTCACCAGCACGTCCGTATAGGGCCAGAGGCCCAGGTGGTCCAGCTTTTTGAACTGGATCATGGCAGTCATGTTGGTGCCGAAGCCTGTGACAAGGCCCCGGGCCCGAAGGGCTTTCAGCAGGGGGATCAGGCCCGGCTCAGGGGCGGAGAGGCCGATCAGGGTCTCCCAGTAGAGGGAAGCCAGCGCCATGGCGTGGGGATGAACAGGGAGAGACAGGTGCTCCAGCATCATCTGATAGCGGATCAGACGGTTGTGGGAGGAGCCGCAGTCATAGCCGATCCTTTCCCTGGATTCCAGAAAGGCCCAGCGCATGGCCGCACGGGCTTCCTCCCGGGGCAGGCCGAAGGTCTTCTCCATATAGGAAGCGATGGCCTCCTTGCCCTTACGGTCCCCGTAGTTGTAATCATAGACAGTTCCGTCCAAGTCGAAAAAGACGGCCTTGTACCCCATACATCCTTTCCTTTCCTGATTGAAAGGGCCGCCTGCTGACCTTACTTGCTCAGCGTATAGTAAGCGACCTCGTTGATTTCACGGTTGGTGCCGACGATGATATCCTTTCCATCCTTGTCCAGGAAGTGGAGGGCGTTGGCGCAGCCGGTGTTGCGGTCGATGAATTCGGTCTTATAATTGCCGGCCTCGGCGTCCCAGGTGATCAGGATGGTATCCTTGGTTCCCTTTCTCCAGCCGACGACCCAGGAAGGTGTGCCCAGAATGCTGTCAGCCCAGGTGGCATGGAGCATTTCCGTATCCTTCTCGGGAACGGGATATTTCCACTGGGGAACATAGTTGCCGTGGGCATCCTGGTGATAGATGCTGAGGGAATTGCCGTGGAAGTCGGAGATCACGCCGAGCTCTTCCTTGCCGTCGCCGTCCAGGTCGATCAGGACTGCATCGCTGGTGGGGATGGAAAGGACCTGTTCGACTTCCCAGTCTGCGCCGTAAACGGCGGGCGGGGCGAAGAGGAAGGCGCCTTCTTCACAGCCTACCAGAGCTGCGTCGTAGCCGCCGCGGCTGACCTTTGCATAGCCGTGGTTCTTGAGCATGCCGTCCATCAGAAGAGAGAGCTCCAGAGGGTGCTCGTCGTCAAAGCCGGACAGATCGGAAGGAAGCATGGCGCCGTAGCATGCGCCGGGGAAACGCCAGTCGTTCTTATATTCCATACCGCCCTTGATGCAGCAGACGATCAGATAGTTATAGCCGCCGCGGTTCAGGATGCCGAAGCGATGGACGAAGGGCGCCTTGCAGAGAGTGCGGACTTCCCAGTTGTCTTTGGATTTTCTGGTAACGATCTCGATCCTGGCCTTAAAGCCGTCGTTGGGGGAATAGAACTGACGGGTGGAGAGGAACTGGCCGTCGGTGCCGGGAACAGCGGTCATGGTCATAACGCCGCCCATGTCGGACCATACGGTCTCCAGCTTTGTGCCGTCCTCCGCAAAGAGATAGCAGGGATCGTCCTTCTCGGCGGCGACCAGGAAGCAGTGCTTTCCTTCCACCGTGATCTCGCTCATTGCATAACATTTTGTCAAATCGGAAATGACCTTCTTTTCGACTTTCATCAAATCAACCTCCAATAGTATCTTAAAAACGAACAAAAAAGAAACATAAACGATTAAACGGACATAAAAAAGAACATAAACGCGGGAACAAAAGATTTAACAAAGATAAATCGGATGTAAGAATAAAGGAATGAAGCGAACGCATTTTATGATATTATAGAACGGAGGGGGCATAATTACAAGTTAATTTAGTAAATATTGAATGAACATATCCAGGCTGAAGAAGACAGAAAACCGTCATATTGCACAGGGATATCGAACAAGATAAGTACTTTTAGGTGAAACAAGCCCTGAAAGAAGTATGGAAAATGGCTAAAATAAGCCGAAAACAGGGAAAAGCAAAAAATGGCAATTTCACTAATTAAACATGACTAACTTATATGTGAACGTAAAAAACGAACATAAATGGTGTTGAAAAACAAATCTGTAAATCTGTATAATCAAGAAAGAATAAAGAACATAAAGCGAATACGGAAACTGTCAACAAAAACCCTGCAGATCAGTGGATCTGCCAGTCAGGAGGTAGTAAATGAGTAAGATCTCTGAAATGACAAGAGAAAAATGGATCAACAGCACCTTCCCGGAATGGGGCACATGGCTCACCGAGGAAATCGAAGGCTGGGATGTCAAACCCGGCTCTGTTGCCATGTGGTGGCTTGGCTGCGTAGGCATGTGGTTCAAGACCCCCGGCGGCGCCAACATCACAGTTGACTTCTGGGCAGGCAACGGCAAGCGCACCCACGGCGACGGCAAGATGAAGGTCGGCCATCAGATGGCCAATATGGCAGGCGTCCGCGCCATGCAGCCCAACCTTCGCAACGTCCCCTTCGTGATCGATCCCTTCATGATCAAGGGCCTGGATGCTGTTCTTGCGACCCATCTGCATCAGGATCATATGAGCGCAGAGCTGGCAGCGCAGGTCGTCAACACCGGTATGACCACCACCACAGCTGACGGCAAGACCATTCCCACTCCCTTCATCGGTCCCGCCAAGTGCGTGGATATCTGGGTAGGCTGGGGCGTTCCGCGTGAGCAGTGCATCGTTGTAAAGCCCGGCGATACCGTCAAGATCAAGGACATTGAAATCGTAGCTCTGGATGCCTTCGACAGAACCATCCTGGTAACAACCGATTCCACCGGCGCCGATCGTGAAGAGCTTTACGGCAAGTGCCCTCTGGATATGGATGAGAAGGCCGTCAACTACCTGATCAAGACCCCCGGCGGAAACATCTATCATTCCGGCGACTCTCATTATTCCATCTATTTCGCAAAGCACGGCAAGGATTATGACATTGATGTCGCCACCGCAGCCTTCGGCCTGAACCCTGTAGGCATCCAGGACAAGATGGAGTGCACAGACGTCCTTCGTATGGCAGAAGCCCTCAACTGCAAGGTCGTCATCCCGATCCACCACGATGTATGGAGCAACTTCCAGGCAGACGTCAACGAGATCAAGGTGATCTGGGAGATGAGAAAAGACCGTCTGGACTACAAGTTCCATCCTTTCTTCTGGGAAGTCGGCGGACACTATGTATATCCGGATGACAAGGATAAGTTCGCATATCATCATGACAGAGGCTTCCACGACTGCTTCGAATATCCTCAGAATGTTCCTTTCAGATCTGTTCTTTAAGACAGGGACCAGGCTGGGACAAACACATCTATATAGGAAAGGAAAGCAATGGGAACAGTATTACAGGACATCGTAGAAAAGAAACATTATCGTTTCGTTGACGAGGAAATGACATGGCAGGAGGGCGTACGCCAGAGCTGCCTTTCCCTCGTGGCTGACGGCAGCGTAGATGCTGATTATTACAAGCAGATCGTTGCCTGCGTTGAGAAATACGGCCCCTATGTGGTATTCGATCACTATGTAGCCATGCCTCATTCTCAGGAAAACGCAGAAGGCGTCCATAAGACCGGTATCGGTTTCATGGTAAATAAGCAGATTGTGGACTTCGGAGAAGACGACGGTGAGAGGAAGGTGGCGAAGCTCTTCTTCACACTGGCAGCCTGCAACCCCGACGAACACATGAACAACATCGAGCAGCTCACACAGATCTTCATGAATGAACCTCTGCTGGATGCTCTGATGGCAGCCGAGACCCCGGAAGACATTCTGAAGGCCGAGGCAGACCATCCTTTCGAGGATGATTTCTATTAATTATCAACTGATATTAGAAAGAGGGGAAAACAATGAACATTTTATTTGGAATCTGGAGTTTCTTCGCTACCTACATTCTGCAGAAGGCTCCCTACATGGTAGGCTTCCTGACCCTGCTCGGCTACTGCCTGATGGGCAAAAAGTGGTATGACACCCTGGCCGGAACACTGAAGGCTATTATCGGTATGCTGATCCTGAATGCAGGTTCCGGCGGACTGACCTCCAACTTCCGTCCCATCCTGGCAGGTCTGAAGGACAGATTCAACCTGACCGCAGCCGTAATCGACCCTTACTATGGCCAGAACGCTGTTACGGCAGGCGTTGAGGAAGTTTTCGGCAAGGCCTTCTCCGGCGCTATGCAGCTGCTGCTGATCGCTTTCATCGTTAACATCCTTCTTGTCCGTTTCAACAAGATCACAAAGTGCCGCACCCTGTTCACCACAGGTCACGTACAGGTTCAGCAGGCAGCTACCGCTTACTGGCTGATCCTCTTTGCTCTGCCTCAGCTGCACAACAACGGCATCGCTCTGATGGCTGTTATGGCAGTTATTCTGGGCGCTTACTGGGCAGTCGGTTCCAACCTGACCGTCAAGCCCATGCAGGAGCTGTCTGAAGGTGCAGGCTTCGCAATCGCGCACCAGCAGATGTTCGGTATCCGTCTTGGCTACTGGGCAGCAGGCAAGTTCTTCGCTCCCAAGGACGGCAGCGAACCCAAGAAGGTCGGCGACCTTGAAATGCCCGGCTTCTTCTCCATCTTCAACGAGAACATGGTATGTACCGCTATCCTGATGACCGCTTTCTTCGGCGTGATCATGGCTCTGATCGGCAAGCCCTTCTTCGTTGAGTCCGGTGCAACAACGGAAACCGAGAACTTCGTATTCTACTGCTTCAACACCTCCCTGCAGTTCGCCGTTTATCTGGCCATCCTGCAGCTTGGTGTCCGTACCTTCGTTACAGAGCTGACAGCTTCCTTCCAGGGTATCGCTGACAAGCTTCTTCCTTCCTCCGTTCCCGGCGTTGACTGCGCAGTCTGCTTCGGTTTCGGTGATGCAAACGCTGTTACCTTCGGTTTCCTTGCAGGTCTGGTCGGCCAGCTGATCGCTATCCTGGTTCTGATCCTGGTAGGTTCTCCTACTCTGATCATCTGCGGATTCGTTCCTGTATTCTTCGACAATGCGACCATCGGTCTGGTAGCCAATGAAAAGGGCGGCCTCAAGGCCTGCCTGATCATTCCCTTCCTTTCCGGCCTGATCCAGGTCTTCGGCGCAGCTCTGATCTCCGGCTGGGTAGGTCTTGCACAGTACGGCGGTTACCTGGGCATGTTCGACTGGGATACCGTATGGCCCATCTTCACCGTCCTGATGAAGTATCTCGGCTATATCGGCGTTGCGATCGTTGTTGTTGTTCTTCTGGCTCTGCCTCAGATCGAGTATCGTCAGGATCCCGAAGGCTACTTCCTGATCACTGAAGACTATGATGCTTATGTAGAGCACATCGAGAAGAAAAAGGCAAAAGCCTAAGGCAAAAGCCTGAGGCAAAGCCTTCTTATGACATCTTGTTTTATCTGCCGATAAGTGTACAATAATTATCGGAAACGTTTTAAACTTTAATGTATTGGAAAGGGGTCTACAAAATGGCTAAACTTGACAACAAAAAAATCCTGGCCTGCTGTGCCAACGGTGCTGGTTCCTCTCTTATGATGGAGAAGGCAATTGACAAGGTTATGAAGAAGTATGGCATTAAGCCTGCAGAGCTTCGTCACTGCCCTGTTTCCGAAGGCAAATCTGCAGCACGTAACTATGATCTGGTATTCTGTGCAAAGACTTTCGTCAAGACCTTTGAAGGCGTCGAAAAGAACGGCACGGTCCTGATCCCGCTTCGCAATGTTATGTCCGCTAAGGAAATTGAGGACGCACTGAAGGCAGCTGATCTGCTCGACTGATCTTCGGTTTAAAAGCCAGACTTTCGGACCGGCCGGCAGATGTTATATATTTGCCGGCCGGTCCTTTTTACGCCGTTACCTTACAAACCGCCTGCATTGATGTTTCACCTGTATGGATTCTTATGATAAAATGAAACGACAGGTTGATGTTTTATCATTGTTAAGCAGGGAGTTTCATGAAAAATAACAGAAGAGCAGTAGAAGAAAGACAGCTCGGCATTCTCAACATGGTCCGTGAAAAGGAAGAGATCAGTGTGGAAGAACTGGCCGCCGCTTTCGGCATTTCCCTGATGACGGTCCGAAGAGACCTTCAGTATCTGGAAAACAGGAAGCTGCTGAAAAGAATCCATGGCGGCGCCATTTCACTGGAAAAAGGGAGCGGCCCTCTGACAGAGGAGGAGAAGATCCACATCTGCCGTGCCAGGATCTCGGAATATGCGGCCCGGTTCGTGACAGACCAGGATACCCTTTTTATCAACGGTTCTCTGACGGCCCTGGATATGCTGTCCTATGTCAGGGACAGGAAGGTGACTGTCTATACCAACAACTGCTATGCCGTCGAAAGGACCTTTCCTTCCGGCATTTCCATCCATCTGACAGGAGGGGAAGTGCGGGGACACGTCATGATCGGCGACTATGTTATGAGAAATCTTCTGAATCTTTCTGCGGACAAGACCTTTATCGGCTGCGCCGCAGTTTACGACGACGGAGAATTCCGCTATGATATCCCCACGGAAATCGGCATCAATGAGTCTATGATCAGCATGACGGAGAAGGATATTTACATCCTGGCTGATCACTCCAAGATCCGCCGGAGGGGGAACGATGACATTATTTACGGAAGCTGCACCTATGATCACCCTGTGACTCTGATCACCGACGATCATGTCAGTCCGGTCCTGATCGAAAGACTCAGGCGGACCGGCATGGAGGTCATACAGGTCCAGGTCTGATCCGCAGCATACATATCAGGAGGGCTTTGCTGGTCTGCGTTTGGGACATCGATTGCAGACAGGAACCGGACAGGGGCCGGCACGCCTGACAGGACTGATTTATAGTAAGAGAGGATTCTATACATGACTGATTATTCCAGACTGCTGCTGTATGTTCCGGGCATTCTGATCTTTCTGGTCGGCTCCGGCCAGGTAAGACGTTTTCTGACCCTTCGCAGGGCGGAGAAGGATGGAACAGCCCATTACGGCACAGTTGTGATCTGCAATCACATTGTCAAGAAGGATAAACAGGACCGCGAGGTTTTCAACTACTACAATACGGTCGTGGAATTTGTGAATAAGCAGAATCACAAGGAACGGCAGGCCATCAAGACGCCTTCGGCTTATGCGGTCGGTCAGCAGCTCCGGATCTATAAAGAGCCCGGAAGCAGTGCCTATTCTCTGATCGAAGACCAGAACCAGCAGCTTTTCAATCCCTGGGAGTTAATGTTCGGCGGCGCTCTTTGCATTCTGCTGGCGCTGGAAACAAACCAGGGGAACGAGATCGGGGCCATGATCTGTCTGGCCGCCCTGCTCGTGGGCGCCGGCGCAGCCCTGGTCGCAGACAATCTGGGCCTCAAGAAGAGAAATCTGCAGCCCATTGACGGCGAGGTCATTGAAGTCTACAGCAGACAGATCTCCCGGGCGACCAAGATCTTAAAGGGCGACAAGTTCACCTATTATCCGATCGTCCGCTACACGCTCGGAGGCAAAGAGAACATCCGCAAGTGCAATATCAATTCCTCCAGCGAAAAGTCCTTCAAGGTCGGGGAGCATATGAAGCTTTATTATGACCCCGACAGAAAGGCTGTGTTCGAGAGGCAGGCCAATACAATCGTCATGGCAGCCGGGATCATTCTGATCGTGATCGGTGCCCTGGCCGGAATCAGCATTCTTTCCGTTATTTAAGCGTGAAAATCCCTCTGATGAGAGGACTGCGCACGCCGGAATCTTCGGGAAATTTTTTTCTACCTGATAAGGGGAAAGGAGATCAATATGTTAGAAGCACTCAAACAGCAGGTATACGAGGCCAATATGGAGCTTCCCAAAAGGAAGCTGATCACCTATACCTGGGGCAACGTCAGCGGAATCGACCGGGAGAGCGGCCTTTTCGTCATCAAGCCCAGCGGCGTTGATTATGACAGCCTGAAGCCGGAAGATATGGTCGTTATGGACCTGGAAGGCAATAAGGTAGAGGGCAGATACAACCCTTCCGTAGATACTGCGACCCATATCGAGATCTACAAGGCATTTAAGGAAGTCGGCGGTATCGTCCATACACATTCTCCCTGGGCCGCGGCATGGGCACAGGCAGAGCGTGAGATCCCCTGCTACGGAACCACACAGGCAGACTATTTCTATGGAAAGGTCCCCTGCTGCCGCGTTCTGACCAAGGAAGAGATCGAAGGCGATTACGAAAAGAACCAGGGCCTGGCCATTGTGGAACTCTTTGAAAAAGAGGGCCTGAACCCCATGTACTATCCCGGTGTTGTCTGCGCCCACCATGGTCCCTTCACCTGGGGCAAGGATGCAGACCAGGCAGTGTATCACGCTGTCGTTCTGGAAGAAGTTGCCAAGATGAGCGCATGGACAGAGCTGGTCAACCCTCAGGCAGTGCCCGCTCCCCAGTATATGCTGGACAAGCACTTCCTGCGCAAGCACGGCGCCAATGCCTACTACGGCCAGGGTGACCACTAAGTAAAGATGCAGCCGCTGTGCAGAAGGATGCGTTTTTCTGTGCAGCAAGTTGGACTGGCCCGGCGTTGCCCCTTTCCCTGCCCTGTGGCAGAATGAAGGCGGACCGGGACAGCAGAGCCGGTTTTATGCAGAGACCGGTATCTGCACAAATACAAATCCTGCTTCAGAGACTTATCAGACAAGCACCAGGCAGGTGCCGCAGTCACATGCGGCAGAAAGGGAAAATATGACTATTCAGGAATTAAAAAAGATGGCTAATGAGGTCCGCAAGGGCGTCCTCATTTCAACCCATGCTGCCAAGGCAGGACATCCCGGCGGATCCCTGTCCGCAGCAGATGTCTTTACCTATCTCTATTTCGAAGAGATGAACATCGATCCGAAGAATCCCAAGGATCCCGACCGTGACCGCTTTGTCCTCTCCAAGGGCCACACAGCGCCGGGTCTCTATGCAGCGCTGGCCAACAGAGGCTTCTTCCCTCTGGACTGGCTGCCGACGCTTCGCCACACCGGCTCCGAC
>CAMNJZ010000016.1 GCA_946541955.1 uncultured Lachnospiraceae bacterium | reverse complement strand
GTGGGCATGTCGATGCCGGACTTGCCGGCGTAGGCCTTGACCTCAGGAGAATCAAAGTCCGAATAGTGGCAGGCAGGGCAGTAGTAATGGGGCGGCAGAGGGTTGACCTCCGTGATCCCCGACATGGTGGCTACAAAGGAGGATCCGACAGAGCCCCTGGAGCCCACCAGATAGCCGTCCTCCACCGATTTCCATACCAGCTTCTGGGCAATGATATACATGACCGAATAGCCGTTGGAAATGATGGAATGGAGCTCCCTTTCCAGGCGCTCCTCCACGATGGGAGGCAGGGGATCGCCATACATGCTGTGGGCCTTGTCATAGCAGATCCGGCGCAGGTCCTCATCCGAATGGGGGATGACCGGGGCGCACTTGTCCGGCCGCACGGGGGAGATCACATCCACCATGTCCGCGATCTTCCGGGAGTTTTCCACCACCACCTCCCGGCACTTGTCGGCTCCCAGATAGGCGAACTCCTCCAGCATCTCGTCCGTGGTGCGCAGATACAGGTCGGCCGGGTCCTCGTCGGTCATGCCCAGGCCGTCCTGGATAATGGTCCGGTAGATCTTGTCCTCCGGGTCCATGAAGTGGACGTCGCAGGTGGCCACCACCGGCTTGTTGAAGACTTCGCCCAGACGGACGATCTGCCGGTTCAGATCCAGCAGGTCCTCCTCGGTCTGAATGTCCGGGTAGCGGCCCTTGTTCTTTTCGCCCAGCAGGAAGGCGTTGTTGGACCGGGGCTGGATCTCCAGATAATCGTAGAATTCGACGATCCTGGCGATCTGCTCGGGAGAGCGCTGCTCCAGAACGGCCTGGAAGAGTTCCCCGGCCACGCAGGCGCTGCCGATGATCAGCCCTTCCCTATAGCGCATCAGCTCGCTCTTGGGGATCCTGGGCTTCTTCTGGAAATATTCGATATGGGAATCCGATACCAGCTTGTAAAGATTGACCCGGCCGGTATTGTTCTTGGCCAGGATGATGCAGTGGTAGGGATGCAGGCGCTTGATGATCTCGGGATTGGAGTCGGTCTCGGCGTTGACAGCCCCGTAGGTGCTGATCTTCCGCTCCTCCAGGAGCTTTGCCTCCTTCTGGAAGATCCCGGCGGTGCATTCGGCGTCGTCCACGGCCCTGTGATGGAAGCCCAGGTCCACGTTCAGCAGCTTGGCCACCGCATCCAGGGTATAGCGGTTGTGGCCCGGCAGCAGGAACCTGGCGATCATCATGGTATCGATGGTGGTAAAATCCGCCTCCAGGCCCAGACGCCTGGCATTCTCCTCAATAAAGCCTATATCAAAGGCCACGTTGTGGCCCACCAGGACACAGCCCCGGCAGAATTCCAGAAAGCGGGGCAGGGTATCCTCAATGACCGGGGAATCGATGACCATGTCGTCCCGGATGCTGGTCAGCTCCGTGATCCGGAAGGGAATGGGGACCTGGGGATTGACAAATTCCGAAAAGCGGCCGGTGATCTGGCCGTTTTCAATCTTCACGGCGCCGATCTCAATGATCCTGTTGTTGACAGGGGAAAAGCCCGTGGTCTCCAGGTCGAAGACCACATAGGGGCGGTCCGAAAAGGCCGTCTCCTCTGTCTCCTCTCCTCCCAGGACAACGCTCTTTTTCAGGTCATCCACCAGATAGCATTCCACCCCGTAAATGACCTTGAAGAAATCCTGGGTATCGATGGGGGGCTCTCCGGCTTCCTTCCTTCGCTTGTTTTCGGCCTTGAAGAGGTCCTCCCGCACATGGTTGGCGTCGGGATAGGCCTGGAGAACGCCGTGGTCGGTAATGGCGATGGCCGGCATGCCCCATTTGTAGGCCCTCTTGACCAGGTCCTTGCATTCGGATATGCCGTCCATGTCGCTCATCTTGGTATGGCAGTGGAGCTCCACCCGCTTTACCGGGGCCTTGTCCTCTCTTGTGGTCACAAAGGACGGGATCTTCATGATGCCCATAACAGAGCCCACGGTCACTTCATGCTCGAAGGTATCCAGCTGGGTCTTGCCCTTGATCTTCAAAAAGGCCCCGGGCCGGATCTCGGCCAGGATCTCGTCCAGATATTCGTTGGCGACAAAGATCTTGCAGTAGATGGAGTCCGTGAAGTCCGTCACCGAGAACTTGACGATGGTCCGCTCTCCCTTGATCCCTCTGGTATCCACCAGCATGACCTGGCCGCGGATGACCACGTCCTCCATATCGCCCACGATATCGGAAATGGGATGGGAGGCCTCTCCGATCTCTCGGCCGTAGACCACGTTGGGGCTGGCCGACTGGCGGATTCCCCGGGGGGCGTTCTTTCTGCCCTTTCTCTCTTCCTTCCAGCCGTTCTTCCCCCTGGGCTTTTCAGAGCTGCCGGTCTCCGGCTTCTTTTCCGGCGCGGGGGCTCTTTCCGGGGCAGGGGCCACATAGGTCACCAGGTCCGGTCTTTCTCTCTCCTCCTTTTCCTTCTTTCGAAGCGCAATGGAGAACCGGGCCGGCACCCCGCAGCGGTCCCGGAAGATCCTCTCCAGGGCCTCCTCCAGCTTGCCGGACAGACTCTGGCTCAGGCAGGAATCCTCCATCTGGATCAGGACCTGGTCCTCCTCCGGGAAAGAGATCTCGGACTCCCTGAAGAAGATCCCCATGACCGGGGAAAAGCTGCCGATTTCATAGACCAGGGACTCGAAGTAGCTGTTCATCAGCTGCTTGGGCGTGAACTGGGCGGAAAGGGTGAACCGCTCCACCAGATAGACGGTGACGTTCCGGTCCTGGAAGATCTGTTTTTCCAGCTCCTCCTGCATCCGATAGACTCTCTTCTTGTCGATCAGATGGTCGGAGCAGAAGCAGACCTTGAGCCGGGTATGATCGCGGTTGGTGGCGATCCGCTCCACCTTCGTATCCTTGAAATAGGTCTGAAGGTCATTCTTAACTTTTAAAGCAGGAAATACATCAAAAAAAGCTTTGGACAAGGTTTACTCCTTATATGGAACGCTCGCTCCAATGGTCCAGTTCGTCCTTCAGAGCGGTCAGAAGCTGATCCTCCGGTATCTTGCGGATGATCTGCCCCTTCTTGATCAGCAGGCCTTCCCCGTCGCCGCCGGCAATGCCCAGATCGGCTTCCCGGGCCTCGCCGGGACCGTTGACGGCACAGCCCATGACTGCGACGCGGATATTCAGGGGATAAGACTGTACCATCTTTTCGACCTCGTTGGCAAGGCCGATCAGGTCGATCCGGGTCCTGCCGCAGGTGGGGCAGGAAACCACGTCAATGCCCCCCTTTCGAAGGCCCAGGGACCGGAGGATCAGTCTGGCGGACCGGATCTCCTCCACAGGGTCGCCTGTCAGGGAAACGCGGATGGTATCGCCGATGCCCTGGTAAAGAATGTTGCCGATGCCTACGGCGGACTTGATATTGCCGCCGGTCAGAGTGCCCGCTTCGGTAATGCCCACGTGCAGGGGATAGGCCGTCTCCCGGGCCAGGATCTCATGGGCCCTGATGCACATGATGACGTCCGAGGACTTGATGGAGATGACGATGTTGTCATAGCCGCAGTCCTCCACCATGCGGACCTTGTCCAGGGCGCTTTCCACAATGCCCTGGGCGGTCACGCCTCCGTATTTTTCCACCAGGTCCCGTTCCAGAGACCCGCTGTTGACGCCCACCCGGATGGGGATATTCCGCTCTCTGGCACAGGAGACCACAGCTTCGATCTTGTCCCTGCCGCCGATGTTGCCGGGGTTGATCCGGATTTTGTCCGCCCCGTTCTCCATGGCGGCGATGGCCATCCTGTAATTGAAATGAATGTCCGCCACCAGGGGGATATGGATCTGCTTTTTGATCTCGCCGATGGCCCTGGCCGCCTCGGGGGTCGGGCAGGTGCAGCGGATGATCTCACAGCCGGCCTCCTCCAGACGCAGGATCTGGGCCACGGTGGCCTCCACATCCTCGGTGGGGGTATTGGTCATGGACTGGATGGCGATGGGATTGCCCCCGCCGATCTTCACACTGCCGATCTGTACTACCTTGGTATGCTCTCTGTATGTCATAGCTTATGCCTTTCTGAAAGAATCGGCCCGCACAGGAGAAAGACTGCGCGGGCCCGGATCATGATTAACGGAAAAATCTGGAAATATCGTTGAAAAGTACAAGTACCATCACGACCAGGAGGAAAATGATCCCCGCTGCCGTGATATAGCCCTCCTTGTCGGACGGGACGGGCCTGCCCCGCACCGCTTCGATCAGAAGGAAAAGAAGGCGGCCGCCGTCCAGGGCCGGGATGGGCAGAAGGTTGATCACGCCCAGGTTGACGGTCAAAAGGGTGGCAAAGCTCATAAAGCTCAAAATCACCGCGGAAAGACCGTAGGGATTGACGGCTTCATAGGTATCGTCCACCGCCTTGACAATGCCCACAGGGCCCGACACATCGTCCTTGTCAAAGTGGCCGCTGAACATGGAGCCCAGGGACTTGACCGTGGATTTGAGCCAGTAGAAGGTCTCGTACCAGGCGTACCGGAAGACCTCGGGGGCCGTGCAGGTATGATAGGCGCCGCTTCCCACCAGGCCGATGTAATAGCGGCCCGCAGCTTCGTCATACTTGGGGACCAGATCGACGGTATTCTTTGCGCCGTCCCGCTCGTAGGTGATCTTCAGGGGCTCCCCGTAGTTCATCATGGAAATGATGCTGACCTCCCGGTAGAGATGGATGTTCTCCCCGTTGATCCTGGTGATCACGTCTCCTGCCTCGATGCCGGCCTCCTGGGCCGCAGAGCCCTCCATGACCTCCTGGACCACAGGCAGGTCTGTACCGGAAAAGGCCACCACGATGAGAGACAGGACAAAGCCCAGAATGAAGTTGGCCACGGGTCCGCCCAGGACCGTGGCGATCCTGGCAAAGACGCCCGCTCTGGGGAAGGAATGCTCATCCAGGATGGTCTCTTCCTCCTCCAGGTCATTCATACCGTCAAAAATACAGGCCCCGCCCACAGGCAGAAGCCTGATACAGAAATCGGTCTCTCCGATCTGTTTGTGCACGAGCAGGGGGCCCATGCCGATGTCGAATTCATTGACACGGATCCCGTTTCTTCTGGCGATGGCATAGTGGCCGAATTCGTGGGAGATGACCACCACGCTGAAAATGATCAGAAAAATGATAATACTGATAATCATATCTCTCCTATCAGAAGAACCGCAAGGAAATAGATCATCGGCGCAGTAAAGATAATACTGTCAAAGCGGTCCATGATGCCGCCGTGTCCGGGAATCAGATTCCCATAGTCCTTGATATCGTGATTGCGTTTGATGGCGGAGGCTGCCAGATCGCCGATCATACTGATCAGGGCACCGCAGATGCCCAGCACGGCAAACTCCATCTGCAGATGGATATCGGGATAGAGATATTCCATCAGCAGAGATAAAAGGAAGCAGACCAGGGTCGAACCGGCGATGCCGCCGATGGCCCCCTCCACCGTCTTCTTGGGGGACAGGACCGGGGCCATCTTGTGGCGGCCGATCAGCATGCCCACCGCATAGGCGCAGGTATCGCAGACGGAGGAGCAGATAAAGATCAGGGCGTAGACAAAGATCCCGAACCGCCCCATGGACCTGGCTCTGTAAATGAAGCTGAGCATGACGGGGCAGTAGAGAAAGCCAAAGACCGAGATCATGATCTGGTTGCCTTCATATTTGGGGAAGAAAAGGACGTAGCCCGCCATGGAGATCATGAAGAAGGCGCAGATGATGCACAAAGTCCAGAAATCCGATTTCTGGGTCAGCTCCGCCCCCTTATACATGCCGGCGCAGACCTGGAGGACAAAGTAGAGGACAGCCGTGGCCGCAAAGCCGATCACGGAGATCATGTTGAACTGCTCCTGTCTTTTTCTCACCAGCTTCAGGACGCCGCAGGCCTTCATCAGCTCATAGTAGCCGATCAGAGAACAGATCAGCAGGACATTGGCCAGAGGATAGCCTCCCGCCAGGCCCAGAATGACGATGGCCGCTGCAATGATGGTACCACTGATAATTCGCTGTTTCATAGTATAGATCCTGTTAATAAATGCCAGCTGTCCGCCCGTGCAGGCACAGCGGCCGCCCGGCGGCTAAATCGCGCACGGAAAGGAGACTGGTCCTCAGACCAGTCCTCCATATCTGCGTTCTCTGTGATTGTATGCCTCGATGGCCTTTTCCAGCTCGGCCTTGTCGAAGTCCGGCCAGGCCACCGGGGTGAAGTAAAGCTCCGCATAGGCGATCTGCCACATGAGGAAGTTGGAGATCCGCTCCTCTCCGCAGGTCCGGATCAGCAGGTCCGGATCCGGGATCCCCTTGGTATCCAGGCAGCCGCTGATGGTGTCCTCGGTAATGGAGGCAGGGTCGAGCCTGCCCTCCGCGGCCATCCTGGCCAGTTCCCTGACGCCCCGGACCATCTCATCCCGGGCGCCGTAATTGATGGCAATCTGGAAGTGGATGCCGGTATTGTTCTTTGTGGATTCCTCCAGGTCGGCAATGGCGGTCTGCAGGTCCGGCGCCAGTCTCGTCTTGTCGCCGATAATACGGACGCAGACGTTGTTCTTTGCGCATTTGACCATGGCCGTCTTCATATAGTTCCGCAGCTGGTTCATCAGCGCGCTGACTTCCGCAGCCGGCCGGGACCAGTTCTCGGTGGAAAAGGCGTAGACCGTCAGATAGCGGATTCCCAGAGAATCTGCGTCCTCCAGGATCTGCTCCACGACCTTGCCGCCCTGGATATGGCCCATGGTGCGGGGCAGGCCCCGCTTTTTGGCCCATCTGCCGTTGCCGTCCATGATGATGGCCACATGCTGGGGGATCTTTTTTTCCTTGTCCAATGCAATCCTCCGATCAGACTGTCATGATTTCCTTGGTCTTATCCTCGATGATCTTGTCGATTTCCTTGCCGAACTTGTCAGTCAGCTTGGAGATCTCATCCTGGAGCTCGGAAACAACGTCTTCGGAAACGTCTTCTGCCTTCTTGAGCTTCTTGAAGGCGTCCACGCCGTCACGGCGGATGTTGCGGACAGCGACCTTGGCGTCTTCGCCGTACTTCTTGACTTCCTTGCCCAGCTGCTTACGGCGCTCACCGGTCAGTTCGGGGAAGACAAGGCGGATCACGGTACCGTCGCTCTGGGGGTTGATGCCGATCTCAGCGACCTGGATAGCCCTGGAGATCTCCTTGATCATCTTCTTCTCCCAGGGAGCGATCTGGATGATCCTGGCTTCCGGAACGGAAATGTTGGCAACAGACTGCAGAGGCGTAGGCGAACCGTAATAGTCTACTTTGACCTTGTCAAGCAGGTGCGGGTTGGCACGGCCGGCACGGATTCCGTTCAGATCGCTCTTGAGGTGATCGACAGTCTTGCGCATCTTTTCTTCATAAGGTTTTACTCTTTCACTTGTAGCCATAATGTTCCCCTTTTCTTTTTAATTGAAAAATCTTGTCTTACACTGTAATCGTCGTTCCGTTAAAGCTGCCGGAAGCAGCCCTCACAATACTGTTTTCTTCCTTGAGGTCAAAGACCCGCATGGGCATATGGTTTTCCTTGGCCAGGATGGAAGCCGTCAGGTCCAGGGCCTGGAGCCTCTGGTCGATGACGTCGTCGATGGGAAGGATATCATAGCGCTTTGCATCCGGGTTCTTGGCGGGATCGCTGTCATAAACGCCGTCAACGTTCTTGGCCATGAGGATGACCTCGGCCCCTACCTCGATGGCGCGCAGGACTACGCCTGTGTCTGTGGAGAAGAAGGGATGGCCTGTTCCGCCTGCAAAGAAAACAACGGTGCCCTCTGCAAAGCATTCATTGGCCAGGTCCTTGGAGAAAAGCCTGGTAAAGGATCCGACCTGGAAGGGGGTCAGGACTGCCGTCTTCATGCCCTCATTCCGGAACATCTCGGAAACATAGATGCAGTTCATGACGGTGGCCAGCATGCCGATGGAATCCGCCTTGGTCCGGTCGATCTCCTTGGTGGAACGGCCGCGGATAAAGTTGCCGCCGCCGATGACAATACCCACTTCGTATTTCTGCCGGATCAGCTCCTTCACCTGGCCTGCCACCGCACGGATCCTGTCAGGGCCAAACCCTGTCCCGTCTTCGCCTGCCAGCGCTTCACCGCTCAGTTTTAAAATTAATCTGCTCATGGTCATCATCCTTTCAGATTTACTAAATAATCTGAAAGTATTTTACCCTGTTCCACCATCATTATCAAGGTTATCCTGCCAGGTTGCTCAGGGTGATGGCCCCAAGGACCAGGAGGATCCCCGCCAGGTTGCCCAGGGTCAGGGCCTCCCGGAAGACAAAAAAGCCGATCAGAGTCGCCACCACAGGCTCAATGGAGGCGATGATGGCCGCCCGCCCGTTCTCCATGGAGGAGAGGCCAAAGTTGTAGACAATGTAGGGCAGGGCCGTGGTCACGATGCCGCAGGCAATGCTGAAAAAGAACATGAAGGGGCTGGAGGTGCTGACGGAAAGGATCCTGCCGGGATCCACCAGAGGCAGCGCCGCCAGGGAGGCGAACAAAAAGGTATAGAGGCTGATGGTGAAGGAGTGATAGCCCCTCTGCAAGGCGCAGCGGCTGAAGATGGAATAAAGGGCGTAGCCCAGCCCGGCGCCCAGGCCAAAGAGAATGGCCCTAAGGCTCAAAGAAGCCGCATCCCCTATGACTCCTGTCACAAAAATGCAGCCAAGGACCGTCAGAAAAAGGGCCAGGACCTTCCTTCCCGTGATCCTCTCCCCGAAAAGGGGCGCAGACAGCAGCATGACAAAGACCGGGGCCGTATAGAGCATGACCGCGGCCACAGACAGGGAGGACAGGGAGATCAGGGAAAAGTAGCAGTAATTGAAAAAGACCATGCTGACAATGCCGGTGCCAAGAAAGCACCAGAGGTCCCGCAGCCGGATCCTTAAAAGCTTCCTGTCATAAAACAGCAGAAAGAGGGTCATGGCCAGGCAGGTAAAGACCGAGCGCAGGACCACCATATCCATGGAATAGAGTCCCGCCCGGTTGAAGGTGCGAATGAAAAGGCCGATGCTCCCCCAGCAGATCCCTGCCAGGAGCACAAAGAGCACGCCCTTCATCTGATTGTTCCGATTCATTTTTATTCCTTCCTTTGGCGGCTGTACCGCAAAAAAAGAGAGAACGGTGCATCTGGTATGCACGGTCCTCTCTTCTCAGAGTGCCTTTATCAGGACTGGGCTGCGTTTCTCTGGGCGGCTGCGATCTCCGCTCTCTTTCTGAGCCTGGGATCCAGGATCTTCTTGCGGATCCGCAGGTGATTGGGGGTGACCTCCAGGAGCTCGTCGGTATCGATATACTCGATGGCCTGCTCCAGAGACAGGATCCTGGGCGGTACCAGACGAAGGGCTTCGTCTGCGCTGGAGGACCGGGTATTGGTCAGGTGCTTGGTCTTGCAGACATTGACCTCGATGTCCTCGGTCTTGCCGCTCTGGCCCACGACCATGCCGGAGTAAACGCTCTCGCCGGGGCTGATGAAGAGGAAGCCGCGCTCCTGGGCGTTGAAAAGACCGTAGGCTACGGCCGTGCCCGTTTCAAAAGCGATCAGGGATCCCTGCTTGCGGTAGGTGATGTCTCCCTTATAAGGGGCGTAGCCGGCAAAGATGGTATTCATGATGCCGTTGCCCTTGGTATCGGTCAGGAAGTCTCCCCGGTAGCCGATCAGGCCGCGGGAAGGAATGGAGAACTCCAGTCTCTGGTAGCCGCCGGGGATGGTGCTCATGCCCATGAGCTCGCCCTTTCTTTCGCCCAGCTTCTGGATGACGTTTCCGGCAAATTCCTCGGGCACGTCGATGAAGCACTGCTCCATGGGCTCCAGGCGTCTGCCCTTCTCATCATAGTGGTAAATGACCTCCGCCTTGCTGACCGCGAACTCATAGCCCTCGCGGCGCATGGTCTCGATCAGAACGGACAGGTGAAGCTCGCCACGGCCGGAGACCTTGAAGGATTCGGTGGTATCCGTATCCTCTACCCGGAGAGATACGTCCGTATTGAGCTCCCGGTAAAGTCTGTCGCGGAGGTGACGGCTGGTCACATACTTGCCGTCCTTGCCTGCCAGAGGCGAATCGTTGACGTTGAAGGTCATGGCGATGGTGGGCTCGGAGATCTTCTGGAAGGGAATGGCCACCGGATTCTCAGGGGAGCACAGGGTATCGCCGATATGGAGGTCGCTGATGCCGGATACGGCCACGATGGAACCGATCCCTGCTTCCTGGACCTCGACGCGGGAGAGGCCTTCGAACTCATAGAGCTTGCTGACCTTGACCCGGCGCTTCATTTCCGGATTGTGGTGGTTGACGATGACGACCTCCTGGTTGACCCTGAGGACGCCGTTGTCCACCTTGCCGACGCCGATCCTGCCGATGTACTCATTGTAGTCAATGGTGGAGATCAGCATCTGGGTGCTCTCCTCCGGGTCGCCTTCCGGAGCGGGAATATAGTCGATGATGGTCTCGAAAAGAGGCTTCATGCTGGAGCCGACTCTGCCCAGATCCATGGTGGCGATGCCGGCCTTGGCGGAAGCAAAAACGAAGGGGCATTCGATCTGCTCATCGGTGGCGCCCAGGTCCATCAAAAGCTCCAGGACCTCGTCAATGACCTGGGTGGGTCTGGCGCCGGGGCGGTCGATCTTGTTGATGCAGACGATCACGGGCAGCTCCAGCTCCATGGCCTTGGACAGAACGAAACGGGTCTGGGGCATGGGGCCTTCAAAGGCGTCCACCACCAGGATTACGCCGTTGACCATCTTCAGGACACGTTCCACCTCGCCGCCGAAATCGGCGTGGCCGGGGGTGTCGATGATGTTGATCTTGACGCCCTTATAATAAACAGCTGTATTTTTACTCAGAATGGTAATGCCGCGCTCTCTCTCAATGGCATTACTGTCCATGACACGTTCCTGTACTTCCTGGTTGGCACGGAAGACGCCGCTCTGCTTCAGCAGACCATCCACCAGGGTGGTCTTGCCATGGTCAACATGGGCGATAATGGCTACGTTTCTGACATCTTCTCTTTTCTGAATCATAAAACTCCTTCTGAATCATTTCTTATGATTATACATTCGGTCACTAAAACTGTAGTAGTATAGCACTGCGGAGATTTTGATTCAAGAAAAAAGAAAGAAACATATTTGATTTTTCTTTATAGATCCTGCGCTTCGATCCGTCCTATTTTACCAGATCATAGTAGAAGGGGATCATGTTTTCATGGATGGTGTATTTTCCGTTGGTGGAGCCCTGGACCGTGACCTTGATGGTTTCCTCCTTCTTCGTGATCTTGTTAAGGACCCTGACGTTCACGGTCTTGGACCGTCTGACTGTCTTCACAGAGATAGATCCGCCCGTTACGGAGAAGGTGGTATGGCCGTTGACCAGGGGATGGAAGACGTTGCCGCCCTTGTTCTGGACCTTCTTCACATTTCCTGCGCTCCAGCCGTCCTGGCAGAGCCTGGATACGTCGCCGGGGTTGCCGTAATAGCAGAAGGCAGGCTTTACCGCATCGATCAGGGCGTTGCTGTTGGAGCTGGCGCCTCCATGGTGATTGAGCTTGAAAATATCCGCCTTCAGATCGAGATTCTGGGCCAGGAGCTGCTGCTCTCCGACCTTTTCCAGGTCTCCGCAGTGGAGGAAGCGGATATTGCCGCAGGAAAACCGGGTGCACAGGGACATGTCGTTGATATAGGGCGAGACTGAGTCATTGGAGTTTTTGTTCCCTGTGAAGGGGGTTTCGGAAGGAATCCGGTAGAGGACTTCCGCCTGGACAAGGCCCAGGGAAAAGCGGTCTCCCGTATCCAGGATCTCCACCGGGACGCCCTTCTTTTCGGCCGCTTTCAGGGTATTCTCCAGAGGTCCTATGTTCTTGGTAAAGTGAACGGTCTCCCGGTCCTTTCCATAGAGATAGGAATAATCCTCCAGATAGATCTTATCTACGGTAAAGTAGGAATCATTGAGGATGTCGGGCACTGTGCCTGTGTGATCGTTGTGGTAGTGGGAGACATAGATCGAAAGCCGCTTTACGCCCATTTCCTTGAGCTTTTTGATGATCTTCTTTCCCCCGGGCTGCAGGGCGGTGTCAACCAGCAGATACTGTCCGTCTGATTCCAGAAGGGCCGGATCTCCGTAGTTGGAGCCGTAGGACCCGTTGGTATTGCCATAGTCCAGGACCGTGAGCTTCATGGCAGCCTTGTCCTTCACATGCATGCCCTTTTCGTTGAACCAGGCGTAATCGCCGTCGATGGTCTGCCAGCCGCTTACGCTGTCTCCCTTCTCGTCGAACAGATAGTACTGGCCGTTATAGTAGACAAGGCCCGTCGCCATCTCTCCCGCTTCATGCCCGTCTTCCGTCCTGGGATAAACAAAGTGCCACTTGCCGTCCTTTTCAAAAAGGCCGGTCCGGATGGTTCTGCTTTCATCCAGCACGCCGTTCTGGTCAAAGAAATAAAAGTTATCATCCTGGTTCATTTCCCCCTTTACGGCGGCCCGGATGGGCTGGGAAGCCGAAGCCTGGGGCAGGAAATAATACTGCTTTCCATCAATGGTCTGCCAGCCGGTCTGCACAATGCCGTCTGCATTGCTAAAGTAGAGCTCTCCTTCATAGGGGGTCAGGCCCTTCTGGATCTTCCCTTCCACGCAGAGATATTTCCTGGAATTGAGGGTCACAAAGCCCTCATGGCTGCCATAGGAATTGTTGGTCTTGTTAAAGTAATACTTTTCTCCGTTTATGGTGACGAGGCCCTTCTGGAGCCGGCCGTTATTGTCAGTATAGTAGTAGCGGCCGTCCACCTTGTGGAGCCCGTAGAGGAGATAGCCGCCCACCGGATCGAAGAGATGATAGACCTTCTTTACCGACCGTTTTCCGACCGCGGCTTCGTGTATGCTGTGGCCCTTCTGGGTCTTGGACCAGAAGAAGTATTTTTTGCCTTCAATGGTCTGCCAGCCGGTCTTAAGGATCCCGTCCGCCCCTGCATAGAGGAAGGACTGGCCATATGGAATAAAGCCCGTCTTCTTCTCAGGATCCAGATAATACCACTTATTGCTGATCTTCTGTTTGCCTGTCAGCATGCTGCCCTTGTCAGGGTTTCCGGGCTTGAAATAGTAGGTCTTGCCCTCCACGGTCTTCCAGCCCGTCTGCAGCTTGTTGTCTATATAGTAGTAGAGCTTTCCGTTCTTTTCGGTAAAGGGACTCGGGGCGGCTTCCAGCGCCTCCGGCGTTTCCTCCTCCAAAAGCTCTTCCCCTTCTGGAAGCGTTTCCGCTTCCAGGGGCGTTTCCTGGCCTGCGGGCTCCTCAGCCGCAGTCTCCTGGGGCGCCGCTTCCTCAGAAGGAATTTCCTGCTCTGCAGGGATTTCTGCCTGCTCCGGGGCGCCTTCCACGCCTGTTTCCCCTGCCGGGTCCTTTTCCTCCGGCCTGGCCGCTGCCTCCTCTGTGGCGGGGCCTTCCTCCTGTGCAGGCTCTGCTTCTTCCCTGCTTTCTTCGGCCGCAGCTTCTTCCTGCCGGGTCATTTCTTCCTGCGGGGACGGGGCCGTCTGTTCCGTTTCTGCGGCCAGGCCCTGCAGGCCCATACTCATGATCAGCAGCGCCGTAAGCAGAATGCTCCCTGCTTTTCTTCTCATCCTCATGCTGTCAAATCCCCCTTTCTCGATACTCTGGATTTGGATGTCCTGGCCTTCCCGGTCTCCCTCCCGAAAACGCCGTGTCTTTTTGTCAGCAGGCCGTTGTGCATAATGTTCTCTTAATATTTTTGCCTGCTTCTTTAATCCTTCTTAAATTATACTCCCGGCACTGCATTCCTTCAACGCAGAGGCGCAAAAAATAAAATTTCGGCATTTTGATGGATTTGCGCGCTGTTTTTCCCTTTCACGAAAAAATGCTCCGGTCTCCCGGAGCATTTTTTCTGCATATATTCTGATTTTGGTATGATTTTTCCTGACTCCGTCATATATGGAGTACATTGGTGGCAATGGTGAAGTAGATGGTCAGAGAGACGGCGTCTACAATGGTGGTGATCAGAGGAGACGCCATGACCGCCGGGTCAAAGCCCAGCTTGGCTGCCAGAAGGGGCAGGAAGCATCCCATCATCTTTGCGAAGATGACCACCAGGATCAGGGTGCAGCAGATGATCAGGGCCAGGGTCACGGTCAGCCTGTCAAAAAGCATGAGCTTGATAAAGTTGGTCGCAGCCAGGGTACAGCCGCAGAGCAGGGCGACCCGGATCTCCTTCCACATGGCTACCAGAACGTCGGCGAAGTCGATCTCCCCCAGAGAAAGGCTTCGGATGATGGAAACGCTGGCCTGGGAGCCTGCGTTGCCGCCCGTATCCATCAGCATGGGAATGTAGGCAGTCAGGACCACGTAGGAGGCCAGGGCCGACTCGTATCTGGTAATGATGGCGCCGGTGAAGGTGGCGGAAATCATCAGGAAAAGGAGCCATGGCATTCTCTTCTTATAGGTCTCAAAGACGCCGGTCTTGGAATAGGGCTTGTCCGTCGGCAGGATGGCCGCCATTTTTTCGATATCCTCGGTGGCCTCCTCTTCCAGAATGTCCACGACGTCGTCGATGGTGATGATACCGACCATACGGTTCTCGTTGTCTACGACGGGCATGGCAGTAAAGTCATATTTCTGGAACATGCGGGCCGCTTCCTCCTGGTCCGTCATGGTCCCGATGGAAACGATGTTGTCATTCATGACTTCGCCGATGATATCATCGGGCTTTAAAATGACCAGGTAGCGCAGGGCCACGGTACCGACCAGGACCCTCTGGTCATCCACGACATAGCAGATGTTGACGGTCTCGGAGTCCAGACCGATCTTGCGGATCCGCTCGATGGCGTCCGCCACCGTCATATTTTCCCGCAGGTCTACGAACTCGACGGTCATGACCGAGCCCGCGGAATCCTCGGGATAACGGAGCAGGTGGTTGATATCCGCCCGGGTGTCGGGTCTTGCATTCTGCAGGATCTTTTTGACCACGTTGGCGGGCATTTCCTCCAGCAGGTCCGTCGCATCGTCGGCCATCAGGTTATCGATGACGCTGGCGGCCTCCCGGTCCGACAGGGACTGGATGATATACTGCTGGTCGTCCAGCTCCAGGTCCGCAAATACGTCCGCCGCCATGTCCTTGGGCAGAAGGCGGAACATCTTGAGGGAATCCTCGTCCTCCATCTCATCCATGATCGCTGCAATATCCGCCGTCTGCATATCGGCAGCTGTCTGACGGAGCTTTGTGTATTCCTTATTATTAAGCAGTTCCAGCAGAACATGCTCCATATCTTTCTTTTCTTCCATAGCTGACCTCCTTATGAGAGTGATTTTTTATATACAGTGATCGGGGATGGGGAACATCTGAAGATTTATCCATACAAAAAACCACCACCTTTCTAATAATAGATTGGTCAGCCGGGGATTGGCTGCCAGGCCGCCAGGAAAAAAACTCCCGGGGGCTTCCGCTCAGTTTATGACAGCTTTGCCGCTTTTGTCAAAAGAAAACAAAAACGGCAGGGAGGTCTTTCATACCTCGAGGGGATAGAAATCCTGTCCCTGGTCCTCAAAGGAAGCGCTGCCGTTTGTAAGCGACACGATCCGCTCCCGGACCTGCGCCGCCTTGTCCGCAGCTGTGATCAGGACAAGGCCCACCCTGTCGGCGTAGATCTGATCCGCCGGGGCGATCTCCTCCTGGCGCAGATAGTAGAGGACCTTGTCCAGGAAGGCATAGTCCAGGGTCACCGTAAATTTGTCGCAAAGACACATACGGACCAAAAGGGCGTCCTCCAGGGCGTCCCTGGCCGCCTTGGTATAGGCCCGGACCAGGCCCCCGGTTCCCAGAAGGGTCCCGCCGAAGTAGCGGGTCACAATGATCATGATATTGGTGCAGCCCGATCCCTCCAGGACGCCCAGAATGGGCTTGCCGGCGGTGCCGGAGGGCTCTCCGTCATCCGAAGACCGGATCTTTTCCTTCTGCTCGCCGATGATCCAGGCGTAGCAGTTGTGCCGGGCGTCGTAATACTGCTTCCGGATCCGCTCCAGCTGGGCCGCCGCTTCCTCCTCGGATTCCACATGCAGGGCCAGACCCAGAAATCTGGACTTTTTTTCCACATACTCACCGCTGCCGGTGCCCTTGATCGTAAGATACTCTCCTGCCATTGAATTCCTCCGGATGCGCAGTTTCTGTCTTATACAGTATACAGGAAAAAAGGGGCCTGGTACAGAAAAAGGCAGAAAAATCCACCTTTGTTAAAACACTTTATATTAGAAAAATCATTTGCTATAATAGGAAGGAGTGTATGCTGACTCATATGCTCCACAGGACTGAAACTCCACAGAAAGGACCATAGATACTTATGAATTATGGTAAAAAAAGTCTTCGGCGTCGTGAAAACGAGCTGAATGCAAAGGGAGAAAAACGGCTGAAGCGCTTCAGCCTCTTTGCCACTCACATGGTTCTCCTGGGTATCATCGGCGTCATGATCGTCGGCAGCTTTGCAGCCTACGGCGTACTGCAGGGAATCATCGACAGTGCACCGGATATCGGCGAGATCGACGTCAGCCCCCAGGGCTACTCCTCCTTTGTCTATGACGCCGACGGCAACCAGACCGCCAAGCTGGTCTCCACAGATTCCAACCGTATTCCCATTTCCATGGGAGAAGTACCGGAGATGGTATCCAACGCCTTCGTCGTCATCGAGGACGAGCGTTTCTATTCCCACAACGGCATCGATATCTACGGTATCATCCGTGCAGCCGTCAAGGACATCACCAGCGGCTTTAACACCAGGGAAGGCGCCTCTACCATCACCCAGCAGCTGATCAAGAACAACGTTTTCGAGGGATGGACCTCCGAAACAACGCTGGAAAGTGTCAAGCGTAAGATCCAGGAGCAGTATCTGGCCATCCACCTGGAGGAGGAACTCCGGGAGCAGGGCAAGGACGCCAAGGCCGTGATCCTGATCAACTACCTGAACACCATCAACCTGGGCCACAATACCCTGGGCATCCAGGCAGCCTCCAACCGCTACTTTGACAAGACCGTCTCAGACCTGACCCTTGCCGAAGCCTCCGTTCTGGCCGCCATTCCCCAGAATCCCACTGAATTCGATCCCATCACCAACCCTGACAGGAATAATGAAAGACGGCAGACCGTTCTGAAAAAGATGCTTGAGCAGGGAATGATCACCAAGAAGCAGTTCAATAAAGCTTCCACGATGGATGTATACGATGAGATCAAGGAAGTCAATGTCCGGAAGATCCAGGAAGAGAACAGGATCCAGTCCTACTTTGTCGACGCCCTCACCAACCAGATCCTCCAGGATCTGATGAAAAAGGGCTACAGCGAGACCAAGGCTCTGGGCGAGCTCTACAGCGGCGGTCTGAAGATCCACTCCACCCAGGACCCCGACATCCAGGCCATCGCAGACGAAGAGGCCGCCGATCCTGCCAACTATCCTTCCACCACCAGCTATTTCCTGAATTATACACTGACCATCGCCCATCCCGACGGAAGCGCCGACAACTATGATTCCAACTCCCTCTACTACTTCATGAAGGAGAACGGCGGCAATTCCGAGCTGCTCTACAGAGCGGACAGCGCCGACGACGCCAGAGAGGCGGCCAGCGGCGATATCGAATGGTTCCGCAACGCCAAGATGGAGGAAGGGGACGAGTACACTGAGAACATTGTCATGACCCCCCAGCCTCAGATCTCCGTGACCATCGAGGACCAGTCCACGGGTTATGTCGTCGCCATGGTAGGCGGCCGCGGCACCAAGTCCGGCAACCGGACCCTGAACAGGGCCACCGATACCACCAGACAGCCCGGCTCCACCTTCAAGATCGTTTCCACCTACGCGCCCGCCATTGACCTCTACGGTTACACCCTGGCCAGCGGCAAGGAGGACAAGGCCTACCACTTCGGCGTGGACGGCACCGGCATCCAGGTCTACAACTACTCCAGGACCTACCGGAACAGCTACATGGCCTTCCGGGAAGCCATTATCGAATCCACCAATACGATCGCAGTTCAGACCATTTCCTCTCTGAACTCCGATCACGAGGAAGACGTCATCAACGGCCCCATCAACGCCTACAACTACCTGCAGACCCTGGGCTTCACCACCCTGATCGGTCCCGAAGGAAAAGAGATCAACGGGGAAATCTATACGGACTGCAACCAGACCATGGCGCTGGGCGGCCTGACCTACGGCGTCAAGAATATCGAGCTGAACGCGGCCTATGCGGCCATCGCCAACGAGGGCGTCTACAAGGAGCCCAAGCTCTACACCTACGTGGAGGACTACGAAGGCAATATCATCCTGGATACCACCAAAAACGCCACGGATGAGAACCGGTCCCAGGAGACCAGGACCGTCATGAAGAAGACCACTGCCTGGCTTCTGACCTCCGCCATGCACGACGTCATCGTCGCTTCCAACGGTACAGGCCATGCGGCCGACTTCGGCACCACCTACATCGCCGGCAAGACCGGTACCACCTCCGACAACAACGACGTCTGGTTCTGCGGCTATACCACCAACTATACCGGAACCGTATGGGCCGGCTATGACAACAACATCAATCTGAATTCCTCCGAGACCAACCTGGCCAAGACCATGTGGAGGGCCATCATGGAGCGGATTCCCGCCAACCAGGAATGGACCGAGTTCGAAAAGCCCGACAACCTGGTCACCGCCACGGTATGTAAGGTCACCGGCCAGAAGCCCTACGGCGGCATCTGCCCTGCCATCACAGAATACTTTGTAGAGGGCACAGAGCCCGAAAACAATGAGTACTGTGAGTACCATTACGAGGAGTACAAGGAAGAGCAGAGGCGCAAGGAAGAGGAAAAGAGGAAGGCACAGGAAAGGGCCAGAAAGAAAGCCCAGGAGGAAGCCGAAAGAAAGGCCGATGAAGAAGCTGCCCAGAGAGCTGCGGAAGAAGCTGCCAGAAGGGCTGCGGAAGACTAAAGTAATCTGACAACAAAGGAAAATCCCTTTAAAAGTGTGTCTTTCAAAAATCCAATCTAATGATTGACAAAAGGGGTGTGCTCTGATAGAATCAATTTGTTGCTTGAGAGAGCACACCTCATTCGCTGGCATGGCTCAGTCGGTAGAGCGTCGCATTGGTAGTGCGGAGGTCCCGGGTCCGATTCCCGGTGCCAGCTTAAAACCCCGAAATGGTTTTCCATTCCGGGGTTTTTCTTATGCTCTTTTTTCTGTTTTCTGTCTTCAGGATTCCTCCAGGGCCTTCATGGCCATCTGTCTGTATTCCTCCCTGGCTTCCTCCGGCCCCAGGATCTTCACCCTGCCGGCCCACTGGAAGACCCAGGCGTAGAAGGTCACTGAGGTACAGACCCGGACGCCCAGCCGAAACCACCCCTTGCCGGCCCGGCGGACCTTAATGTCCATGCCGAACTGATCTACGATGCCCTTCATGATCTCGTAGGAGCACAGAAGCTCCACGTCCCGTATTTCATCATTGTCGAACATTCGGAAGACCTCCGCTGTATAGCGGTCCAGGTCAAAGTCCTCGGGCACGGGATCCGCCTGGTCCCGCAGGATCTCCGGCTGCTCCAGGATCCTGTCCACCCGGTAGGTCCGCATATCCTCCTTTTTGTGGTCATAGCCCAGGAGATAGTAATAATCTCCGTTCCAGAGCAGGGTATAGGGACTGATGATATAGGGATTGCCATGATTGCGCAGGACCACCCTCTTGCGGCCGTCGATGTCCGTATAGTGGAAGGAGATCCTTCTGCCTGTGTTGATGGCTTCATTGATGGCGTCGATGATATACCAGCACTTCTCGTTCAGGGATCTGACCCGGCCTGTGGTGCAGAGATGGCGCTTTAATTTGGCGGCGTTCTGCTCACTGGTCAGGGCGGCCAGCTTCCTTGTCAGCTCGATGCTCTTCTTTTCCGTGATGAACTTGGCGGATTCCACCGCGTCGATCAGGACCTTGAGTTCCGGAAGCTCAAAGTCTCCCTCCGCCAGATAATACTTGTTCTGCCTGGCCCGCCTGCCCACGATGTTGAATCCGGCGGCCTTGAGGACCTCAATGTCTCCGGGGACCGTGGTCCGGTGCATGGAAATGCCGTGCTCCTTTTCCATCAGGGCCCGGATCTGGTTGGTGGTCAGGGGATGCTCCGGATCGGAATGCCTGCGCAGGACCTGGTACATGTAAAGAATCCGGATCCGGATATCCGTGTCCTTGACCAGGACCGGGGTAGGCTTGGGATACTCGAAGTATTCTCCGCTCTCTTCTCCCTCCTCCTCCGCCTCCATATAGACCGCTGCCTGGGCAGCTCTGGCTTCCTGATCCTGCAGGATGGCGTCTGCCAGGATCCTTGCTGCGATCCTGGAGCCTGCGGGGCTGGGGTGGCTCCCGTCCGGAGCGTAAAGGTCTCCGGCCTCCTGGTCCCTCTGCCAGATTTCGATGAACCTTGCCCCCACGTTGGCCAGAGGGATCCCCTCCTTCTCCGCAGCCTGCCGGTAGGAATCCTGCAGGCCCCGGGCCAGGGCGTCATAGTCCAGGCCTGCCTTCTTATACTGGGCCGCGCCCGGCCGGTAGGGCCAGGTACAGTAGAGCAGGGGGACGGCCCCCACGGACCGGATCTTTCTGGAAAGCATGTTTACATCCCGCAGGAAGGAATCCTTAAAACGGACCGGTCTGCTGCTCTGGTCCTGCAGGACCACGTAATCCCAGCTGCCGGACCGAAGAGCCTCTTCCGCCTCCCGGCCGATCTCCCTGTCCGGATCCCGGAACTCGGAAAGCCTCCCGCCGCCCCGGGTCACCGCCCGGACCTCGGCGTCCAGAAGGTCTGCCAGGAGAGAGGGCATGTCGTTATAGTAGGTAAAGCTGTTTCCAAACATAAGAATACGCATAGAAATACCTCTTACTCTGAATAACTGATTTTCAGCGCGGGCGCGGAAATACACCGCCCTCCCTATTATTATAAAGGGCGGCAGGGGATATTGCAATTTCATGCTGTCGGAGATGCTTTGCACATTCTTTCGTAAACGAAAATCAGGGCAGCCCCTTGGGCCTGGCGGGATCCGGCCGGATACAGGCCCTGTTTTCCCCTTTTCCTGCAGGGCCATCCTGCAACCTGGCCCTGATCCCTTCTACCCGTAAAAAGGGGCATTTTATGGGTCCTGCTGCCTCTGCAGATACCAGGCGCCTGGTTTGTCCGTATATTTCCTTCCCCTCTCCTGTGGCACCGGATTCCGGGCATAAAAAGAGCGGGATGCAGCAGGGAATACCTGCTTGCTGCATCCCGCCAAAATGGCAGTGTGTTTACTTTCACTCTTCGTCCCGGATCACGGACCGGAGCTTGGTCCTGACCCTCTGCAGGGCGTTGTCCGTGGATTTTTCCGTTTTATTGAGGACATGGGCGATCTCCACATAGCCCATGCCGGTCAGATGCAGGTCCAGGACCTGCTTTTCAAAGGAGCTGAGCTGGCCTTCGATCCTGGCCTCCAGTCTCTGCAGTCTTTCCTGGCGCAGAAGATATTCCTCCGGATTGGAGGTCTCATCCGCCCGCAGAAGCCCCAGCAGGACGTCCTCCTCCCCGCCCGATTCATCCGTCCCGGAAGCGGCGTTCAGGGACAGGGCCGTATTGAGGGGGATATTCTTCTTTCTGCCAGAAGAACGGACAAAGGAGTAGAGCTGCCTGGAGACGCAGAGGCTGGCAAAGGTCCGGAAGCTGGCGTCTCTTCCGCTGTCATAATCCCGGATGGCCTTGAAGAGGCCGATCATCCCCTCCTGGATCAGGTCCTCCCGGTCCCCGCCCAGAATGTACATGGACCTGGCCCGCATGCGGACCAGATCCTTATATTTGTCGATCAGATAGTCGGTCGCCTGGGAATCGCCATCCCGGATCAGGGAGAGCAGATCCTCGTCCGAAAGTCTGTCAAATTCTTCTTTACGCATAGTCCTCCTGCGGATCCTCAGGCCTTTCCCAGATCCCTCTGGCGTACGATCTCATAGCAGAGGACGCCGGCGGCCACGGAGGCGTTGAGGCTGTTGACCTCCCCCTTCATGGGGATGGAAGCCACCATGTCGCACTTGTCCCGGACCAGCCTGGAGACGCCGTCTCCCTCTGCCCCGATGACCAGGCCGATGGAGCCGGTCATGTTCAGCTTTGTCATGGGGGTCCCGTCCATGTCCGCGCAGACGAACCACATGCCTCTTTCCTTGAGCTCTTCAATGGTCCTGCCCATGTTGGTGACCTTGACCACAGGGGTGAAGTTGAGGGCGCCTGCCGAAGCCTTGGCCACGGTGGCCGTCAGCCCCACCGCCCGGTCCTTGGGAATAATGACCCCATGGGCCCCGGCTACGTTGGCCGTCCGGATGATGGCCCCCAGGTTGTGGGGATCCTCAATGTTGTCCAGTAAAATAAAGAAGGGATCCTCTCCCTTTTCCCTGGCCCTGTCAAAGAGATCGTCGATCTCGCCGTAATGATAGGCCGCCAGAATGGCAATGACCCCCTGATGGGCGCCGGTCTCGGAGATCTGGTCCAGCCGCTGCCTGGTCACATATTTGACCGCGGTCCCGTGCTTTTTGGCCTCCCGGCGGATGGTCATCATGGCCCCCTCCTGGGAGCCGTCCAGCATATAGAGGCGGTCCACGGTCCTGCCGGAGCGGAAGGCCTCGATGACGGCGTTGCGGCCCTCGATCCGGGTCTCGTTCTCGGAAGGGGTCACCTCTGCGTCCGTGATCCTGTCCACGGCCGCCTTTCTGGCCTTTATCTCGTTTTCGGACCGGGCGCTTCTTTTGTCCTCATAGGCTTCCTGGCCTTCATGCCGCTTTGCATAGCGGTCCGCCTTATAAGCCATTCTCTCTTCTTCTCTGCGGGCCTTTACGCCCTTTTTTCTGTATCCGTTGTTCTGTTCCTGTTTGCTCATACTTTCCTCATCTTTCCGGTCCTGGCCATACCCTCCTGCAAAAGCATAAGGAGTCTGTCCGTCTGGTCCTGGAGATAGAGATAGCCGCACAGACTCTCCAGGCCCGTGGCCTTCTGATAGTCCTCGTGGGAGGCGCTCCTGGTATGGTGGGCGGTGTTGGCGTTCTTTCCCCTCTTATAGACGGTCCTCTCCTCCTCGGTCAGAAGGTCCTGGATGGCCTCGCCGATGGCAGCCTGGGCCGATGCACGAACAAGCAGAGAAGTTTCATTATGAAGCTTCTCTGCCTGTCTGTTTCCTTTTGAGATCACAATGGTCCGGATGACCAGGGAATAGACCGCATCCCCCAAAAAGGCAAAGGCCATGGGGGAATAGGTCCTGATATCTGTGGGCTTATGGGGGAAAGCTGTAAGAATCTGCTGCCTCAGGCTTTCTTCCATTTCACTCCTTCTCTGGTATCCTCCAGAATGATGCCCTTTTCCTTCAGTTCTGCACGGATCGCATCCGCCTTTGCAAAGTCTTTTGCCTTCTTGGCGGCCTTGCGCTCTGCGATCTTGGCTTCGATATAAGCCACTTCGTCTTCTTCCAGATCGTTCTTCCGCTCCAGGGTCAGGCCGCAGATATCGGTCAGGGCAGCCAGCTCCTTATGGAAGGCAAGAAGAAGGTCTTTGGAGGCCTTTCCGTCTGCATGGGAGTTGATGAAGGTCACCAGCTCAAAGATGGCGGAAAGGGCGTTGGCGGTGTTGAAGTCATCGTCCATGGCCTCTTCGAACTGAACGCGGTAAGCGTCCGCCTGGGCCAGCAGTTCCTTTTCCTCACCGGAAAGGCCCTCTGCCGCCGCCCTGCCTTCCAGGAAGGTCAGGTTCTCGGCGCAGTTGACGATCCTCTCATAGGATACCCTGGCGGATTCCATCAGCTCCTTGCTGAAGTTCAGGGGGCTTCTGTAGTGGACGGTCTGCATGAAGTAGCGGACCACCTGGCCGTCATACTGGTCCAGGATGTCCCGGACGGTAAAGAAGTTGCCCAGGGACTTGCTCATCTTGCGGTTGTCGATGTTGAGGAAGGCGTTGTGCATCCAGTAGTTGGCAAAGGGCTTGCCGCTGGCGGCTTCAGACTGGGCGATCTCATTCTCATGATGGGGGAAGACCAGGTCTTCGCCGCCTGCGTGAATGTCGATGGTCTCGCCCAGATATTTTCTGCTCATGACGGAGCATTCGATGTGCCAGCCGGGACGGCCCTTGCACCAGGGGCAGTTCCAGTAGGGCTCGCCTTCCTTTTTGGGCTTCCAGAGGACGAAATCCAGGGGATCTTCCTTCTGCTCCTCACCGGTGACCTTGAGCTCACGGTTGCCGCCCCGGAGGTCGTCGATGTTCTTATGGGAGAGCTTGCCGTAGCCGGGGAACATACGGGTCCTGTAATAGACCGTGCCGTCCTCTGCGACATAGCCGTAGTTCTTATCGATCAGGGTCTGGATCATTTCGATCATGCCGTCGATCTCTTTGGTGGCCTGGGGATGGGTGGTGGCAGGTCTCACATTGAGGCTGGCCATATCCTTCTTGCACTCCTCGATGTAGCGCTCGGAAATCACGTCCGCCTCTACGCCCTCTTCGTTGGCCTTCTTGATGATCTTGTCATCCACGTCCGTGAAGTTGGAAACGTAGTTGACCTTGTAGCCCCTGTATTCAAAATAGCGGCGGACTGTATCAAATACGATCATGGGACGGGCGTTGCCGATATGGATCAGGTTATAAACAGTGGGGCCGCAGACATACATCCTGACTTCGCCGGGTACGATGGGCTTGAATTCCTCTTTGGATCTGCTGAGTGTGTTGAAAATCTGAATGCTCATAAGTGGTGTCTCTCCCTTATATATATGATACTTGGATCAAAGTTCCTGGATGCCTCAGGCTCTGCCGGGACAGCCGGCGCATCCCATGGGATTGGAGGCTTCCAGATCCATGGGGGAGGCGATCAGGGCCACGGCCTGGACGGCGATGCCCTCTCCGCTTCCGGTAAAGCCCAGTCTTTCCTCGGTGGTCGCCTTGACGCTGACCTGGTCCTCTTCCACTGCCAGGGCTCTGGCAATGTTCCGGCGCATGCTGTCGATATAGGGCCGCATCTTTGGGGCCTGGGCCACAATGGTGGCGTCCACGTTGCCGATCAGATAGTGGTGGTCCAGGAGGATCTCCCGCACCTCCTCCATCAGCTTCAAAGAATCCGCCCCCTTATAGCGGGGATCGGAATCCGGGAAGAACTTGCCGATGTCTCCCAGGGCCGCCGCTCCCAGCAGGGCGTCCATAATGGCGTGGGCCAGAACGTCCGCGTCCGAATGACCCAAAAGGCCCTTTTCATAGGGGATCTCCACCCCTCCAAGAATCAGCTTTCTGCCCTCCACCAGCCGGTGGACATCATATCCTGTACCGATCCGCATCCTGTATTTACCTCACAAAAAACATACTTAAACAATCGGATTGTATCACGATAACAGGCGAAGGTCAAACCTGGCAGAAAGCTTTATACAGGTCCCTTATAAAGACAGAATAAGGCCCGGCAGCGATGCCGGGCCTGGCTTTCGGATCTTAATGGTGACCCCTGCAGGATCAGTGGTGGAAGAGACGGATGCCGGTGAAGCACATGACCATGTCGTGGCTGTTGCAGGCCTCGATGACGTTGTCATCCCGGACAGATCCGCCGGGCTGGGCCACATACTTGACGCCGCTCTTGAAGGCGCGCTCAATGTTGTCGCCGAAGGGGAAGAAGGCGTCGGATCCCAGGGTCACGTCCTGGTTGCCGTCCAGCCATGCTCTCTTCTCTTCTCTGGTAAAGACGGAAGGCTTCTCGGTGAAGAGATTCTCCCACTTGCCGTCGGCCAGCACGTCCATGTAGTCCTCGCCGATGTAAAGGTCGATGGCGTTGTCTCTGTCCGCTCTGCGGATGCCTGCCTTGAAGGGAAGGTTCAGTACCTTGGGGCACTGACGCAGATACCAGTTGTCTGCCTTGGAGCCTGCCAGTCTGGTGCAGTGGATCCTGGACTGCTGGCCGGCGCCGATGCCGATGGCCTGGCCGCCCTTGACGAAGCAGACGGAATTGGACTGGGTATATTTCAGGGTGATCAGGGCGATGGCCATATCGTCTCTGGCTGCCTTGGGCAGATCCTTGTTCTCCGTCACGATGTTGGCAAAAAGAGCGTCGTCGATGACCAGCTCGTTGCGGCCCTGTTCAAAGGTCACGCCGTAGACCTGCTTCTTTTCGATGGGAGCGGGGACATAGGAGGGATCGATCTGGAGGACGCAGTAGTTGCCCTTCTTCTTACCCTTCAGGATTTCCAGGGCTTCCTCGGTATAGGCGGGGGCGATCACGCCGTCGGATACCTCTCTGGCGATCAGTCTGGCCGTGCAGGCGTCGCAGGTATCGGAAAGAGAAATGAAATCGCCGAAGGATGACATTCTGTCTGCGCCTCGGGCTCTGGCATAGGCTGCTGCCATGGGGGTCAGCTCGCCCAGATCGTCGACCCAGTAGATCTTGGCTTCGACCTCGGAAAGGGGAAGGCCGATGGCTGCGCCGGCGGGAGAAACATGCTTAAAGGAGGTGGCGGCTACCTGACCGGTGGCGGCCTTGAGCTCTTTGACCAGCTGCCAGCCGTTGAGGGCGTCCAGAAGGTTGATGTAGCCGGGTCTGCCGTTCAGGACAGTAATGGGAAGGTCGGAGCCATCCTCCATGTAGACTCTGGAAGGCTTCTGATTGGGGTTGCAACCGTACTTCAGCTGTAATTCATTCATCTTTGTTTTGGTCCCTTTCTAATTAATCTGTCAGACGTTCTTGTTTACGATCCTGGTCTCATAGCTGCCGTCTTCGATATTGATGAAGCGGACAAAGAGAGAGACCTTATTGTCTTCGTTCAGGGCATCCCAGACCCTCTTTGTGAAGGTATCGATGTCGGCGGTAAAGTCGCCGCCCAGATCAACGGGGGTGGGCTCGCCGGTGAAGGAGGGAAGGGGGCTGCCGTCACCGTCGTAGGTGTGGATGAAGCGGCCGCAGCCTGCCTTGGGATTCTCAAAGGCAAAGGTAAAGCGCAGGCAGGAGGAGGGATCTCCATTGTCGCTCTTTAAGATGGACATGGCGTAGTTGTACTTACCGTTCTCGATGTGCATGACGCCGCTGATGCGGGGGGTGTAGTTGGGGCCGTCGGGCTCGAACTCTCTGCTGCGCAGGGACTGTTCAAAGGTCATCTGTCTGTCAAGACCCTCATAGATGGTATCGGTCTGGTCGCCGTTGGTCACGATGGTCTTGTTGCCCAGGACTCTGACGGGGGCGTAAATGATCAGGCTGGGATCTTCCATCTTGGAAGGATCAAAGGCCTGGGTGCGGATGCCTTCGCCGTCCTCTACAAAGACGCGGTTGCGGCTGTTGGAGCTTCTGCCCATGATGAAATATGCTGTGACCGCTTTGGAGCCGTCGGCGCTGCGGCCGATGACGATGCCTCTGCCGGGATAGGAATTTTCGCGAAGTTCTGCTTCAAGGTTGCTCATAGGTTCTCCTTTCAGTCCATGTCTGCGGATACTCTGGCAAGGTTCACTGGTTCAGGCTCATTGTATCATGAATAAAAAAGCGGGACTATTGTAGAATATTCCAACAATAGGGCCTCCCGGGGTGGGATGTTGGTAAAAATTCATGACAGGAGGGCCTTCCCCCTGTTCATTATTGCCAGGAAAGAAAACCGGCAGAGACTCTGCCGGTTTTCTCAATAGATCCATATGAAATTTTATACTTCTGTCTTCCGTTTGCCGCCCATCCAGGTGGGAAGGTCATCTTCTCTGCCTTCCTTGATCCACTGGTGGTATTCGGCCACTGCTGCGAACATGACGTCGCCCGAGGAGTTGATCATGGTCTCGACGGAGTCCTGGACCACGCCGATGATAAAGCCGACGCCGACGACCTGCATGGCCACGTCATTGGAGATGCCAAAGAGGGAGCAGGCCATGGGAATGAGCAGGAGGGATCCGCCCGCTACGCCCGAAGCCCCGCAGGCTGCCAGGGTCGCCATGACGGACAGGATGAAGGCGGAGGGAATATCCACCGAAATGCCCAGGGTATGGGCCGCGCAGAGGGTCATGACAGTGATGGTGATGGCCGCCCCGTCCATGTTGATGGTGGCGCCCAGGGGAATGGATACGGAATACATATCCTCGTCCAGGCCAAGCTTCTCGCAAAGCTCCATGTTGACAGGGATATTGGCCGCGGAGCTTCTGGTAAAGAAGGCGGTGATGCCGGACTCACGAAGGCAGCGCAGGACCAGGGGATAGGGATTGCGGCGCAGATAGATCCAGGCGATCAGAGGATCCACCACCAGGGCCACCAGGAGCATGCAGGCCACCAGGAGGGCCAGGAGCTTTCCATAATCCGTAAAGATGGACAGGCCGTTGGTGGAGACCGTCGTATAGACCAGACCGAAAATACCAAAGGGAGCCAGGTTGATAATCCAGCGGACCGCCTGGGATACGGTCTCGGAGGCGTCCCTGAGCATGCGCTTGGTCTCAGGGGAAGCAATGGGCTTGAGGGCCAGACCGAAAATCACCGCCCAGAGGAGGATGCCGATATAGTTGGCGTCCATAATGCCCTTCAGGGGATTGGTCACCATGTTGTTGAGCACGTTCAGAAGGACCTCGCTGACAGACTGGGGAACGGATTCCGCCACAGCCTGCTCGGCAAAGACCATGGGCTGGGGGAACAGAAAGCTTCCCACCACTGCCACCACGGCCGCCAGGAGGGTGGACAGCATGTAAAGGACAATGACCGTGGTAAAACGGCTGTCCATCCGGGTGCTGCCCTGGGCCAGGGCGCTCATGACAAGGACAAAGACCAGAAGGGGTGCAACAGCCTTGAGGGCGCCGACAAAAAGGTTGCCCAGCAGAGAAACGATGGAAAGATCCTTGACGGCGATTCCCAGGAGGGCGCCCAGGATCATGCCGATCACGATCCGGAGGATCAGACTGGTTTCATTGTAGGCTTTGACGATGTTTTTCATGTTTTCTGACTTCCTTTTTTTTGTTTTTAGCGGCCGGTCTTTCCATCCTGCATGGACAAATGTCCGGCACACAGGGAGTATTGTAGCATTTACAAAGCAAAAAAGCCACAGCAGAGGCCAAAAATTGCTCTGCTGCGGCGGCTTATTTCTCCCCAGGCCCCCTTTCCCGGAAGGCAAAGAAGCGCTGGCCCAGGTAGTTGAGGCCTACAAAGAGGCACATACCCACCAGCATGGCCCCGTTTTCCTGGACGCTGACGCTCGCGGAGGAAAGGATCCGCCTGACCAGAGGCTTCGCGATGCCGTAGGCCAGCAGATAGCAGACCGAAATGTTGATGACAAAACGGACAAGGACCATAGGGTCTTTGGATTTGTTGCGGAAGGTAAAATTCTTGTTCAGGAAGTAGGATACAATGCTTCCCACCACATAGTTGGCGGCGGAGGATACCCAGTAGCTGAAATGGAAGATGTTGTAGAAGCTGAACATGACAGCCGTGCCCACCAGGGTATTGATGACGCCCACCAGAATAAATTTCCAGAAAGTGATGTCAAAGAGTTTCTTAAGCATCTTTCTCCTTTCTGCCGCACTCTTCCGAGACGATGAATCTGGGCCGGTCCTTGATCTCCTCGTAGATCTTGGAAATATAGTAGCCTATGATGCCCAGGCTGATCATCACGATGCTGCCGGTCAAAAGCTGCAGGAGGATCACCGTAGTGAAGCCGCCCAGGGCCGTTCCCCGGATCTTCTGGATCAGTGAGATGGTACCGAAGACAAAAGCATTGATCAGCATCAGAATGCCCAGGACCGTCACGATCTGCATGGGGGCCGTGGAGAAGGAGGTGATATTGGTCATGGCATAGCGGATCAGAGATCTGGTGGACCATTTGGATTCTCCCGCCTCCCTTTCCTGGACTTCAAATTCCACCTGGGTGGTCTTAAAGCCGATCCAGGAGGAAAGGGCCCGGAAGAAGGCATTCTTCTCCCGCATATTCAGAAGAGCCAGGACCGCTTTCCTGTCCAGAAGCTTGAAATCCGATGCCCTGGACATGTCGATCCCCGTAGCGGAGGAAATGATGCTGTAAAAGGTATGGGCACAGAAGGCGTGGAAGGGCGACTCATGCCCCCGGTCCGCCTTGACCGCCTCGATCACCTCGTACCCCTCCTCCCAGAGCCTGTACATTTCCACGATCTTGGCCGGGGGATGCTGCAGGTCGCAGTCGATCACCACGGCGCAGTCGCCTGCGGCGTAGGCAAGGCCGGCGTAGATGGCGGCTTCCTTGCCGAAATTCCTGGAAAAATGGATGCCCCGGACATTGTCATGGGCCTTTGCCGCTTCCTGGATCTTCTGCCAGGTGGCGTCCTTTGACCCGTCGTCAATAAAGAGGAGCTCCGCCGGGATCTTATGCTCCTCCAGAATACCTGTTATTGTTTCTGCAGTTTTCCTGATCATCAGCTCTTCGTTATAGGAAGGGATGATGACCGACAGACACTTGTCCAAAGTTCTGCCTCCTTTATGTTCCGGCTGCCATGGCAGATCCTTTGCCGCCCTGTCAGCGCTGTATACAGATGCTACTTTAATAAGATATCACAAAAAAAAGAAAGGGAAAAGGAAAACAGGCCGGGGTCTCCCGGCCTGTTCCCTGTCGTCTGTCTGATGCCAAAGCCGCCTTCGGGGGCTATGCTCAGTTCTTATCCTTGATGGAAGCGTGTAGCTCCTGCAGAGACTTGGTCTCGTTCTCGGCGTGGGTCAGAATGTAATGGATGCCTTCAGCCGTTGCCTTGGCTGCCGCCGTGGTGGTCATGTAAGGGATCTTGGCCTTGATGGCTGCCTTGCGGATGTAGGAGTCGTCATAGCGGCTCTCGCTGCCGGAAGGGGAGTTGACAATGATGTCGAACCTGCCGTTGGTGATCATATCCAGGATATTGGGACGTCCCTCCCAGACCTTGAGGACCATTTCGGCCGGAATGCCTTCGGCGTTGAGGAGCTCGGCCGTATGCCTGGTGGCAAAGACCTTGAAGCCGTCTTCATAGAAGGTCCTGGCTGCCTGGAGGACATCCGCCTTATCCTTGCGGTTGACCGTGATCAGGACAGAACCGGAGGTAGGAAGCTTGGAGCCTGCCGCCTCCTGGGCCTTGTAGAAGGCTTCGCCGGTGGTGGTGGCCAGACCCAGGACTTCGCCGGTGGACCGCATTTCGGGTCCCAGCAGAGGGTCGACTTCCTGGAACATCTTGAAGGGGAAGACCGCTTCCTTGACCCCGTAGTAGGGGATATCCTGTTCTTTGAGGTCCGGAACAGGGGACTTGCGGCCTGTCAGCTCGGCGGTAATGATGTCTGTCGCAATGGGCACCATACGGATGTTGCAGACCTTGGAGACCAGCGGCACCGTACGGGAGGCTCTGGGGTTGGCTTCCAGCACAAAGACCACGCCGTCCTCGATGGCGTACTGCATGTTCATCAGGCCGACGACATGCATTTCCTCCGCGATCTTCCTGGTGTACTCCTTGATGGTCTCCAGGTTCTCGGCGGAGATATGGCGGGAAGGAATGATGCAGGCAGAGTCACCGGAATGGATGCCTGCCAGCTCGATATGCTCCATCACGGCGGGTACGAAGGCGTGGGTGCCGTCTGAGATGGCGTCCGCCTCGCACTCCAGGGCGTTGTGGAGGAAGCGGTCGATGAGGATGGGACGGTCGGGGGTCACGCCGACAGCCGCATTCATGTAGTCGACCATGTGCTCGTTGTCAAAGACCACCTCCATGCCGCGGCCGCCCAGAACGTAGGAAGGACGGACCATAACAGGATAGGTGATGCGGTTTGCGATTTCGATGGCCTCCTCGACGGTGGTGGCCATGCCGGACTCGGGCATGGGGATGCCCAGCTTGTCCATCATCATGCGGAACTGGTCGCGGTCCTCGGCCAGGTCGATGACGGCCGGGGAGGTGCCCAGGATCCTGACTCCGTTCTTTTCCAGCTCGGAGGCCAGGTTCAGAGGGGTCTGCCCGCCGAACTGGGCGATGACGCCCACGGGCTTTTCCTTCTTATAGATGGACAGGACGTCCTCCAGGGTCAGAGGCTCAAAGTAAAGCTTGTCGGAGGTATCGTAGTCGGTGGAGACAGTCTCCGGATTGCAGTTGACGATGATGGTCTCAAAGCCCAGCTTCTTGAGGGACAGGGCTGCATGGACGCAGCAGTAGTCGAACTCGATGCCCTGGCCGATGCGGTTGGGGCCGCCGCCCAGGATCATGACCTTGGGCTTGTCCTCGCTGACCTTGTCGTGGTCCTCGCCGTTGTAGGTGGAATAATAGTAGGCGCTGTCCTGGGTGCCGGATACATGGACTCTGTCCCAGGCTTCCTCTACGCCCAGAGCGATCCTGTGATTGCGGATCTTCTCTTCCTCTGTCTCCAGGATCTGGGCCAGGTACTTGTCGGAGAAGCCGTCCTTCTTGGCCTGGATCAGCATCTGGTCGGGAAGGTCTTTTCCCCTGCAGGCAATGATGGCTTCTTCCTCGTCCACCAGCTCCTTCATCTGCTCGATGAAGTAGCGCTTGATTTTGGTCAGATCATGGAGCTCCTCTACGGTAGCGCCCTTTCTGAGGGCTTCATACATGATGAACTGACGCTCGCTGGTAGGATACATGAGCAGGCGGAGCAGTTCCTTTTTGGTCATCTGGTCAAAGCCCTTGACATGGCCCAGGCCGTAGCGGTCCTTTTCCAGGGACCGGATGGCCTTCTGGAAGGCTTCCTTGTAGGTCTTGCCGATGGACATGACTTCGCCGACAGCCCGCATCTGGGTGCCCAGCTTGTCCTGTACGCCCTTGAACTTCTCAAAGGCCCAGCGGGCGAACTTGACCACAACATAGTCGCCGTCGGGATAATACTTGTCCAGGGTGCCGTACTTGCCGCAGGGGATTTCCTTCAGGGTCAGGCCGGAAGCCAGCATGGCGGATACCAGGGCGATGGGGAAGCCTGTGGCCTTGGAGGCCAGGGCGGAGGAACGGGAGGTACGGGGGTTGATTTCAATAACGATGATACGGTCGCTGACCGGGTCGTGGGCGAACTGCACGTTGGTGCCGCCGATGACCTGGACCTTGTCAACGATCTTATAGGCCTGCTCCTGCAGTCTGTTCATGACATCCTGGGAGATGGTCAGCATGGGAGCGGTACAGAAGGAATCACCGGTATGGACGCCCATGGGGTCCACGTTCTCGATGAAGCATACGGTGATCATATTGCCTTCCTTGTCACGGACGACTTCGAGCTCCAGCTCTTCCCAGCCCATGACGGATTCTTCCACCAGGACCTGGCCCACCAGGGAAGCCTGCAGGCCGCGGGCGCAGACTGTCTTAAGCTCGTCCCTGTTGTAGACAAGGCCGCCGCCTTCGCCGCCCATGGTATAGGCGGGACGCAGGACCACAGGATAGCCCAGTTTGTCGGCGATGCCCAGGGCTTCGTCTACGCTGTAGGCGACCTGGCTGCGGGCCATTTCCACGCCGATGGAATCCATGGTCTCCTTGAATTCGATCCGGTCCTCGCCGCGCTCAATGGCGTCGACCTGCACGCCGATGACCTTCACATTATATTTGTCGAGGATGCCGGCCTTGCTGAGCTCGGCGCTCAGGTTCAGTCCGGACTGTCCGCCCAGATTGGGAAGCAGGGCATCGGGTCTTTCCTTTGCGATGATCTTCTCCAGTCTTTCCACATTCAAAGGCTCAATGTAAGTAACGTCAGCCATTTCAGGATCCGTCATGATCGTAGCCGGGTTGGAGTTGACCAGAACGATCTCATATCCCAGACTCCGCAGGGCCTTGCAGGCCTGGGTGCCGGAATAGTCGAACTCACATGCCTGACCAATAATGATAGGACCCGAACCGATGATCATTACTTTGTGGATGTCTGTCCTCTTGGGCATTTATTTTCCTCCTTATTTGTTTGAAAAATGCATAATTATGCCAAACCTCAATCTGTCTGATTATAATATCCCATTTCAAAAAAATCCACGGGAAATTTCAGGTTTTACTATCTTGCATAAATTTTGCGCAGAACCCGGGCAAAAAGACTTCAATTTCAATAATAATCTCTTTCCCGCCGG
>CAMNJZ010000015.1 GCA_946541955.1 uncultured Lachnospiraceae bacterium | reverse complement strand
GAACACAATGTTTTTATGCTATATAGTCTTTAAATCCCTGTCCTCTTCTGGCTATTGGCAATGAGAGACATCATATCTTCGACCAGTTCTTCCTGGACTGTTTTTTCATGAGCCTCATCCCTGATGGCAATGATCGGGACTCCTTCATAATTGAAGATCGCTTCCAGATAGTGGAACCCGAATCTTGTCAGTCTGTCCTTATATGTCACGAATACTCTTGAGACCTTGTGGTCCAGCACCATGACGATCAGTTCCTGCAGCTTCCTGCGCCTGTCGTTGAGCCCTGAACCTACCTCTTTCATTATGACAGGTTCATGCAGGTCGTGCATATCTTCTCTTATCATTACTATACCAGAAAAAGGGACTTCCACATATTTGGACGCCGCATTTTGTTCGGGATTTTGATTCTCACTTTTATATTATCAGGTTAAATATTCAGTCTTATTTTTCTGTTGACATTCGGGGAGGAGCGCCATATAATAACACTTGCGTGCAGGAGTGGCGGAATTGGCAGACGCGCAGGCTTCAGGTGCCTGTTGTGGCAACACAGTGTGGGTTCAAGTCCCATCTCCTGCATCCTTTTTATTGAAAGGAAAAGCAGTCAGCGGAAGTGTCGGAATTGGCAGACGAGCAAGACTAAGGATCTTGTGCTGGTTACAGCGTGTGGGTTCAAGTCCCATCTTCCGCATCTCACGGAACGGTAGCTCAGCTGGGATGAGCGTTCGCCTCACACGCGAGAGGTCACGGGTTCGATCCCCGTCCGTTCCATTTATACCAAATGGTTATTTCGGATTCAAAAAGACTGACAATAGAAATAAAAAAAACTGTTGCCCCTTTTCCCTGAATCCGCTATAATATCTTTTGTCGGTAAGACCGGCAGTCATATGGAACCTTAGCTCAGCTGGGATGAGCGTCCGCTTGACGTGCGGGAGGTCATGGGTTCGATCCCCGTAGGTTCCATACCTGAGAGCAGTTCGAAAGAACTGCTCTTTTTTTGCGCTAAAGTCAAACGGCATCTGCCTTGCGGTGTCGGCGTGGCTCCAAGTAAAGGATCGGAAAACAGGCATTTTTTACTGTAACATGAAACAGGGGAGCCTCATAAAAGGGCTCCCCTGCGCTCTTGCAGCCGGCACAAGCTCAGTCATTTCCTGTTCTCGATCAGCTTCTGGAATCTGTCCAGATCCGGCTCATAGGTGATTTTGAAATTGTTCTGCTCTCCCGGGATCAGATGCATTTTGACGCCCTTTTTGTAGGCCAGCTCACTGGCTCCCCGGATCTTCTTGAGCTCCTGGAGATCGGTGTCCCGGTTGACCTGGGTAAATTTCCACAGAAGAAAGGCTTCCGGACTCTGGCCGCAGTAGAGGATACTCCTGTCCGCCAGTCCCGTCAGATTCTCTCCGTCCGTGCTCTGATAGATGGTATCATTCATCGGGATGATGGGCATACAGCCTTCGTATTCATCGATCTGGGCAAGGCAGGCTGAAATCAGCTTTCCCGTCACCAGAGGGCGGACCGCTTCATGGATGATGACCCGGTCCCCGGGGTCTTTGGACAGGGCCATACAGGCCTCCAGTCCGCTCAGGAAGGACTCCTGCCTGGATTCGCCGGGGTCGGCATAGCAGGTGAACTTCCCGATCCCATACTGGGCAAGCCAGCCGTCAATATCGCTTCTCCACTGGGGCGCCGCTACGATCACGATCCTGTCCACGTCAGGATTTGCCTGGAAGGTCTCCAGGGTATAGGCAATAACAGGCTTCCCCAGTACTTCAATATACTGTTTGGGACAGTCGGGCCGGTTCATCCTGGAACCGACGCCGCCTGATAAGATGACTGCAAAATTCATATATAGGTGTATTCCTTTCCGCTTTCTCAAGGCAGAGGTTTCTTTGGTCAGAACGATCTGTCTGTGCTATAATGAGAACCGTAGCTTCAGAAACCTCCGGATTTATTATACAGGAAATTCCATGTTAAAAATCATCAGAAAAGCAGATATCATATTATTTATCGTATTTCTGGTTTTCGGCCTGGCCATGCTCTTTCTTACCCTGCGGGCCTCTTCTTCGCCTGGAAGAGAAGTCGTCATAAGTGTGGATGGCCAGGAATATGGCAGATATCCGCTGGACAAGGACCAGGTCATCGAGATCGACAACGGACAGCGTCATAACCTTGTCACCATCAAGGACAAGGGCGTGACCATGACCTCTTCTACCTGCCACAATCAGATCTGCGTTAACGAAGGGACCATCACTGCTCCCGGCCAGCTGATCGTCTGTCTCCCCAACTATGTCATTATTGAGATCGAAGGAGGTGAGGACGCCGATGATGCAGTCGACGCAGTCGTCCAATAAAGAAAGCGGATGGTCCGCCCGGCGGATCACCCTGAGCGCCATGCTGGCCGCACTGGCCCTGATCTTTTCTTATATAGAAATGATCCTTCCCTTTAATCCCGGGATCCCCGGCGTCAAGCTGGGCCTGGCCAACCTGGTCGTGATCGTAGCCCTCTACCGTATGAGTCCCTCCTACGCCATTACCATCAACGTGGTCAGGGTCCTCATGGCAGGTCTCCTCTTTTCAGGACTTTTCGGCATGCTCTACTCCCTGGCAGGAAGCCTCTGCTCCTTCCTGATCATGTACCTGTGCTGGAAGTCCAAGCTCTTCTCTGTGCTGGGCGTCAGTCTTGCCGGCGGCGTATTCCACAATCTGGGCCAGTTGGCAGTGGCAGCCTTTGCCGTATCCAATTCCAGGATCTTCCTTTATTTCCCCATGCTGATCTTCTCCGGTATGGCTGCCGGCATCATCGTAGGGATCGGGGCCTATATCCTGATCGGCCGTCTGCCCGACCAGCTCTTTCGAAAATCCTGAAAAACACATCCTCAAGCATAAGACCTGCGGCCATGCCGCAGGTCTTATTTTTTTGGAATGGCCTGGATTTATGCTCCGAGAATGACCGTTCCGATCAGCGCCTTATCGGCGTCTCCGATGATCTCGATCAGTTTGACGATATCCTCATATTTGGATACATTCACCTCTTCCAGGAGAACGCAGGCGTCATAATCTGCGATTTTCCGGATGGAATCAGGTCTGGCGGTAACCGTGGAGGCCAGGTCAAAAATCAGACCGCTGCCCTCACACTTGCGGAGCTCCTTGACAACGCCGGCAGCCCGCTTGTTTTCCAGGGTGCTGACAAAGAGGACTCTGCCGGTTCCTTCGGGATTCCGGTTCTTCAGATAGTTTTCGATCTTGGCGCAGATCAGTCTGTACTGGTCCTTGGCTCTGCCGGGCCTGCCCAGGCACTTGAAGCCGAATTTCCGGCTCAGCTCCTCCGCAGAAAGGAGAGCGCCGCCATGCATGATCATGACGGACAGATACAGCACCATCAGAACAGCGCCGCCGATCATACCGAAAACGGCCATGGTAAGCGCCTGCTTGATCAGGGTCGTGGTGGTATAGGGGGCTGTATAGGAGGGCTTGTCCAGAGCCGCGATGGAGGTCTGGACGCTGGTCAGGTTCTTGATCAGGTTGGTCTGGTTCGTTGTGACCTGGTTCTGAGTGTCCTTTAAAGCAAGGTCGACGTGCTGCTTGCTGGACTGGCTCAGCACTGTCACTTCATGGGTCCCGTACTTCTTCTCCAGTTTCTTTTCCACCCCGTCCATGTTGTCCAGGATATAGGTCAGGATTTTTTCGCTCATGGCCGTATCTTTGCCATACACGATCAGGTTCATGACCTGAGACTGGGTATAGAGGGAATTGGTCACTTTGATCAGCTCCCGCAGATAGGTCTCGTCAACGCCCATCTCCTCGGCCAGAGAATCCATGGGAATGGTCTCTGTAATGTAGGAGCTGTAGGCCAGCATCAGAGAATAGGCCTGCTGGGCCTTATAGGCGCCGGTATTGCCGTTGACGGAATCCGTCATATTCTGAAGGTCGTCATAGGTAAGGGTCAGAATGGCCTCCGACATGGACACATGATAGGGATCCAGATTCATCAGGATGGATTTTTCCGCATATACATTGGAATCGTCCACCTGGGCCTGGATGATCCTGGACTGCTTCTGCAGGGTGTCCAGCTGGGTATTGTAGGTGACCATGGCCTCTTCATACTTCTTGTAGGATTCATCCATGGAAGCCTGTCTTCTCTTGTTCTTGACAACGCTGTAGCCTGCCGCCAGGACCGCAAGGACCGCCGCGGCGATCAGGATCATGATCCATTTTTTCCGTACTTCACGGAAGAGATCCATAAGGCTGACTTCGCGGATGTAATTCTTTTCATCGTACGCATATCGGTCTGCTGTTTTCATAGTTTATTTTCCTTTCTTCCGATATACGCCCTTGGAGCTGAACGTATACCAGGTGTCTCCGATCTTGGCGGTGCCTGTAGCAGCTTTTCCCTTACGGGCACCCTTTTTATAGAAGTAGTATTTCTTTCCGTTAATGGTCTTCCAGCCTGTCTGCATCTTTCCTGAAGAGCTGAAGTAATACCTGCTGCCGTCAATCGTCTGGAGGCCGGTCTGGATCCGTCCGTACTTGTTCATGTAGTAGGTATTGCCGTCCACCTCGGTAAAGCCGACATGGCGCAGGCCAGTTTCAGGATCCAGATAATAACGGTAATTGCCGATGTTCTTGAAGCCGGTCCACATACGGCCGATGGAGCCGAAATAGGCCTTGCCGTCGCCGATGGTCTGCCATTTGGTCGCTCTGATGCCCGTCTTCTTGCTGAAGTAATAGGTATATCCGTTGATCTTCTGGTAGCCCTTCTGCATTACGCCGGTCTCGGGATGGAAGTAGTAGAATTTCTCATCGATCTTCTTCATGCCCCTGCGGACGACGCCGTTGGACTTGCCCATGTAGTATTTTTCATTGTCGATGGTATTCCAGCCCACTACCATCTTTTTGGTGTCAGGGTCGAAATAGTAGAGATTGCCGTCTACTTCCTGGAAGCCGGTCAGATATTCGCCGTCTTCTGTCCTGCAGTAGGTATCTCCCTTCTTCTTTACAAGGCTTCCCTTCTTGGCTTCGGTCTCTTTTCCGTCGTCAGGATCCTGGGTGCTGCCGCCTTCTTCGCCGCCTTCTTCGCCGCCGCCTTCGCCGCCGCCTTCTTCACTGCCGCTGCCGGCCGTCTTAACGGTAAGCTCATAGGTAGGCTCGGAGGTCAGGCCGTTGTCGAAGATGATGACCGCGCCGATCTCGTAGGTTCCGCTGCTTCCTTCCTTGCGCTCCACCACGAAATTGCCCTTCTCGGCATTCCAGTCTCTGTGGAGCTTGAGGCCGTCAGGGACGATTCCCTTCACTCTCCATACATTGGAAAGGGCCTTTTCTTCCAGATCCACGGGCTTGAATACCCACTGGTCATCGGTCTCTTCCCCGTAGCAGGCCAGCTCGCAGGAAGAAGAAAGGTTGGTATTCTTCATATACTTGTAGTCCGAAGGCTTCTCAGCCAGGCTCAGGCCTTCGCACATATAGGCATAGGTAAAGTGGGTTCCTTCAGCCACAGGCAGCTCGGAAGTAAATCCCTCAAACTCTCTTGTATGCTTGACGGAGGCTTTGGCGTTGGTCGTCAGCTCGTCGGTGGTCAGATTGTAATAGAGGTGCTGCTCATCGTAATCATTCTGATCGTTCCAGGTAGGATCACACTCGTACCAGCTGCCGCCCAGGCGGACCACGATCCAGGCATGCTTGCCGGTCTTGACGGTGCCGGGAATAATGGTACTGTTGATCCCTGCCTTGCGGAGCACATACTTAAGGCCCAGGGCATAGCCGTCACAGACAGCGCTGCCGGAAACCAGGGCGCCGAAGGCGTTGTGACTGTTGCTGTACTTATCGGCCGTATTGTCATAGGAGACCTGATCCAGCAGCCTGTCATGAAGCTCCAGAGCAATGACTGCCTCGGGGGCGTCGGAATCCACTGCCTCCAGATAGGCCTTGGCGGCTTCTTCCACCTGGTTCATGTCTGTCTTCCATTCGTCCTCGGACTCATAGGCCTGGTAAAGTCTGACGCCTGTGACAAAGTCGTTGTCATATTCTCCGTCTGCATTTTTGGTCCTGGAGAAGAGATAACGAAGGCCCATCCACCAGCATTCCGGATGATCAAAGAGGAAGCCCTGATAGGTATCCGTGACTTCTTCGCTGGTCATGGTATAGCCGTCACCGTCCTTGTCGGCGAAATGGTAGACGGTCACATCCGTTCCATCCTGGGCGGCATTCAGAAAGGCCGCATAGATTCCCTGCTGCTTCTCGGACATATGGCTGTAGTAATAACAGGAATCCTTGTCCATCTCGTCTACATATTTATAATCTGCGTAGACATACTCGGAGGCCAGATATGACTCCGCTTCTCCGTTATCGATCTCATCATCCGCTGCCGTAAGCTTGAGCTTGCCTGTCTTGGTCTCCCTTTCATCCAGGGCAAAGCCCTCTGTCTGGGCAGCTTCCACATCCTGATTGTTTTTAGCCTGTACATCTGCCGGAACAAGGGCCAGGCAGGAGCCAAAAGCCAGGATCATGCTGAGAAGCATACACAGATTCCTTTTGAACATAGAACAGCCTCCTTTCCGGAAGGGATCAAAAACCCATTCCCTTCCATACGATTGATATAATTACCGTTTGCCGCGAGTTTATGATTTCTTTCTGCGCAGTTTTCCCAGGATCCCCTTCAGCATTCTGCCAAGGATGAAATCCAGAAGGAACTGGTCCCTGAGAAGGAAGGTCATACCAAAGTAGATCAGTACCCCCAGGGGGACTTCGATGAGGACCGCCAGCTTGTTTGATCCGATCAGGGGATCGACCAGGAAGATGCCTCCCATCATCACAAGACCGGCCGCCAGTTTCTTCCATCCGTCCTTCCAGAGGATGGAAAGGGTCAGATAGCCGTCACAGTGGCGCAGATAGAGGGATGTGATCAAAAGCTCTGCGGCCAGAGAAGCGGCAATGGCGCCGTTTCCCAGAAATCTGGGAATCAGGATCAGATTCAGGACCAGATTGATGCAGGCGCCGGCGATGATAAACCTGGCGGAAAGCTTTCTCTTCCCGGAGGGCGTAAAGTACTGGGTCCCCAGGCAGCCGCTGATTCCGATCACGACAACGATGGGGCTCATGAGCTGAAGCATGGTGGCGACTTCGTCATAGCCCGGCCCGTAGAACCAGGGGACAAAACGGGAAGCCACAGCCATCAGGCCAAAGCACATGCCGATGCCCAGATAGAGGATGTAGTTGATGGAAAGCCGGATCCTTTCCTTGATCTCCTGATACTGCTTGTTCTCAAACAGGTAGGATATCCTGGCCCCCAGAACATTGTTGAGGGAGGTAAAGGTCAGGGCCTTCATCATGTTGACCATCTCCGTGGTCTGCTCGTAGAAGCCGTTCTGGGCCTCGTTATGGGTCAGCAGACCGATCAGGGTCTTATCCAGTACAGTATAGACACTGGTGGCGATGGAGGGAATAAAGTAGATCAGGGTCTCTTTAAAATGCGGTTTAATGTTCAGGGTCTTAAAGTCCACCGGCACAGTAAAGCGTTTCACATAAAGCCACATGGAAAGATTTCCCAGCATGGTGGATCCGATCAGGATCCCGGCATAGATGGGAAGGTCCTCCCTGGATCTGACAAAGATAAAAAGGAGGATGACGCCCACGATCTTGAAAAAGGCATTCTTGGACACCGTATACTTGAACTCTTCGAGGCCGTTGAAGAACCAGGAAATATCAAACATGGTGGAAAAGATGCCCATGGTCAGAACGATGTAGTAGATCCTGTACTTCTCCTTGGCGAGAATGAAAAGGATCCAGGCTCCCAGACAGATCGTGGAAGTGATTACGGTCATCAGCTCGATTTCCCAGAAAAGTCTGGTCCGTCTCTCCAGATCGTCTCTGGCTCTTGCGATCTCTCTGGTACCGTAAGCCATGGTGCCCAGGGCCGCAAACATGGAAAAATAGGTCTGGTAGGACTGTGTATAGCTGTAGATTCCCAGCCCCTCCGGTCTGAGGACACGGGAAAAGTAAGGCTTTGTGATCAGGGGCAGGATAAAAATCATGACCTGATAGGCTGTGCTCAGAATAAAGTTCACCTTTACGCTGGGACTGTTTTTTTTATTCATTTTCATTTATGAAATTCCCTGCCTGCAGGGAACGTCTCCTTCGTTGTAGTCCAAATGGCAGTGGTCTTTCTTTGTCCCGCAGGATCCTGACAGCTGTCCAGATATACAGGACTGAACAGTTGGAGACCAGAGAAGTCAGGTTATTGTTGAAAAGGGAATAGACCGCAGCACAAAAAAGCCAGATACACATGACTCTGTCTCCGGCACGGACAGCGGCCCGGAACATCAGGCTGAAGACGATCATCAAAAGGACGGTATAGACCACTCCGTATTTGAGAAGGTTCTTCATATAAGCGCTGTCGATATAAAAATATTTGCTCATATCGGCTGCATTGGCGTTTTCCTTCAGGACCTGCCCGAACAGGTGGACGCCGTAACGGGTCACTCCCTTATGCATCTGATAGAGTCTGGTATGGGTCCAGTCATCGATTCTGTCCCAGGTCGGATTCCTCTCATCGTAAAGCTTTGCCACCACGTAGGTGAATGCGCAGAGCAGGGGAAAGCCGATAGTGGCCAGGGTCCTGATCAGCAGGTTGTCTGCAAACAGGTTCAGATTGCATTTGATACAGAGGATATACAAAACGAACATGATACAGATCAGGAAAAAGATCAGATTGGTATCTGTCATTTTGTAATACCAGTAGTTGGCCCCAAAGAGCAGGATCAGGAAAAACCACAGGATTCCATGAATTCTTCCTTTGGACTCCTTTCCCACCGACTGGGGATCGGTATAGGCGTAAAGACCGCAGGCCGCAATGTTGAAGAACTTGATGGCCGCGAAGGATACATAATTGAAACCGAGGAAATACCGGATCCTCTTCGCTTCCAGCATGGGCTCCACATAAATGAGGCCCGCCCTGTCTCCCAGGATCACCACCAGCATCATGACCAGGCAGAACCAGAACATGGCCTTGGCGGTCTTCCGGAAGGATACATTCCGTACGGCCAGGACCGTCAGCATGAGCTGAAGAAGGTTGATGCCGTCGTCGCTCATTCTGGCAAGCATCATAAGAAAGGCACCGCCTGCACAGAGGGCGCCCGCCAGTTTGACCGTATAGAGTTTTTCACCTGTAAAAATCGCTCCAAGAAAAAGAAGCATGCAAAAATAACGGATCAGCTTCAGCGGAAGCTCCCCGGTCAGGTCGATATAGCCCGAATCATGGAAGTAGATCTGTACCGTCCAGAGGAAAAGCCCTGTGAAAGCAAAAATCTCCGCCAGATTGACTTCAAAATCTTCAAAGCGAGGTCTAAAAGTAAAATTGAACATATATAAACATGCCCTGTCTGATGATTTAATACTTTATTTTATCATATGGGCAGGGAATTTGCACCGTGAAACCTGTTAAGCGCCGCTCTAGTGGAAAAAGCAGGCGTCTCCAAAGGAGAAAAATCTGTACCGAAGGCGTACGGCCTCCTCATAGGCCGCCAGGACCTTTTCCCTGCCGGCAAAGGCCGACACCAGCATGACCAGGGTAGACTCCGGCAGATGGAAGTTGGTGATCAGGGCGTCCATGGCCTTAAAGCGATAGCCGGGATAAATAAAAATGGAGGTATCCCCGGCGCCGGCTCTGACAAGGCCGTCCTCTCCTGCTGCGCTCTCAATGGTCCTGCAGGAGGTGGTTCCCACGCAGATCACTCTGTGGCCTTCCCTGTGGGTCCGGTTGATGATCTCGGCCGCTTCCTCCGTGACCTGGTACCATTCGGTATGCATATGGTGGCTCTTGACATCCTCCACCTTGACGGGCCGGAAGGTCCCCAGTCCCACATGAAGGGTCACAAAGGCCAGATGCACGCCCTTTTCCCGGATAGCATCCAGAAGCTCCGTCGTAAAATGAAGGCCGGCTGTGGGCGCTGCCGCAGATCCGTCATATTTTGCGTAGACCGTCTGGTACATTTCCGGATTTTCCAGCTTTTTCCGGATATAGGGCGGCAGGGGCATCTCTCCCAGTCTGTCCAGGACCTCTTCAAAGATCCCCTGGTATTCAAAACGGACCAGGCGGTTGCCGTCCTCCACCACCTCCAGGATCTCGGCCTTCAGGGACCCGTCGCCAAAGACGACTCTGGCCCCGGGCCGGAGCTTCTTGCCGGGCTTCACCAGTGTCTCCCAGATGTCCGCTTCCTTTCTTTTTAATAAGAAGACTTCCACATGGGCGCCGGTCCCTTCCTTGGTCCCCAGGAGCCTGGCGGGAATGACCCTGGTATTGTTGAGTACCAGGGTATCCCCCGCTTCCAGATATTCAAGAATGTCCTTGAAGATCCTGTGCTCCAGCTGTCCCGTTTCCTTGTCCATGACCAGCATCCTGGCCATATCTCTCTGGGCGCTGGGATCCTGGGCGATCAGGTCTTCCGGCAGATCGAAATAATAATCCGCTGTCCGAAGCCCCAGGGTCTCTTCCTTATTGTCTTTCCCTTCTGCTGCCGTCTGATTTGTCATAGTTTCCAAAATTCCTTACATATTTCTGAAGGAGGCTTTCTTCAGGAAGGCCTTGTAGCCCTTCAGTGCTTCAAACAGATCCGCCTTGCTGATGGCTTCCCAGGGAGAATGCATGGACAGGACCGGTACGCCGCAGTCAATGACATTCATTCCATACAGGGCCAGGATATAGGCGATGGTTCCGCCGCCGCCCACGTCGACCCGGCCCAGCTCGGAGGTCTGGGTCACAACGTCTTCTTCCTCAAAGATGCTGCGCAGATGGGCGATATATTCCGCATTGGCATCGTTGGAGCCGGATTTGCCCCGGGCGCCTGTGAACTTGTTGAAGGAAAGGCCCTTGCCGAAATAGGCGCTGTTTTTGGATTCAAAGGCCGACTTGTAGCCGGGATCAAAGGCCGCGCTGACGTCGCTGGAAAGCATGCAGGAATTGGCCAGGGTCCTGCGCAGGGCAAGCTCGCTGTAGCAGCCGCACAGATTCATGACCTCCGCCAGGGCGTTCTCAAAATAGCGGGACTGCATGCCGGTGGCGCCCACGGAGCCGATCTCCTCCTTGTCCACCAGGAGCACAACGCTGGTCCTCTGAATATCCTCCTGCTCCAGGTGAGCCCGGAAGCTGGGATAAGCGCAGGCCCTGTCATCCTGCCCGTAAGCCAGGATCATGCTTCTGTCGAAGCCGGCCTCTCTGGACCTTCCGGCAGGAACGATCTCCAGCTCGGCGGATTCAAAATCTTCCTCGCTGATTCCATAATTCATTTCCAGAATCGACAGGATGGCCTTTTTGACGGCGTCCTTGGCGTCAGTCTCCTTGCCTTCTCTGCCGGCTTTGGTCTCCGCGTCGATCACCAGGGGCTTGCTGCCTACGATCAGATCCAGGGCTTCGCCCTCAACGGCGGAGGCGGCAGGCTTTTTCATCTGTTCCTGGGCCAGATGAGGAAGCAGGTCGGAAACAAAGAAGACGGGATCGTCTTCATCCTCACCGATATTCACGATCACGGTCTCGCCGCTTTTTTTGATCACGACGCCGTGCAGGGCCAGGGGGATGGTCACATACTGATACTTTTTGATGCCGCCGTAATAATGGGTATCCAGATAGGCAATGCCGGTATCCTCAAAGAGGGGATTCTGCTTGACATCGAGCCTGGGAGAATCGATGTGGGCTCCGATGATGTTGAGACCGTTTTCAAAGGGCTCTTTTCCGATCCGGAAAAGGACCAGGGACTTGTCCATCCAGACGCTGTAGACCTTATCGCCCGCCTGCAGGGCCGCGCCCTCGCGGATCAGCTGTCCCAGCTCCCTGTAGCCGTTCTTTTCCGCTTCATTTACAAAATAATCCACGCATTCTCTTTCTGTCTTACTCTGATCCATGAAAGCCATATAGTCTTTGGCAAAGCTATTGCACGCCTTCTGTGCCTCCAGATCGTAAGTGTTCCATGCGTTGATTCGTTCCATTCCATTTCCTCCGTAATAAAAGTATTTTTAAGCATAGTTTAAGGGCCTGACCTGCGGCCAGACCCCTAACAGTATACCCTTATCTCATCTCAATTCCAAGACGGAACTTCAAATTACCAAGGATCTTCTTAACAAAACGATTGATATCCTCCGGTGACAGGGCCTTTTCTTCGGGTGAGAAGGTGATCTTGAAGGCCATACTCTTCTTGCCAACGCCGATGGCAGCGCTTCTGTATACGTCAAAGAGCTCTGCTTTTTCGACATTTTTGCAGGCCTTTTTGATCTCTGTCTCGATCTCGGCGCAGGCGACCTGTTCATCCGCGATCAGGGCCAGGTCTCTTTCCACCACAGGGAACTCGGAGACCGGGACATACTGGAAGGTCTTCACATGGGAAGAAAGCTTCCGGTAATCGATCTCGCCAAGGAAGATCTGGTGGCTGTCTCTGGAGTCCTTGGGGAGCTTAAGCTCGGAGGTGACCAGGTTGGACAGCTTGCCTACATAGCCGATCCTTTCTCCTTCGCAGAGAATATAGGCGGAAATGCCGGGATGGAGGAAGGGAACGTCCTGGGCTCTCTCATAGGTGAAGGTCAGGCCGAATTCATCTGCCAGACCTTCCACAGCGCCCTTGGCGGTGAAGAAATCCTCGTCCTTGCCGAATACGGCAAAGCCCAGATGAGGGACCTCATCGGGAAGCTCTGTCACAGGGAGCTGTCTGGGAATATAGACATTCTCCAGCTCGAAAATGCGGCCTTCCAGGTTGCCGAACTTGATATTGTCCACAACAGTGGTCAGCATGGAGGGAGCCATGGTGGTCCGCATGATGGAGAGACGGTCCGTAATGGGATTCATGATCCGGATGACCTTTCTTTCCGGGGCGTCCTCGGCGATGTGGAGGGCGTCCAGATCCGCGTCGGAATAGAAGGACAGGGTCTGGATCTCATTGAAGCCTTCGGCGCACATGCACTTTTTCAGCTTCTCTCTTCTGGCCTGATCAGGATTCAGACCGCCGGAGGTGACGGTCGCATCCTGTACGAAGGTGGGCACGATATGGTCATAGCCATACTCACGGATGACCTCTTCCGCCAGGTCGGGATCGCCGATCTCAATGTCTTCGCGATAGGCGGGGGCCGTTACCTGGAGATTATCGCCGTCCCGGACCACCTTGAAGGACAGGCGGCGCAGGATATCCAGCACGGTATCTGCAGGCACCTCGATGCCCAGGATCTTGTTGATGCCGCTCAGGGTTCCCTGGAAGGTATGGCCGGCTTCCATCACAGAGCCTGTGAAGTCTTCCGCGTTCTTAATATCAAAGTGGGAGGAAGAGATCTCGCCGCAGTCCAGCGCCTGGATCAGGTGCAGGGCTCTGGCCATGCCCAGCTCTACGGTATATTCGGAAACGCCTCTTTCATAATGAGAGGAGGAATCCGTGCTCTGGCCCAGGGCTCTGGAGGTCTTGCGGATGTTGTCACGCTCAAACTTGGCGCATTCCAGAAGGAGTTCCTTGGAGGCCTCGGTAATACCGGAGGACTTGCCGCCCATAATGCCGGCCAGGCACTCAGGCTTTGTGCCGTCACAGATGACCAGGTTCTCAGGGCTCAGGGTAAATTCCTTGCCGTCCAGGGTCACGATCGTTTCACCCTGCGCTGCTCTTCTGACAATGATCTGGCTGGATTCCAGCTGATCCAGGTCGAAGGCGTGCATGGGCTGTCCCATCTCCAGCATGACAAAGTTGGTGATATCCACGATGCAGCTGATGGAACGGAGGCCGCAGAGGGCCAGATAGCGCTTCATCCACTGGGGAGACTGGGTATAGCGGATGTTGTGAACGCCGTGGGCTGTATAGCGGGGGCAGAACTCGGGCGCCGTAACGGAAACCTTGAAGCCCTCGAATACATAATCCGAAGCGGTATAGTCGGTGGCAGGCATCTTCAGGGGCTTGTCCAGAATGGCCGCCACTTCTCTGGCGATACCCAGAACGGAGTTGCAGTCGGGCCGGTTGGCGGTCAGGGCGATGTCAAAGATATAATCTCTGAGACCTACAACGTCCTGGATGGGAGTGCCGTTGACGGAGTCAGCGGGCAGGTCGATCAGGCCGTAGACCTCTGATCCGGGATAGAGGTCATCGTTGAGCTGGAGCTCTTCGCCGGAGCAGAGCATGCCGTAGGACATGTGGCCCTGCATCTTGCGGGCCTTGATATGGATACCGCCGGGCAGCATGGAATCATCCAGGGCTGCTGCAGTCTTCATTCCCTTGTATACGTTGGGGGCGCCGGTGCTGATCTCGATGTCCTTGCCGAAGGGGCCGGCGTCGATCTTGCATAGGAAGAGATGGGTGCCCTCCTGGGGAACGCACTCGGTGACTTCGCCGACAACGACACGGTCGATGCCTGCGGAAAGGTCGATCAGCTCTTCCACTTCAAATCCGCAGGAGAACAGCTTGTCCTGCAGCTCCTGGGCACTGATATCAATATCTACATATTCTTTCAGCCAGCTGAAAGGTACTTTCATGGTCGGACACCTCCTTAGACTTCTCTGAACTGCTTGAGGAAACGAAGATCGTTCTGGGTCAGCAGGCCAATGTTGTTGATTCCGTATTTGAGCATGGCGACACGCTCAATGCCGATGCCGAAGGCAAAGCCGGAATATACGCTGGGGTCAATGCCGCAGTTGGCCAGGACCTTGTGGTGGACAACGCCGCCGCCCAGGATCTCGATCCAGCCTGTGCCCTTGCAGAGGCTGCAGCCCTTGCCGCCGCACTTGAAGCAGGACACGTCAATTTCCACAGAGGGCTCTGTGAAAGGGAAATAGGAGGGACGAAGCCTTGTCCTGACGCTCTCCCCGAAGATCTGCTGGCAGAATTTCTCCAGCATGCCCTGCAGATCGCCCAGGGTGATGTGCTTGTCCACCACCAGGCCTTCCATCTGGGAGAACATGGGAGAATGGGTCGCATCGGAGTCAGACCTGAAAACACGGCCGGGAGACAGCATCTTGATGGGGGGCTTGTTGGCGTCCATGTAGCGGATCTGGCCGGTGGACGTCTGTGTACGAAGCAGAATGTCTTCTGTGATATAGAAGGTGTCCTGCATATCCCTGGAGGGATGGTTCTTGGGGACGTTGAGCCTGGTGAAGTTGTGGTCATCGTCCTCGATCTCGGCGCCGTCATAAATTTCAAAGCCCATGCCGGCAAAGACGTTCACCATCTCATTCCGGGTCAGAGTCAGGGGATGGAGATTGCCTGCCTTCACCTTTTTGGCGGGCATGGTGATATCGATCTGCTCCTTCTTGTCTCTGGCGGCCAGCTCGGCCTCTTCCATCTTCTCTCTGGCCTTCTGATAATAGACCTCGGTCTCCGCCTTCAGTTCATTGATCAGCTTACCCATCGTAGGGCGCTCTTCCTTGGAAACGCTGCGAAGGTTCTTCATCAGTCCGGCTACCTGACCGTTTTTGCCAAGGTAGTTCTGCCAGAACGCCGCAAGATCATCCTTGGAATGGATCTCGCCCATGGCGTCCATCATCTGCTTCCGCAATTCTTTGATCTGCTCCTGCATAATTCACCTCTGTATAAAAAAATTTGATGACTGCATAAAAGTACCGGAAATAAAAAAACTCCGTCCCAAACAGGACGAAGTCATACTCCGCGGTACCACCTGAATTCCGGGACGAAGGGCCCGGCTCTCAAAGGCCTGTAACGGGGCCGGCCGTTCCGCGCTACTGCCAGAAGGGGTTCGCACGAAAAGCTCCGGAGTGAATAAACGCTGCAGTCCTACGAAGAGCCTTTCAGCCGGTGAGCTCTTTCTCTGTCTGCCGGACCCTGGCAGGTTCTGTCTCCATCAGTGCTTTTAAACATCTAGTATCCCATTATAGGGAATTGACAGACTTTGTCAAGTTTTGGGCGCACAAAAGCCTGAAATGCCAAACTGCACTTTGACTCCTAGCGCTCAGCCAGGTGGGTTACCGCAGCCAGCGCATCAATCTTCCTCTGCCGGTGCCCCCGAGGGGGCAGGAGGCGTGACATCTGCAAAAGCGATATAGGATTCCCGTTTAAAGTAATTGTAGGTTCAAAATAGCAGAAATAACATTTCAGGCACTTTTATTATACCATATCAGGCATTGAATGGCACGGTGATTTTAGAGGCCCAGGAATTTCCTGACTTCCTCCGCCATAGCGTCTTTCTCACAGACAATTTTATGACGGATCTCGGCTGTCCGCAGTCCCTCCACGGCTGCAGGCACCGCATCACCGGATACCTTGCTGAGGGCGTCGGCCAGATCCAGGTCGGAAAGATCCGAAGGCCTGCCAAGGGCCTGCATGACGGCCCTCTCGAACTTGAAGGGGCTGGCCGTAAAGTCGATCACGGCAGGGGTCCTGTCTCCGGTCTCCTCCAGATATGTGTCATATACGGCGCTGGCCACGGCCGTATGGGGATCCAGGACATAGCCATCCTTTTCAAAGATCTTCCGGATCTGGGCAGCCGTCGCCGCTTCGTCGGCATAGCCACCGTAGAAGATCTCCATCTGCTTTCTCATTGCATCCGTCACGGTATAGACGCCCTTCTGGGTCAGATCCTTCATAAGGCCTGCATTGACAGCGGCGTCATTCCCGGCCACATGGTAGATCAGTCTCTCCAGGTTACTGGAAATCAGGATATCCATGGAAGGGGAGGAGGTCAGAATGAATTCCCTGTTCCGGTCATAGGCTCCGGTCTGGAAGAAATCATAGAGGACCTTGTTGGAGTTGGAGGCGCAGATCAGCTTCCCTACCGGCAGGCCCATCTGCCTGGCGTAATAGGCCGCCAGAATGTTGCCGAAATTGCCGGTCGGCACAACAAAGTTGACAGGGTCTCCTGCCTGGATCACCTGATCCTTCAGGAGCCTCCCATAGGAATATACATAGTATACGATCTGGGGGACCAGGCGGCCGATGTTGATGGAATTGGCTGAGGAGAACTGGTAGCCGGCTGCCGCCAGGTCCGCCTTCATCTTCTCATCGGTAAAGATCTTCTTGACCCCGTTCTGGGCATCGTCAAAATTGCCCCGGATCCCGATGACGCAGGTGTTGTCCCCCTTCTGGGTCACCATCTGCTTTTCCTGGATGGAAGATACGCCGTCCTTGGGATAAAAAACAATGATCTTTGTCCCTTCGACTCCCGCAAAGCCGGCCAGGGCCGCCTTGCCTGTATCGCCGGAGGTGGCTGTCAGGATCACGATCTCCTTGTCCTCGTTGTTCTTTTTGGCCGCTGTGATCATCAGATGGGGCAGGATGGACAGGGCCATATCCTTGAAGGCAATGGTGGCGCCATGATAAAGCTCCAGATACCATGCATCTGAAGTCCTGTGGAGCCTTGTGATCTCCGGTATGTCAAACTTGGCGTCATAGGCTCTGTTAATGCAGCCCCGCAGCTCTTCCTCCGTATAGTCGGTCAGAAGGAGCTTCATGACCTGATAGGCTGTTTCCTGATAGGACATGGACGCAAAGTCCTCCAGACTGTGGTCCAGGGCAGGGATGGTCAGGGGCACAAAGAGGCCGCCGTCATCGGAAAGGCCCTGCAGAATGGCTCTGGAGGCTGTGATGGGTCTGCTGTCGGAACGGGTGCTCTTATATAATACTTCCATAGATAAGATCCTTCCTTTTTGTCTTTTTAATGCTGATAGTGTAACACATTCCTGCTCTTTTAGGAAACTCTATTATTTGCAGTTTCCATAACAGATATGATAGACTGTAGCCAAACAGCGTACGGCCCCTGGCCGGAGGTAAACCTATGCGAATCATCACCAAGCTCCTGGATATTGAAGACGAATATCTCCAGGTCATCGAAAACATTCTGGAAAAGGAAGCCCCTCTTTCAGATCTTCTCTTTCTGGATATAGAAACGACAGGCCTCTCGCCTGCCCAGAGCAGGATCTATCTGATCGGCTGCCTCTATTATGAAACGGACGGCTGGCACCTGATCCAGTGGTTCGACAACACAGGCACCGATGAGAAGCAGCTGCTCTCCTCCTTCCTGATCTTTGCAGAAAGGTCCCGGGTCCTGGTCCATTACAATGGAAACCGCTTCGATCTGCCCTTTTTGAAGACCCGCATGGAGCAGCACGGCCTGACAAGCCCCCTGGCCTCCATGGATTCCCGGGATCTCTACCGGATCCTGCAGCCCTACCGCAACATTCTGGGCCTGCCTGATTACAGACAGCAGACCGTGGAGGAATATTTCGGCACCGGCCGCACGGAGGACCAGTCCGGCAAGGATCTGATCAAGGTCTACCAGAAATATCTGGGCAACCCCTGCAAGGAGCTCCTGGATCCCCTGATCCTGCATAACGAAGCAGACCTGGAAGGCCTCCTCTCCCTGGTCCCCATATTTATATACCGTTATCTGCCCACTCTCGGCATCCGGGTCAAAAGGGCCCAGGCGGATTATTACAACGATGCGGAAGGGAACCGCTGTGAGGAGCTGATCCTCTATTTTGATACGGACCTGATCATTCCCGCACCTCTCCACGCCTCCGCCGACAAGTGTTATCTGAAGATCGAAGGACAGGGCGGCGTACTCAAGATCCCCATCTACAATGAGGAAATGAAGTACTTCTATGCCAATTACAAGGACTACTACTATCTGCCCGACGAGGATACGGCCGTCCATAAGTATATCGCGGCCTATGTGGACAAGGAGAACAAGGTCCCCGCAAGAGCCGAGACCTGCTATACCAGAAAGACCTCCTTTTATCTGCCCCAGTGGCCGGATGCCAGGGGTGAGCTCTTCCGCAAACCCTTCTTCAAGCAGGCCTACAAGGATCCCGGCCTCTTTTTCGAATTTACAGACGATCTGAAACGGGACAGAAATTTCCTTTCAGATTACGCCTTTCATGTTTACGCACATCTCCTGTCCCGGTAATAAAAAGACCCATCCGCAAAACTGCGGATGGGTTTTTTAATGTCACTTATCGGGGAGAGGAATTATTCCTCGTCGTCCTTCTGGGCAGCGATGGCTGCTTCGATATCTACGGAAACGACGTCAGCATTCTCTCTTGCACGCTCTTCAGCGCGTCTTGCTCTCTCCTGCTCGATCAGCATCTGCTTGATGGAAAGGCTGATCTTGTTGTTGTCTTCGTTGAAGTCAACAATCTTAGCAGTAACTTCCTGACCGGTCTTCAGAACATCAGAAGGCTTCTCGATGTGCTCTCTGGCGATCTGGGAAACATGAAGCAGGGCGTCGATGCCGGGCTCAAGCTCAACAAATGCACCAAAGTCAGTCATCCTTGCTACCTTACCGGTAACAACGGTACCAACTGCATACTTCTCAGCAGCGCCGGCCCAGGGATTGGACTCAGGGAACTTCAGGGACAGAGCGATCTTTGTGCCCTGAATGTCCTTAATGAGGACTCTGAGCTTCTCGCCAACCTTGAAGACCTTCTTGGGATTCTCAACACGGCCCCAGCTCATTTCAGAGATGTGAAGCAGGCCATCAGCGCCGCCCAGATCGATGAATGCGCCAAAGTCGGTGATGTTCTTAACAGTACCCTCAACGATATCATCCACATGGATGGTCTCGAAGAGTTTCTTCTGCATCTCAGCGCGCTGAGCTACCAGGAGCTGCTTGCGGTCGCCGATATATCTGCGTCTGTGAGGGTTGTACTCTGTGATCACGAACTCGATGGTCTGACCCAGATACTTGTTGAGATCTCTCTCATAGATGTCGGAAACGAGGCTGGCAGGGATAAATACTCTGACTTCGTCAACGACTACGCTCAGGCCGCCGGAAAGGACCTGGGTAACCTCTGCGGAAAGAACTTCCTTGTTGTTGTATGCTTCTTCGATTCTCTTGTTGCCGCGATCTGCTGCAAGTCTCTTATAAGAAAGAACGACCTGGCCGTCACCGTCATTTGTCTTCAGAACCTTGACATCCAGCTTGTCGCCGATGTGAAGGACTTCCGTCAGGTCAACGGAACTGTCGTTTGTGTATTCGCTTCTTGTCAGGACGCCATCAGATTTGTAGCCAATGTTCAGAATGGCTTCATCAGGCTTAACGTCAATGACGATACCTTCTACCGCTTCCCCCGTGTGAATTGTCTTAAATGATTCGTTTAACATTTGTTCAAAAGTTTGTTCTGACATTTACTTTGAACCTCCTCAATTATTCTTTTTGGGGTTGACGCCCCGGCGGTAATCCCTATCACCTTCTCCGTTCCGTCCAGTTCCAGATCCAAGTCTTCCCGCGTTTGTATGAAAAAGGTCTTCGGACATCGTTCTCTGCAAATTTCATAAAGCTTTGCAGAATTCGAACTTGTCTTCCCACCTATTACAATCATAATGTCGGCATGAGCGGCAATTTCCTGGGCCTCGGTCTGCCTTTCATGCGTCGCATTGCAGATAGTATTCACACAAATTATAGTATAGCCATTTTGCCTTAATATGGCAACTAATTTTTCAAATTTTATTGCGTTGAAGGTTGTTTGGGAAACCACACATATTTCCCTGTCCCTGGGGCAGCTGAAGTTCTCTGCCTCTTCCTCCGTGGCAATCACGGCCGCAGGGGTCTGGGACCAGCCCCGGATTCCTTCGACTTCCGGATGATCCGCCGCGCCGATGATCACGATCTGTCTGCCCTTTTCGCTTTCTCTGGCCACGGTATTGTGGATCCTTTTTACGAAAGGACAGGTCGTATCCACCACCTTGAGACCGGTGGCCCGGATGGCCTCCTCCTCCTGTCTGGATACGCCGTGGGACCGCAGAATGACGGTGCCCTCCTTCAGGCCTTCCAGGTCCTCCACGGAATGAATGATCCTGACCCCTTTCTTTTCAAGGTCGCTGATCACGGATTCGTTGTGGATGACGGGCCCATAGGTAAAGATAGGGCCGCCCTTCTCCACCTCTTCATAGACCGTATCCACGGCTCTTTTCACGCCAAAGCAAAAGCCCGCGCTCTTTGCTGTAACTACTTTTTTACCGCTCTCCACGATGCCTTTCACCCAACCTTTTCATGATAAATGGCCAGAATCCGCTCTGCCACCTCATCAATGGTCATAGAGGAGGAATCCACCAGGACTGCATCCTCCGCCTGCTTTAAAGGCGCATGCTCTCTGGTCATATCCCTGTGGTCTCTTTCCGCAATCTCCGCCGCAATGACGGAAAGATCCGCATCGATCCCTCTGGCCTGCAGCTCCTTAAAACGGCGTTCTGCCCGGACCTCCACCGAGGCGGTCAGATAAATCTTGCAGGGAGCATCGGGAAGGACAACGGTCCCTATATCCCGGCCGTCCATGACCACATCCTTCTCCCTGCCGATCTTCTTCTGCAGGGCGGACATTTTGTTTCTGACGTCAGGATTGGTGGAGCTTTTGGACGCCATATTGCCGACCTCCTCGGTGCGGAGGAAGGCGTTCACATTCTCGCCGTTGAGGATCACGGCCTGTTCTCCGTCAATAAACTCGATGGAAATGTCCGCATCGTCACAGGAGGCGCTGATGGCGGCGCTGTCATCGGGAGAAATGCCCTTCCGGATCAGGAAGAGGGCCATCGCCCTGTACATGGCGCCTGTATCTACATATATATATGAAAGCGCTGCCGCTACCCTTTTTGCAATCGTACTTTTACCGGCTCCTGCAGGGCCGTCAATGGCAATGTTCTTTCCCATGCTCCATCTCCTCTCATACTCACTGCGGGATTCGCCCGCTTGTTCCATTATACGGTCAGACGCTCCATCCCGCAAGGTGTCCTGTGGACCAGGCCAGCTGCAGATTAAAGCCGCCCGTATGGGCGTCGATATCGATGACTTCTCCTGCGAAGTAGAGTCCCTGCACCAGTTTGGATTCCATGGTGGAGGGGTTGATCTCCCTGGTGGAAATGCCTCCTCTGGTAACGATGGCCTCCGCAAATCCCCTGGTCCCGGTCACGGTCATGGGCAGGGCCTGGATGAGGCCCGCAATGGCATGGATCCCCTGGGCGTCGATCTTTCTCACCTCCAGGTCCTGTCCGAGCCCGGACAGGTCTGCCACTGCTTCCGCAAGGCGCTGGGGAAACAGGGACCGGAGGGCGTTGGCGAGCTTCTTTCCGGGGGCCAGGGCAAATTCCCGAAAGAGCCGCTCTTCCAGCTCCCCGGAGGGAATGGCCGGCTTCAGGTTCAGAAAAAGCCTGTAGCCCTCTGGGTGCCTTCGAAAATCCAAGCTGCAGGAGCCCGTCAGGATGATGGGACCGGAGATTCCGAAATGGGTAAACAGCATCTCCCCAAAGTCTTCAAAGACCGGCTTTTTCTTTCCCTTTCCTTCCTGGTCCAGCGGATAGAAGGATACCGATACATTCTTTAAGGCAAGGCCCTGCAAGTCCAGAGGCCAGGCTTCCTTCACAGTCAGAGGGACCAGAGAAGGAGCGGGCTCTTCGATGCTATGGCCCAGGTCCATGGAAAGCCTGTAGCCGTCTCCTGTAGAGCCAGTGGAGGGATAGGATCTGCCGCCCGTGCAGAGGATGACCCTGCTGCAGGGCACCGTCCTGCCGTCCTCCAGGGCCACCCCTCTTACGGCCTTTGTCTGGACCGGCTTTTTGTTTTTTCCGGCCTTTTTGGCGTATTTTGGATCTCCGGAGGGGGCAGGGGATGGAACGGCGCTTTCCAGATCCTCTGTCAGGATCTCTCTGACCCCCTGATTGTAGAAGACTCTCACATGCTTCTTTCGCAGAAAGTCTGTAAAGGCCTTTGTCACATCGGAGGCGTGGTCTGAAACAGGAAAGACCCTCTTCCCCCTTTCCACCTTGACAGGGCAGCCGTTTGCTTCCATAAAGTCCATGACCCGCTGCTGGTCATACTGATAATAGGCGCTGTACACAAATTTGGGATTCCGGACCACATGGGTGAAGAATTCCTCCGCGTCGCAGGCGTTGGTCAGATTGCACCTGCCCTTGCCGGTGATATAAATCTTCTTTCCCGCTTTTTCATTGTGTTCATAGACAGTGACCTGATGTCCTTTTTCCGCCGCTGCGGCAGCAGCCATCAGGCCTGCGGCGCCGGCGCCGATCACAACAACATTTTCAGGCGTCATGGATCCTTCCTTTCAAAAACGAATGCTTTTTCTTTAGAGTACTCTCATTATACACAAATAGGAAAAGCCTGCAAGCAAAGGAAAAGACTGCAGTCTGTGAAGCATCACAGACTGCAGTCCACTTTGTTTGGTATAAAAAATCAGATCCTGTAAATTATTTATTATAATTTACGATCTTGCCGAAGTCTTCGGTCAGAGCTGCGCCGCCGATCAGGCCGCCGTCGATGTCGGGCTGTGCGAAGATCTCAGGAGCGGAGGAACCCTTGACGGAGCCGCCGTACTGGATACGGATCTTCTCAGCAGTGTCAGCGCCATACATCTCGCAGATCAGCTCACGGATCGCCTTGCAGACTTCCTGTGCCTGTGCGGTGGTAGCGACCTTGCCTGTGCCGATGGCCCAGATGGGCTCATAAGCGATGACCATGGAAGCTGCCTGCTCAGCAGTAACGCCCTGGAGGTCGCTCTTAAGCTGCAGACGTACCCAGTCGATGGTAACGCCGAGCTCTCTCTGCTCAAGAGACTCGCCGCAGCAAAGGATGGGGGTCAGGCCATATTCAAATGCCTTCAGAACCTTTCTGTTCAGGAATGCATCGTCTTCCTTGTAGTATTCTCTTCTCTCGGAGTGGCCGATGATAACATACTTGACGCCTGCATCTACCAGCATAGCACCGGAGATCTCGCCTGTGAAAGCGCCCTTGTCCTTGTCAGAGATGTTCTCTGCGCCGACAGCAACGTTTGTGCCCTTGGTTGCTTCCACAACAGTGGTAATGTCAACAGCGGGTACGCAGTAAACTACGTCAACATCATCGTTCTGTACCAGGGGAGCCAGCATCTCGACCAGAGCCTTTGCTTCGCTGGGAGTCTTGTTCATTTTCCAGTTGCCTGCTACGATTTTTCTTCTTGCCATTGTATTCTCCTTTTATGGTATCAGCCTTTGCTTTTTATTTATCGTTTGCTGCTGCAACGCCGGGAAGCTCTTTGCCTTCCAGGAACTCGAGGGAAGCGCCGCCGCCGGTGGAGATGTGGCTCATCTTGTCAGCAAAGCCCATCTGGATCGCTGCTGCTGCGGAATCGCCGCCGCCGATAACGGTGGTTGCATCTGTGTCAGCCAGAGCCTGTGCAACGGATCTTGTGCCGTTTGCAAGGATGGGGTTCTCAAATACGCCCATAGGTCCGTTCCAGACTACAGTCTTGGCGTTCTTCACAGCGTCGGAATACAGAGCGATGGTCTTGGGGCCGATATCCATACCCATCTTGTCAGCAGGGATCTTGTCAGCGTCAACGACTTCTGTTGCGATCTCGGCATCAATGGGATTCGGGAATTCGGATGTAACGACAGTGTCGACAGGAAGCAGAAGCTGCTTGCCGTTGTCAGCTGCCTTCTTGATCATTTCTGCACAGTAGTCGATCTTGGTCTCGTCAACCAGAGACTTGCCGATCTCATAGCCCTGTGCCTTCAGGAATGTATAAGCCATGCCGCCGCCGATGATCAGGGTATCGCACTTCTCCAGCAGGTTGGAGATAACGTTGAGCTTGTCAGCAACCTTTGCGCCGCCCAGGATTGCAACGAAGGGACGTACAGGGTTCTCAACAGCGTTGCCAAGGAAGTCGATTTCCTTCTGCATCAGATAGCCGACAACTGCTGTGTCAACCAGTTTTGCAACACCAACGTTGGAGCAGTGTGCTCTGTGAGCGGTACCGAATGCATCGTTTACGAAAACGTCGCACAGGGAAGCCAGATCCTTGGAGAACTCCTCGCCGTTCTTGGTCTCTTCTTTTCTGTAACGGGTGTTCTGAAGCAGAACAACATCGCCGTCCTTCATAGCAGCAACTGCAGCCTTGGCATTCTCGCCGACTACGTTGTCATCTGCTGCGAAAACGACTTCCTGGCCAAGGAGCTCGGACAGTCTGACTGCTACGGGAGCCAGAGACAGCTCAGGCTTGGGCTCGCCCTTCGGCTTGCCAAGGTGAGAGCAAAGGATGACCTTGCCGCCGTCAGCGATCAGCTTCTTGATGGTGGGAAGAGCTGCCACGATACGGTTGTCATTGGTGATCACGCCGTCCTTAAGCGGAACGTTAAAGTCGCATCTGCACAGTACGCGAAGTCCCTTTACATTGATATCATCAACGGATTTCTTATTCAGTCCCATTCTATATACCTCTTATACTAATAAATTCACAATCTGCGGCCCAGGCCGCTTCATCAGAAAAAGGGTCCGGCCCATATGACCGGACCCTTTTAGGTCATTCCGTTATTTCTTTAAGATCTGAATTACTTGTTCAGGAACTTTGCGAAATACTTGATTGTTCTGCACATGTTGGATGTGAAGGAGTTCTCATTGTCATACCAGGAAACAACCTGAACCTCGGTCATGTCATCGCCGATGGGGTTAACCATGGTCTGGGTTGCATCGAACAGAGAACCATAGGTCATGCCAACGATATCCTTGGAAACGATGAGGTCTTCGTTGTAGCCGAAGGACTCGTTTGTAACGGATTTCATCTTAGCATTGATCTCATCAACAGTAACCTTACCTTCAACAACTGCGAACAGAAGGGTTGTGGAACCTGTAGGGCAAGGGATACGCTGTGCAGCGCCGATGAGCTTGCCGTTCAGCTCGGGAACTACGAGGCCGATAGCCTTAGCAGCGCCGGTGCTGTTGGGAACGATGTTCTCAGCTGCTGCTCTGGATCTTCTCTTGTCACCCTTTCTCTGAGGGCCGTCAAGAACCATCTGGTCGCCAGTGTAAGCATGTACTGTGCACATGATACCGGACTTGATGGGAGCCAGATCGTTAAGAGCCTTAGCCATAGGTGCAAGGCAGTTGGTTGTGCAGGAAGCTGCAGAGATGATGTTGTCATCAGCTGTCAGAGTCTCATGGTTGGTGTTGTAAACAATGGTCTTCAGATCATTTCCTGCAGGAGCGGAAATAACGACCTTCTTGGCACCAGCATCGATGTGAGCCTGAGCCTTAGCCTTGGAGGTATAGAAACCTGTGCACTCCAGAACAACGTCAACATCCAGTTCACCCCAAGGAAGGTTAGCTGCCTGTGCTTCCTTGTAGATCTCGATTTCCTTGCCGTCAACAATGATGGAATGGTCTGTGCTGGATACAAGATCAGCCTTGGCATATCTGCCCTGAGAAGAATCATACTTCAGCAGGTATGCGAGCATATCAGGGGAGGTCAGGTCGTTGATTGCAACGATTTCAAAACCTTCTGCCTGGAACATCTGTCTGAAAGCCAGACGGCCGATACGACCAAAACCATTAATTGCTACTCTTACTGCCATTTTGTTTTTCCTCCTAATAGAATTAGAATTATTGATGCAACATGTCTGCTTGTGCAGATTTGTTCATTACCGTTATTTTACAGCATGGTCTATGGAAAATTCAAGTATATATCGTAAACAATTGATAAAATATAGTCTGAAACGAAACCTTGATTTGACAAATATTGTAATAGGGATCCATTTGGTGTAAATATAATTATGTATAAATGCACATAAGATTTCAAAAAATTACTGGTCTCTTGTCTATTTTTCAGACATTTTACCGTCTCCGCCGATCCGGCAGAAAGGAAGCTATGACAGTTAAAGCCGATTTCCATGTTCACTCCCGGCATTCCGGTGACAGCACTGCCCCCATGGAAAAGCAGGTTCTGGCAGCCTGTGAAAAGGGACTGCAGGTCCTGTGCTTCACCGAACATTTTGACAAGGACTGGCCCTATCACAATACGCCCGATCTCCCTCCGGGTTATTTTGACCTGGATCTTGCCGCCTACCGCAGGGAATTCCTGGCCCTGCAGGACAAATACCAGGACAGGATCGAGCTGCGAATGGGTATCGAGCTGGGCCTGCAGCCCCATCTGGGTCCGGCCCTTTGCGCCTATCTGAAGGAAAATGACTTTTTTGATTTTGTGATCGGGTCTACCCATGTATCCCATGGCATGGATCCCTATTATTCCATCTTTTTCGAAGGTGTTTCCGAAAAGGAGGCCTGGCGCCGCTACTTTGAGGACGCCCTGTCCTCCATATCGGCCTTCCATGACGTGGACACCTACGGCCATCTGGACTATGTGGTCCGCTACGGTCCCACAAAGGACAGCCGCTATGACTGGACAGACTTTTCCGATGTTATCGAAGCCATCCTGGAGGTGCTGGTCCAAAACGGAGTCTGTCTGGAGCTCAATACCGCCAACCTGGTCAAGGGCTGCAGGGCGCCCTCTCCCGCCCCGGGCATTTTGCGGCGGTACAGGGAAATGGGCGGAATCGGCGTGACCATAGGATCTGACGCCCATGCGCCTGCCTATATCGGCGCCTTCTTCGACCAGGCCGCCAGGATCCTGGCGGAAGCCGGTTATGATTCCTATACCGTCTTCAAAAACCGAAAAGCAGAGCACCTGCCCCTCTAAAGGGCAGGTGCTCTGCTTTCAGGATTGTCCTTTTTTAAGATACAGATAGGACCTCCAGGCCGCCCTGTAAATGGGGTAGCCGGCCTGCAGGGCCAGAACCGCCGCCTTGTCTCTTTTCGGCGCCTTGGGATCCTGAAGGATCTCTTTGGCGTGCCTTTTGACAAAGGCGATCATCCTCTCCCGCTCCCTGTCATGTCCTTTGACAGAAAGCATCTGATTGATGGTGCTGAGTCTGGCATAGACGCGTCTGCGCAGGACGCCCCTGTAAAGATGGGGATATTCCTGCAGGATGTCCCGTCCCATCCGGTCCGTCGCCGGCAGAAGGTCCAGCTTGCGGATGGAAAAGCTGTCGTGCACGATGGAAACGTCATGCATGATGTAGTTGTATTTGGAGGCAAAGCCCACGGCAATGACCCTGCTTTTCATGAAAAGCCGGTAGGTGGCCGCATGGTCCTCAAAGATCCTTCCCCTGGGATAGGAAAAGTCCTGGAAAAGGGATCTGTGATAGAGCTTGCCCCAGCAGGATACGTCGATCACATCATGGTAGAGCATCTTCTCCAGACACCATTCCGCATCCGCCTTTTTCTCTCCCTGCCCTCCAAAATCCTCCACCTTTCCATTGTGGAAAAGGATCCTGTGCTGGCAGATGGACATATCTGCGTCATATTTGACAAGAAGGTCGTAGAGATATTCCACATAGTCGGCGTCCACGGTATCGTCCGGGTCCACCTGGGTAATGTATTCGCCGTCGGCATGGCGGATTCCATAATTTCTGGCGTCCGAAACGCCGCCGTTGGCCTTATGGAGCGCCCTGACACGGGCATCCTGCCTGGCATACTCGTCGCACAGAGCAGGGGTTCTGTCTGTGGAGCCGTCGTCCACCAGAAGGATCTCCAGATTGGTATAGGTCTGGTTCAGGAGGGTCTCCATGCAGTCCGGCAGATAATCTTCTTTATTATACACCGGCAGGACCACTGAAATCAGAGGGGATGTAGTCATAAGCCGCCTTTCCGGGATCAGACCATTTTTTCCGGTCTTACCCTTTCGTCGTATTCTTCAGAGCTCATAAAGCCCAGGGCCAGGACCGCCTCTTTCAGGGTCGTGTTCTCTTCGAAGGCCTTATGGGCCGCTTTCGCTGCGTTCTCATAGCCGATGGAGGGAGACAGGCAGGTGACCAGCATCAGAGACCTGACCAGGTTCTTCGCCATCTTTTCCCTGTTGGGCCGGATGCCGCAGACGCAGTTCTTTTCAAAGGAAGCCATGCCGTCCCCCAGAAGGCGGATGGACTGGATCATGTTATAGGCCAGGACCGGCATAAAGACATTCAGCTCATAGTTGCCCTGGGAGGCCGCAAAGCCCACTGCCGCATCGTTGCCCATGACCTGGACTGCGATCATGGTGATGGCTTCACACTGGGTGGGATTGACCTTGCCGGGCATAATGGAGCTGCCGGGCTCGTTTTCGGGAATGGAGATCTCACCGATGCCGCAGCGGGGACCGCTGGCCAGAAACCGGATATCATTGGCGATCTTCATCAGATCCGCCGCCAGGGCTTTGAGGGCCCCGTGGGTGAATACATAGGCGTCCTTGGAGGTCAGAGCGTGGAACTTATTGGCCGAAGGCCGGACCGCTTCTCCGGTAATGGCTGAGATCTGTTCGCAGCAGAGCCTGTCAAAGCCTTCGGGGCAGTTCAGGCCTGTACCCACGGCAGTTCCGCCGATGGCCAGATCCCGCAGATGGTCAGAGGCTTCCCCGATCATCCTGCGGTCCTCCTCCAGCATGGCTCTCCAGCCGCTGATCTCCTGACCGAAGCTGATGGGGACTGCATCCTGGAGATGGGTCCGTCCGATCTTGATCACATCCCTGTTCTCTTCCTCCAGCCTTCTCAGGGTTGCTGCAAGACGGTCCAGAGACGGATAGAGATAGTCCCGGAGGGCTGCCAGGGCCGCCACATTCATGGCAGTGGGGAAGGTATCGTTGGAGCTCTGGGACATATTGACATGGTCATTGGGATGGATCAGAAGACCGGGCCGGCCTTCCATACCGATGTGGGCAATGACCTCGTTGGCGTTCATATTGGACTGGGTCCCGCTGCCGGTCTGCCATACCTTCAGGGGGAATTCATCCTTGTATTCTCCGGAGAGGATGGCGCTGCAGGCTTCCTGGATCGCCCTGCACCGTTCCTGGTCCAGTCTGCCCAGGGAAGCATTGGCTGCGGCCGCTGCGGATTTCAGGGCTGCAAAGGCCCGGATCACCTCCACAGGCATTGTCTCTGTGCCAATGGCAAAGTTCTGAAAACTTCTCTGGGTCTGGGCGCCCCAGTAATGGTCTGCGGGCACCTTCACTTCGCCCATGGTATCATGTTCGATTCTGTATTCCATTCTTTCCTCCATGCCGAAGCTTTTTTAATTCTTGATACCGGCCTTGCGCTTCAAAAAGCGCAGGCCCTTGTCGATCCAGTCCTGTTTTTCCATGAACATATAGGGAAGTTCCTTATAGGAAATATCCTTGGTCTCGATCCATACGTCCAGGAGCCTCTCGGAAACAAAGCCGAAGACCCTGGCGTCATTGACGGAGTATTCCGAAATATCCAGGCGTTTTTCCAGTTCGAATAAGATATCGAAGAGCCAGCTGCAGTAGGCGTCAAAGTATTTCCGCTTCATAACGAACATATTGAAGCGGTGGCCGTAGGTCCTCTTCATGGATTCGTCATAGGCCTGGAGGAAACGGGGATATTTTTCCCCGATGATCTGTCTGGTCAGCTCCAGGTCCTCCTTATGATGGGCGTGGACATACTGGGAATAATTGGTCTCGATGAAATAATTCCGCTTGACCGGCAGGATCACGTCGGTTTCCGAAAAGACCCGGCGGATCTCCTGCTCCGTAATCACATATTTCTGGTCGGCCTTCAGGTGCTGCCTGGCGGAGAAATGCCTTCTGTAGTGGGCAAGACCCACATAATCCGCCTCCAGGTTCTTCCAGGCCCAGTAGAGTCCTGTCAGCTCACAGAAATTGGCGTTCTTTTCGCTGATATTGTCTCCGCTGTCATCCCTTACAAAGCCCAGGTCTTCCTTGCCGGCAGCCCCTACCTGCACAGGCACATAGAGGGGATCGTCAGGCATCCAGTAGGGTTTATGGGTGGCAACAATGATTTTTATACTTCCTGCCATTACATGGCTCCTTCCCGTTTCAGTACGGAACTGACAGTCTTGAAAATGATCTTGATATCCAGAAGCAGGGAGCAGTGGTCCACATAGTACATTTCCATCTGCTGTCTTTCTCCGCTCTCATAGGTGGCATTGTTTCTGGCATAGGCCTGCCAGTAGCCGGTGAGGCCCGGCTTGACGCTCAGAAGCTTGCCGATGTCGTCTCCATAGATCAGGGTCTCCTTTTCCACGATGGGACGGGGCCCCACCACCGAAAGGTCTCCCTTCAGGATATTATAGAGCTGGGGCAGCTCATCCAGAGAGGTCTTTCTGAGGAAATTGCCGATCTTTGTGATACGAGGGTCGTTGTCTACCTTGAACTCTGTCCAGTACTGCTTCAGCTGTTCCGGCGTCAGCAGCTTTTTCAGATTACCGGCATCCGAACGCATGCTGCGGAACTTGAAGATCCGGATCCGCTTCCCGTTCATACCGATCCTGGAATGGCCGTAGAAGGGAGCGCCGCCGTCGTCTCCAATGACCAGCATGATCAGGATCAGCAGGGGAATGGCCAGGACAATGATGGCAGCCAGAGAGGCAATAATGTCAAAGGCCCTTTTGATCACCAGATACAGGCGGTAGGAAAAGTCCTCCCTGGCCTTATATTTTGTTCTGTCATACTTGAGAGGCCTGGCGGATTCCTTGTACTCCCGAATCAGCTCCAGCTCTTCCTGCTTCCATTCCTTCAGATAGGCCTTGTAAAGCTTTCTGGTGGAATGCATGGTCACATAACGGACCACCGATTCCAGAAGAATGCCGCACTCCCGGAAGATGTTCCAGTTCTCTATATAGGCTCTGTCGTCCTCCGTGACATCCCGGATGTCGGTCTGGCAGCTCCAGTAGCCTACGATGCCGGGCCTGCAGCAGAGATTGGAGATCTGGTCCGGCGTATATTCCAGAAAGCCCTTCAGGGAGGGAGATCTGGGACCGATAAAGCTCATATCGCCGTTGAAAACGTCGATCAGCTGCGGCAGACCGTCCAGATGGGTCTTTCTCAGAAATCTTCCCCATACCGTATAGGGCGACTGCTTCTGGGCGATCCGCTCTTCCGCATCCATCCGGTAGACCCTGAACCGGTGCTGATAATAACGCCTTCCGAATTTGCCGATCCGGATCCTGTTGTTCATAACAGGACCCCTGGATTCCAGGTTGGTGAAGATCAGGGAAAGAAGAAGGACTGCCAGCAAAAGGGGCATGAAAAGGACCGCGGCGAAAAAGTCCATGAGCCTTTTAATCAGCTCCTGCCTCTTGGGGATCCGCAGGACCGGATAATAGGAAACAACGCCGCACTCTCCCACCTTGCCGACCTTCTGATTGGCCTTGGGATTGAGCCCGACTTCGTTGATGTTGACATGGACCACCTTGCCCAGAGAATTGAACCGGGCCACATATTCACGGAAAAGGCTCCCCAGATGATCGGAGGCCATCAGGCAGGAGTCCACCTCGGACCGCATGATATCATAATACATGTCGTCGACATTGCTGATGATGTCATACTGACCGATGAATTCCCCCTTGCGGTCCTTGTCGGTGATGACCAGGCCGCAGATCTTGATCCGCCAGTCGTCGGAGGACTCGATCCGGTCTATGATCCTCTCCACCGCCTTCTCCGTGCCGATGATCACGATTTTTTCGGCACTGGAGCTCACCTTGTAAAAGGGCAGCAGGTGCTTTTTGACAAAGATCCTTAAGAGGAAATTCAGACCAAAGGAAACGAGGGAAAAGACGCCTATGAAAATACGGGAGTAGTCATAGGAGATCCTGGACATGAACATATAGATAATCACGATTACGGTGACGTTCAGGACCATGCGGAAGGCCGCATGCATCTCCGTCCGGTTGTTCACATAGGTGAAATCCTCATTGAACATGGTCAGGGTATTGACCAGGATGTAGGCCACTACGACCATAAGAAACAGACGCTGGTAGGATTCCTCCCCATAATAGGCGCCTGTGTACTGGGTTATATTGAATAAAACGATGCGTACCAGAATCAGGGAAAGAATCAGGGACGCCACGTCGATAAAGCTCTGTATATAGTGGTTGTATCTTCTTAAATCATCCATTCTGTGCTCCAAAGGGGCAGACCTTCCCTGGAGGGAGGCCTGTTTTCTCAGTCTTTGTTGATAAATCCTCCAAAGAGGACATGCCCTTCGCTGTCATAAAAAACAGCTGCCTGGCCGGGCGTAACGGCTCTGACCCTGTCTTCAAAAACGGCTGTAACGGTATCCGCTCCCGTCCTTGTGACATGGCAGGCTGCGCCCGCATGGGCATAACGGATCTTACCGGTGCAGGCAAGGGTCTGACCAGCCGGCAGATCCTCCAGGGCCATCATGTTCAGATGGCTGCAGGTGAGGGTCTTCCGGTAGACATCTTCTCCTTCTCCCAGCACGACGGTATTCGTTTCAGGACAGATCTCCCTGACGAATACGGGCCGTCCCATAGCAAGGCCCAGGCCCTTTCTCTGGCCCACCGTATAATGGGTGATGCCAAGATGCTCTCCCAGGTCCCGGCCATCCTTCCATACAAACCGGCCGGGACCTGGGACTCTCCCGGCGGCCTGTCTGTCCAGAAAGGCTGCATAGTCGTTGTCCGGTATAAAGCAGTTTTCCATGCTCTCCGCCTTGGCAGCCACGGGAAGACCTGCCTTGGCAGCCATTTCCCGTACCTGGTCCTTGTAGTAGTCTCCTACCGGCATCAGGGTCCGGGCCAGCTGATCCTGCCGCAGATTAAAAAGGGCGTAGGTCTGGTCCTTCCCGGCCGTCACGGAATTGGCGACGCTGTAGCGGCCGCCCGGAAGCCTGACCACTCTGGCGTAATGACCGGTCGCGACAAAGTCTGCCCCCATTGTCATGGCCTTTTGCAGAAGCGCTTCCCATTTGACATGACGGTTGCAGACTACACAGGGGTTGGGCGTACGCCCCTGCAGATATTCATCTATAAAATATGAAACGACTTTATCATAAAAAACAGAGCGGAAATCAAACACGTAGTGGGGAATTCCCAGGACCTGGCAGACTTTGCCTGCGTCCTCGGCCGCATCCTCACCGCCGCATGCCCCTTCCGGCAGAATCCGGCAGGCCGGATCCTTCCAGAACAGCATGGTGGCTCCGATGACCTCATAGCCCTGTTCCTTTAAAAGCAGGGCGGCTACAGAGGAATCCACGCCGCCCGACATTCCAACAACAACTTTTTTCTTCACAAAAGCACTCCAAACATCATTCCCCGGCGGCAGGAGCCGTTTCCTCTGCTGCTGACTCTGTTGCGGCAGGAGCCGTTTCCTCTGCTGCTGACGCCGCTGCGGCAGGAGCTTCAGAAGGCTGGCCCTCTGTCTCCTCCCTGGCGGGGGTCTCTTCCGGGAGACCTTCTACAGAGGCAGGGCTGTTTTCAGCAGGCGCCTCCTCGGCCACCTCTGCCGCCTCCGGAACAGGCACCATCTCCTGTTCAGGCTCTTCGGCAGGGGGCGCAGGCATTTCCTGGGGGAAGACAATCCCCAGCTGCTGTCTTATATAATCCAGCATGT
>CAMNJZ010000014.1 GCA_946541955.1 uncultured Lachnospiraceae bacterium | reverse complement strand
CCTCCGGGAGCTTCACTCTCCATACCGTTTCAGGATCCTTCGCACCGGCGGCAGGCAGCCTCCTCGGGGATGACTCCGTGATCCTGGAGCCGGTATTCCTTGCCTTCCCCTGCAAGCCAGGGCTTTGTATCAAAAAACCAGTCGCTGATGGGCGTCCCGTCCGGAAACGCAGCGGGTCTTGCAAAATCAGGATTCATGCTTTCTCCCTTCCATATCCTGCCGCCCGAAGGAACGGCGCCTGCTGGTCTCTGCCTTTCTCCGGCAGGTATATAATTATCTTATCAAATCGGGCCGGCAGACAGAAGGCTCTTTTTTATGGCCGATTGACCTGCCCGGCCGAATGTCCTATGATACTGATAGGAGTACTTTTACTAACCAAACAGTCAAAGGAGGGAATTATGAAACGAAGAAGTACTGCAATGCTTCTGGCGCTGGGACTGACCATGACCGCCGTTCTTTCGACCGGATGCGGCGGCAAGACAGAACCTGCCGCTGAAGAAACGGGCGAAGCCCTTGCAGCAGCAGAGGTCGAAGGAGAAGCCAAGAATGATGAAGGCGACAACGCCCTGGCACCGATCGAGCCCGCTGCCACAGAAGAACAGACCGAGCCCGCTGCCACGGAAGAGCAGACCGAGCCCGCTGCAGCGGCAGAGCCGGCCCAGGCAGCTGCCCCCGCATCCGGCAAATTCCATGTGGAGCTGACAGAAGCCGGCGGCTTTGACGTCACAAACGCCTACAGCATCAGCTATGACAGCCTGGTCCGCGTCGAAGGCGAAAAAGCCTATTTCTGCAGCTATGACGGCAAGGATGTCGACTCCCGTGCCCTGCTGAACATGGATTACCTGGGCTGGGGTCTTTACTCCGTCACCCTGGAGGGCGACACTGTCAACACCACCGGCCTCGTAAGCGCCGACGGCAAGGTCATCATCCCCTTTGAGGCCGCCATCATCGAATGGCCCAGAGAAGTCCCGGCCAAGGAGCAGCCCCGCTACATCCTGGTCATGGTCGGTACGGAAACCACGGAAAATCAGGATGAGGCCCTCTTCTTCGTTACAGACCGCCAGTTCGCGATCATGGCCAATGAAGACGACACCTATTTCAAGGGCACCCTCAAGGTATTTGACCTGGTGGAAGGCAAATACGTAGAAGGCCTTGAGTTCTCCAGAGGCACCGATTCCTCCTTTGCCCAGGTCGGCCAGAACATTATGACAGACCTGACCGAGCAGGATACCCTTTACAAGCCGGACGGCTCGGTGGCCTATACCGCCCAGTCCTACATCTACTACACCAAGGACTACATGCTTGACCGCGTAGACAGCCAGTGCGTCATTCTGGATTCGGAAGGAAAAGAGCTGCGCCGCACAGATGACAATATCAGCGTGCTCTCCTACCAGTCCCCTTACTTCATGAAGTATGCGGACTCCAAGTACTCAGTTGTCGACGTAAACGGAAATACCGTTCTGCCTACTCCCTGGTCCTACATTTACGAAGAAAGCGCAGGCCGCTTCCGGGTCAAGAACGACAGCGACACCGCCTACAGCCTGATCGCTTCCGACGGATCTGTCATTGCAGCGTCTGAAGACCTGTATGGTGCGGATTCTCTGGGCTTCTACGTCTACGGCAGCAGCGACAATTATTCCCTGATCACCCCCGACAACAGGCTCTACGAGGGACTTTCCGGCGATACCGAAGACCTCTTCTTCGATAAGGACGATACCTCCTTCCTGGTTCTGAACACCGGTGAATTTGCCGCTATGCCCGGCGGAGACGCCGACGATATCGGCAAGGGTATCTTCACTGTCGAGAACGATTCCCGCCAGTACGCTCTCTACGACACCTTTACCGGTAAGGAGCTCCTGGGCTTCGAATATGACCAGATCGACGACGTCAACGACGACTACATCTACGCCATCAAGGGCGGAAAGGCAACCATCTACAAGGTCACCATTGTTGCCGAATGATCCTTCCGGATCAGAACATCTGCCTGAACTGAAAATCGCTGAGGCCATAAAAATGGTCTCAGCGATTTTCTATTTGCGCGGGTAATGCGCCATGCGCCGCCGTCATCGATCTGGCAGGGACTGTCGATCCGGCTGTCGATCTCATAGGTCAGGCCCGATACCTGAAGAAAGCCGCCCGATTCTTCCGGGATGGTCCTGCAGCCGTCTGATTTTACAAAAAAAACTTTCTTTTGTACAATAAATGAAATGCAAAAATTTATTACTGAAAGAATCGAGGAAAAGCCAATGAAAAAAGAAATCCGCGCAGAAGATCTGCAGCGCTTTGAAGCAAAATTTGATGAGAGTCCCGTAAACCGGGTCGCCATGAACGCCGTTACCGGCGCCGGAGTCCACGGTGCGGCCAGGAACTATGCGGTGGAGAGGAATAACCCATACGCCTTCAGCATCGAGGTGGAGGCCGGCAAGGTCTGTGACCAGAAGCAGTCCGGCCGCTGCTGGATGTTCGCGGCCCTGAACGTCATGCGGCTCTCCCTGATGGAAAAGCTGAACCTGGAGAGCATGGAGCTGTCCCAGAATTATCCCCTTTTCTATGACAAGCTGGAGAAGGCCAACTACTTCCTGGAGAACATCCTGGAGACCCTGGAGGAGCCCAGGGACGGCCGCGTCGTAAGCTTCCTGCTCCGGGATCCTCTGGGAGACGGCGGCCAGTGGGACATGTTCCGCAGCCTGGTGGAAAAATACGGCGTGGTCCCCAAGGACCTGATGCCGGAGACTGCCGTCTCCTCCGCCACAGGGGAGCTCCGCAAATATATGACCACCAAGCTCCGGGAGTACGCCTGTGTGCTGCGCACAGCCCATGAAGGCGGGGAAGACCTGGAGGCCCTGCAGGCCCGCAAGGATCAGATGATGGAGACCATCTACCGCATGCTCTGCATCGCCCTGGGCAAGCCTCCTGTCCGCTTTAACTGGGAGACCCGGGACAGGAACGGGAACTTTATCCGGATCGACGATATCACGCCCCAGGACTTTTTCAGGCGCTATATCGGCTGGAACCTGGCCGACATGGTCACCGTGATCAACGCCCCCACCGCAGACAAGCCCTACGGCAGGACCTACACCGTCCAGTACCTGGGCAGCGTCCGGGGCGGCGCCTATCCCGTCAAATATCTGAACCTCCCCATGGATGATCTGCGGGATCTGACCATCCGCCAGCTCCGGGACGGAAAGGCCGTCTGGTTCGGGTCTGACGTCGGACAGTTCTCCGACAGAAAGGGCGGCTATCTTACCACCGACGCCTACGCCCTGGGCGAACTCTTCTCCACGGATTTCCCCATGACCAAGGAGGAGCGTCTGGACTACGGCGAGAGCCTGATGACCCACGCCATGGTCATCACCGGGGTCGATCTGGACCAGGACGGCAGGCCCGTCCGCTGGAAGGTGGAGAACAGCTGGGGCAAGGACCGGGGGCGCGAGGGCTACTATGTCATGAGCGATGACTGGTTCGGCGAATTTTCCTACCAGATCCTGCTGGACAGAAAGTACTTCAGCCCGGAGCAGGCTGCTGCCTTTGATACAGACCCCATTGTCCTCAGGCCCTGGGATCCCATGGGGTCTCTCGCCTTCTGATCCTGCAAACCCATCAAAGCCTGAAGGAGGGCAGCTCCTATGTGGATCAAAAACACAGTCCTTTTGGATGAATCCGGCAGGTTTATGCCCGGCTGCGTCAAAGTAGAGGGAGAGCGGATCTCCCGGGTCCTTGTGACCGCTTCCGAAAGCGAGGCGGCCGCCTTCCTTCCGGAAACAGGGGAGACCCTTCTGGACGGGCAGGGAGCCTATCTCCTGCCCGGTATGATCGATCTGCACCTGCACGGCTGTATGGGAGCGGATATCTGTGACGGGACCCTGGAAGCCTTTGAAAGGGTGGCGGCCTTTGAAGCTGCGGCCGGCCTTGCCGCCATCGTCCCCGCCACCATGACCCTGCCTGCGGGCAGACTCAAGGAGATCCTCGCCTGTGCGGCAGCCTTCAAAAAAAGGCAGGACAGATCCTTTGATCCCCGCCTTGCATCCCTCCAGGGCATCAACATGGAAGGGCCCTTTATCTCGCCGGTGCGCTGCGGGGCCCAGGACCCTGCATCGATCCTGCCCCGGTCCTCCCGCCTCTTTCAGGAATTCCAGAGGGCGGCGGAGGGCCTGGTCCGCCTGATCGCCATCGCGCCGGAGGAGCCCTCCGGGGAATCAGCGGCAGACTTCATTGAAGCGGTCAAAGGCTCCGCCCTGGTCTCCCTGGCCCATACCAACGCAGACTATGAGACCGCCAGGGAGGCCTTCTCCCTCGGCGCCTGCCATGTGGTCCATCTTTTCAACGCCATGCCGGAATACCGGCACAGGGAGCCCGGCGTCCCGGGCGCCGTTCTGGATTCCAGAGGCGTCACAGCGGAGCTGATCTGCGACGGGATCCACGTCCATCCCGCCGCCATCCGCCTGGTCTTCCAGGTCCTGGGACCGGACCGGATCATCCTGATCAGCGACAGCATGCGGGCAGCCGGTCTGGAAGACGGTCTTTACACCCTGGGCGGACAGGAGGTCCAGGTCCGGGGCAAGGAGTGCAGACTTGTGAAGGACGGGGCCCTGGCAGGCTCAGTAACGCCCCTTCCGGACTGTGTCCGCTTCCTGGTAAAGGAGGCAGGGATCCCGCTGGAAGCAGCCGTAAAGAGCGCCTCTCTGACCCCCGCCAGGAGGCTTGGGATCGAGAAGGACTACGGGGCCGTTGCCCCCGGCCGCTACGCCAGCCTGGTCCTCTGGAACCGTGAACTGTCTCCGATGGCCGTTCTCAACCGGGGCGTCCGCATCGTCTAGATTTCCGGTTCCAAAAAATTATCCCCGAACATCAAAAAAGTGGCGAGCCTCGCCACTTTTTTCTTTCCGGATTTCCCTATTCCTTGACGGGAAGAACGTCTACATCCGTGCCCACCATCTCCTGGACCTGGTAGGTCTCCTCAAATTCCTCCCGGGCGATCCCGTAGATATCGTTCTTCTTCGTGATGTTCAGAAAGCCGCCCCGGCGGATCTTCTGGATCTCGCCCCAGGGAGCCCTGAAGGAAATGTTGTCGCCAGCCTGCACAAAGAACTGCAGGCCCCCGGCCGGCTGGTGCAGGCCGCTTTCCGGATCTTCCGGTTCATACTTGGCAAAAAAGTCCTTTTCCGCCATGATCCAGGAATTGGTATGGCCCCGGCTGTCTGTGACAGGGCTTCCGTCCTCGTCTGCCCGGGTCAGGATCATATCGCCCCGGCCGGCCATCTCGCTCCCCTCCAGATTTCCATCTCCGGTCCATACGTCTACCGTTTCCCCTTCCCGGGCCCTGCGGGCCAGGACCGCTCCCTTTTTGACGGCGGCCAGGGTCAGGGCGTCCTCCTCCAGCATCCGCATGGCGTAGTCCACGGGATCCACCTCCTCAAAGGTCTCCAGGTCCGGAAAGGGAATGAGGGGGGCCGGCTGGCCATTATGGTCTCCCAGGGTCTTCTCCATCCAGATCATGTCGTACCAGCGGCCGAACTTGCTGCCGCAGCTGCGGAAGGTCCCCGCCAGATGATAGCCCTTCTTCTCATGGAAGCGCATGCTGTCAAAGGTCAGATAGGGATCCCCCTCCTCCCTGGGAATGCCGATGCAGGCGTAGACGTTCAGGATTCCCTGCCTTTTCAGGAGGTGCTCCAGCTCGTCCAGAAGGAGACTTCCGATCCCCTCCCTGCGGGCGTCCCTGTCCAGGTAGATGGTGGTCTCCACGCTCCAGTCGTAGGCGTCCCTTTCCTTGAAGGGGCCGGCGCAGGCGTAGCCAAGGATCCTGTCCTCCTGCATGGCCACAAGATAGGGATATCTGGAAAGGGTCCGCTCCATCCTTCCCCGGAATTCCTCCAGGGAGGGGACCTCATATTCGAAGGTCACGGCCGTTTCCCTGACATAATAGGCGTATATATTCAAAAGGGCCCCGGCGTCTTCAGGGCATGCGGTTCTGATCAAGACTTCCATCGGTTTCTCCTTCCTCGCTCCGGAGGGCTTTTTTTATGTTTTTGTCCGCCGGCTCCCAGGTGTAGGGCCACTGGATCAGACGGACTTTGTTTTTCCGGCACAGGTCCTCCTTCACCCTGTCCAGGTCCTGTCTCTGACGCAGGGCCTCCTCCCCGCCGAAGAATTCCACCGGCAGGTAATGCTGGATCCCCTGGTATTCGATGGCCGTCCGCAGGGAGGGAATATAGAGGTCCAGGCTCTGGCGTCGGAGCCAGGATGGCCGGTACTGGTAGAGGGTGTCGGGATAGAGTCTGTGCACAGCGTGGAAAAGGCTCAGCTCGTGCTTCCACCTGGGCTTTATGACGCCCCTGGCCGTCAGGTCTGTCCGGATCCTGGTCCGCTGCAGGCGCCAGTCCGTCTGATAGCCGTCCTTCTCCTCATAGAGGGCCAGGTCCCTGTACCACCACTGGAAAAAGGGCATGATGGTCCTTGTCAGCTGGAGGAAGAAATCCAGCTCGGAGGAAAAGAAGCCGCTCTCCAGGATATGGCGGATATTGCGGCGGACGTAGACGGTCTTCGCGGGATTGTAATAATAGGGGAGGTTCCCCTGATACTTTGCCAGAGGGTCCGGCAGATAGGGAGACCGGAGGACGATCCCCTCCTCCATCAGGTGGGTATGGTACCAGGGCAGGGAATAGCCATAGAGGCTGTAGCCCCCGAAGACCTCCTGGGAGCCGCCACTATAAAGGAGATGGTACATAAGGAGGACGTCCTCCATCTGCTCCTTGTCAAAGACGGCCAGGTAATGGACCGTTTCCTCATCCGGGAAGAGGTTCCTTACGGGATAGAAGGCTTCGGCCCGCCGGCAGACCTCGGCGATCACAAAAAACTGGGAAACATAGCTCTCCGGGAAGAGAAAGCAGGCCTTCCGGTCCGTATCCAGGTCCCGGAACTGGTCCATAAAGGCTTCCACATAGGGATTGGGGGACAGGTCTCCTTTTTTCTCGATCAGCGCCCGGGTCGCCTGGCGGTAGGGAAGATCGTCCCAGGAGAGCCGGACCAGGAAGCGGTCCAGCTGGTCCGCTTCATATTCTTCGCGGACGTCCTCAAAGTCCTTCCGGTAGGAGGCGTGCTCCTCCAGCAGGGCCTCCAGGCTGGTAAAGGTCCTTCTTTCATGATAGCGGGGATAACGGTCCCAGAGGAGGGAGAGCCTGTCGAAGCTGAGTTTTTCCTTTTCTCTGGGATGCACGGGGGGAGCCATGGGCAAATACCTCTGTCTTTCGGGTCTGGGATTCTGCTTCCCCTATTATAGCCGCAAAGGGGGCGGGGAAAAAGCCCCCGGCCAGGCCCCGGGCCCCGGCTGAGCGAATCCGGCAGCTACGTGCGGGAAAAGATCCGGCAGGCCCATGAAAACTGGTAACCACTGAAAAAGGAGGCGCACTGCGCCTCCTTTTTCACAGCTATTCTCACGTAGATCTTGTTCAGCTCCTCCCGGGTCATGGCGACATAGCCATCGGGGATCATTACGCTGAATTCACCATTGATCACTGTTTTTTCCATTGGTTCTTCCTAAATACGCTTACTGCGCTTCTATCTTACATATGCCAGAGGTAATCGTATTCGTCCAGATAATGGTCGGGAAGCTCGACCCAGTTGCCATAGCTCTGTTCGATATACCACTGGTCCTCGATTTCGTCATATTCCATCCAGCCATAGTCTCCATAGTTGGAGGAGATGCCTTCGTACCAGTACTGCCAGACGCCGGCCTCCTCATTAAAGTAGAACCAGCAGTCGGTTTCAGGGTCATAGTAGTTTTCTCCGTCCAGGTAGCAGGTCCGGCCGATGGCCTCCACATAGATGCTGTCCTCCTGGTCCGACATGGAAATGACGCCGGGACCGCTCTCCTGATAGGAACTGGAGCCCATGAAGCTCCCTATAAAGGTGATGGCAGCCGTAATGGCTATGATGACAAAGGTCATCATCAGAATGGTCGGCTTTCGGGCGTGTCCTGCGCCGGCGCCCGCTGTGCCCGCGCCTTCCTGCTTTTTGTCCACCATATCGATCTTCAGAGGCGCGCCGCAGTTCTCACAGTTGGGCGCCTGCCCTTCCTTCCAGATCACCTTGGTCTGGGTGCCGCAGTATTCACAGGTCAGGATGGTCTCCTCATTCTCGATGACAACGTTGCCATAGCGGTTTCCATCCTCGTCATAGTAGCCCTTCTCATAGTAGGTCCCGTCCTCGGCGGTCCAGCTGTTGGGATAGTAGACATAGTCATGGGATCTTCCGTAAAGCCTGGAAAGGCTGAAGACGGTGGAGACGGGGACGTAGCCTATGGGCTGGTTGCGCCTGGGCCTGGGGGCCGGCGTAAAGGATCTGGATGCGGAGAAGCTCCCTGTCCGTGTGGTGCGGGAATGGGGCGAGGGCCCTCTTCTGCTTCCAAAGCTGCTGGAACGGCTTCCCGAGGAACGGGAAGTGAAGCTGCGAAAGCTCCTGGAGCTCCGGGAGCTGTGACTGGTATGGGAACGTCCTCTGGGCGGCATAGCGTTACCTCCTTCTATGGTCGTGCAGCCTGGCGGCTGATTGCGGTCAGTTTCATATTAGCAGACATTGTCTGGCGGAAACAGGAGCAGGTCTGTTAAGTTCCCTGCCTTCGATCCTTTTTATATTATCACAAAATAAAGCGAAAAATGCTATGATGGATGCAGGAGGGGAAACTTATTGCCCAGGTCCCGTCATTTTTAAACCCAGGAGGAAGCCATGAAGCCCTTTGGCACATTTTATCTGGATAAGGAAAAAGACATTATCGTAGACCTGTTTCAGGAGGGAGAGGATCTCTCCTATGTCCTGCGCACGCCCAACCACAAAACCGGGAACCTGATCACCAACCTGGCCAGGCTCTGCGGTCTGCCCCTCTGCTTTGACAGCCAGGGGCTCAAGGTGATCCGGGGCCAGGTCCCCTGCTACATAGACGACCGCAACCGGGCCGTCTACATTCTCCGCCTGGGCGATACCAAGGCCGCCAATATCTATCCGGACGGGACCATCGAGCGCAAGGCCTCCATTCCGGCCATCGCCAAGACCCTGATGAGCCAGACCAAGGATTACAGGCTGGGGACCTGGGAGACCCTGGTCAAGACCTACATCCCCAGAGATTACAAATTCCGGACAGACCTCCATACCCATATGAACGCCAACCTGGATCCGGATATCCTGATCGCCCTGGGGATCAGCCATCAGATCCGCTATCCCCTTTACTATATCAAAAAGCTCCGCCTCCGCTGCACAGAGGACCAGAAGGCCCTGCTGGAGAAGCGGCGCAGGATCACAAAGCAGGCCTTTGAGGGCTCGCCCCTCCAGGGCAAATATCTGACCCGGCGGATCGACGACAATACCTTCATCAACTTCGCGGACTTTATCCTGGCCGATCCGGAAAACGCCCTCTATAACCTTCCCAGGATCCGGGCCTCCCTGGCCATCCTCAAGGACGGCCAGGCCGTCTTCTCCAACCTGGAGAAGGTCTATCTCTACCGCTATGTCTTTACCAAGGGCCAGGCGGCGGAGGACCCTGTGGACCTGGCCTCCTACGGCCCTGTCCCCGACCGGGAAATCGCAGGGGCCCTGGCCCGGATGCAGGAGGACGACCGAAGCCCTGCCTATCAGTCCTTTTCCCTCTTCCAGGACAAGCTCCTCTGGATCGCCAGGGGCTGTCAGAAGCGGGGCATATGCTATATCGAGATCTCAGATACAGGCCTCGTCAAGAGCGGGGAAGCCCCCCGCCTCCTGGGCCTGATCCATGCGGCCATGCCCGCCATTTATGAAGAGACCGGGGTGGTCATCCGTTTTCTGGCCTCCTTCCGCCGGATCCCCCTGACCATCGTCCGGGACCAGGTCGAGTCCCAGAGGGCCGTCCAAGACCAGGTCCGGACCCTGCGGGCCATCGCCTGCGATCCCTATGTGGCGGGTTCAGACATCATCGGGGAAGAGATCAACGACATCCGGGAGCTCCGGCCCCTGATCCGGGAGCTGACGGCCATCGCGGGCCTCCAGCCGGGCTTCGTGGTCCGGATCCACGCCGGGGAGAACGATTCCCTCCGGGACAACGTGGCCTGGAGCCTCCGCCTGGTGAAAGAATCCCTGGCCCCAGGCCAGCCCATGCCCCCGATCCGGATCGGCCACGGTCTCTATACCGCCAACCTGAATTCTGAAAAGGGCAGACGCCTCATGAAGGACCTGCGGGAAGCCGGCGCCGTTCTGGAATTCCAGCTGACCAGCAACGTCCGCCTCAACAACCTCAGCCTCCTGGCCCGCCATCCCCTCAAGCAGTATCTGGCCAGCGGGATCCTCTGCGTGCAGGGTACGGACGGCGGCGCCCTCTACGGGACCGATTCCATCGACGAAGAGCTGGCCCTGGAGAGGCTCCTGGGCTTGTCGGCGGAGGAAATGCTGGCCATGAAAAGGGCGGAGGACAGGGTCCTTGAAAAGAGCCTGGCCTGCTACAGGGCCAAACAATCCGCCTTTGCCGCCCTGGCAGGGGACCAGGACGCCGCCGCCTTCTTCGAGGAACGGATCTCCAGAGAGCCCCAGCCCGCAAACGCCCTTCTGATCGGCCGGGGCAGACTGGAAAGCCAGGTCTGTCTGGCAGACCAGGTCCTGGACCTGCCTCCGGACAGGGTCCCTGTGATCCTTCTGGGCGGGAGCTTCAATACCGACAGCCGGTCGACCCGGATGCAGGAGGGCATGCGGTCCCTCCTGGCAGGGCTTCTGGAGGGCCTTGATCCCCAAAAGGTCTTCTTTGTGGTCGGCCACAGGATGCTGGCCTATGAGGCGGACCTGGCGGCCCTTTCGGCAGGCCGCTTTGATCTCTGGGCCTTTGTCCCCACAAGCCTGACGCCGGCCGAGGCAGGCCGCCTGCAAAAGAGCGGGGCGAAGATCCGGATCTCCATCGAGTCCTCCGGCATGGGCCTCTACAAGTCCCTGGCCTATGAGATCTTCAAGCGAAGGCCCTCCCTGGTCCTGGCCCTGGACGGGAATTCCGCCGGCGCCAACGTGATCCAGGAAGCCCGAAACGGTAAGAAGAAGGCCCGGATCTTTGTAAGCCGCCACGCCCCGGCCCTTTACGCCAAGGCCCAGACCCTCCATGGCTATACCTCCATCATCGAGGGCGCGGAGGATGTGCCGGAGATCCTCCTGGCCGCCGGCCAGATCTACGCCCAGATCAGCACTCCCGAATAAAAAAAGGCTGCCCTGCCGGGGAAAAACACCCGGCGGGGCAGCCTTGCGGTTCCTGTCAAAGCTGTGCTATAGTACAAAAGTGATCGCTTCGATCTTCCTTTCCTGCCCCTTCGGGCAATCTTTCCAGCCAGACTTTTAAAAATAATATATATCCTTCTGCTTTGCCTCGTTTTTGGCGGAATAACCGCCGCAGGAGGTATCTTTATGAACTATGAAGCCTTTTTAGACAAAGCAGCCATGGCCCTGCAGGCCTGCCTGGACAAGGACCCTGAAATTCCTGTCCGCGGTGCCAGGGTCGGGATCAAAAGCGTCAGCAAGCTCCAGGGAGGGTCGTACCGGGGCCTTTGCGTCGATTTCCCCGGGGGAGAGCTCTGCGCCAGCTTCAACGCAGGGCCCTACTACCAGTCCTTTATGGAGGGAAAGCCCCTTGAGGACCTGGTCCCTCCCATGCTGGACCAGGTCCGGCTGATCCTTTCCAGGGATGATTTTTCCATGGACTGGACCGACCTGTCCTACCGGTCCTGCCGGGAGAGGCTGATGCTGGAGGTCATTTCCTTCAAAAAGAACGAAGACCAGCTCCGCGCCCTGCCCCACCGCAGGATCGAGGATCTGGCCCTGGTCTACCGGCTCGATTTCGGGACCCGGGGCACGTCCAACGCCAGTGCCCTGATCACCCATTCCCTCCTGGCCCATTTCGGCCTGGAGGAGGAAGCCCTCTACCATGACGCCATGGAGGTCGTCCCAAAAAAGAACCCCCTGGTCCTTCGGCCCCTGGCGGAGACCCTCCGGGATCTGGGGGACTTTCCCTCCCCTGCAGCTGCAGAGACGAACTTTCTCTACCTGGTCTCCAACCAGACCTGTCTGATGGGGGCCAGCGTACTGGCCTACCCGGACTTTGGCCGGCGGGTCCTGGAGGTCCTGGGAGAGGATTTCTATATCCTTCCCTCCTCCATTCACGAGGTCCTGGTCCTGCCTGTCTCCAGAGAGCCCATCGCCCCCTCCCTGCCGGAGATCGTGCGGAGCGTCAACCGCTTCCAGGTGGCGCCGGAGGACGTCCTCTCCGACAACGTCTACCTTTACAGGGCCGGGGAGGACCGGATCCGCCTGGCGGATCTGCCGGGCAATCCCCTGGTCTGAGGCGCTCAGGCCAGGGGGACGCCCTCCGCCTGCAGATAGAGATACAGGGCCCCTACCTGGTTGGCTTCCGAGCCGAAGTGGCAGCGGACGATCCTGGGCGCCTGCAGGCGGTAGCCGCTCATGAAGTTGGGCCCGGAGGCGTAGACCTCCTTCACCTTCCGCTGCAGGATCTCAATGACCGCATCCTGTCTGCTGATGCCGCCGCCGATGGCCACGGTCTCCAGGTCCAGAAGCACGGACATGTTGTAGATCTGGCCGGCTGCGGAAAAGGCCAGATGGTCCAGGGCCGCCGCCGCGTCAGGGTCTCCTGCGTGGTAGCGTTCAAAGAATTCATAGCCGTTCAGGGGCGTTTCCGGAGACAGGCCCTTGGCTTCCCTGTAGTGCTCCAGAAGGCCCCGGGTGGAGCTGGCCGAGGCAAAGATCCCCTGGTGGGAATCCCATTCGGGCGGGTTGATCTGGAGGAAGCTGAATTCGCCGGCCGTGAAGTGCACGCCGTTGACCAGCTTTCCGTTCACGATCAGGCCGCCCCCGATCCCGGTGCCCAGGATCATCACGGCGCCGGTGCTGCAGCCCCTGAGCTCGCCCTTCCAGTATTCCGCCACGGCGGCGCATTTGCCGTCGTTGGCGATATGGACCGGGCAGCCAAAGCGGTCCGCCAGCTCGGGGCCGACGCTCTGGCCGCTGTTATAGGCCAGGGCGCCGGGAAAATCCACATAGCCCTTTTCAATGTCGATAAAGCCCGGCATGGAGATGGCAGCGCCTGCTGTCTCCGCCTTATGGGGCAGATAGATTTCCTCCAGGACCTGATAAAAGTGCTCCCTGGTATCCTGGGGGGTAGGGACCTCCCCCTCGTCATGGCGGACCAGCTTCTCATCCATGACGGAATATTTGATGGCTGTTCCCCCTACGTCAAAAACCATATATTTCATGGCGCCCTCCTTCTCTTTCCTTATTTCCAGCGTGTCTCAAAATAAGCCAGGACTGCATGGAGGGACGGCTCCACCCGCCAGGCCAGTTTCCTCATTTCAGGGGTCGGGGGAAGCTGGTCCGGGACCATGATCCCCTTCATGCCGGCAGCGGCCGCTGCCCGGATCCCGTTATGAGAATCCTCGATAACAAAGGTATCCGGGTCCTCTCCGCCAAGTCTTTCGGCGCAGAGAAGAAAGATCTCCGGATCCGGCTTGCTCCTCTCCGCCATGTCGCCGCTGACGATCACATCGAAGAAGTCATAAAGGCCTGCCTTTTTCATTTCCTTCTCCAGAAGCGGCAGGGGGGTGGAGGAGGCCAGGCCCAGGGGGATCCCCTGCTCCCCAAGGCGCGCCAGGAGGTCCCTGGCCCCAGGCTTCACAGGCATTTCCCCCCGGTCCACAACGCCGTGGAAGTAGGACCTGCAGTCCCGGAAGGTATCTTCAAACACGTAGCCTTCTCTCCCTCCGAAGGTCTCCTCCATAATGGCTCTTTCCATCTGGTCGCTGACCCCGGTGGCCCGGATGACGGCTTCCCGCATCCTGTCTTCGGGGAGCCCATTCTTTTCGGCGGCGTAAAGCCAGCCTTCTCTGTATACGCGCTCGGAGTCCAGAAGGACGCCGTCCATATCAAAAATCACTCTCATAGGTCTTTTTTCTCTTCTTTTTTCCTCAGGTCTGGTCTTTGAAGACGCCCCCGCGGACCCTCTGCAGGGCGCTCAGGAGAATCTCCCCCAGGACCACGCAGGAGAGGACCTCGCCGGCCCCCACCGTCAGCATCAGAAAGGGAATGCCGCCGGGGATCTGGTAGGCGTAGGTCAGAACGAAGGGGATGATCAGGGTGTTGGCGATCACGGGCGGCAGGCTGCAGAGCCAGCGGTTCCCCCGCAGGCACCTGGTGCCGATGGCCCCCAGCAGCGTGGCCAGGGTCCCGAAGATGATATCCGGCAGGGCGCAGCCCGTAAGGATGTTGGATAAGAGGCAGCCGATGGCCAGGCCGGGGACCGCCGCCCCGGAAAAGAAGGGCAGGATGGTCAGGGCCTCGGAAAAGCGGACCTGGATGGCGCCGCTGGCCAGGTTTACGGAAGCTGCCAGTACGGTCAGTATAATGTATACGGCGGCAATGGCTGCCGCCTGGGTAAGAAATATCGTTTTGCTGTCTTCTGTTTTCAATGCTGTCTCCCGGATCAAAGGCTGTTGATATAACGGATGGCGGAAAGGGCCGCGGCGGCTCCGTCCGCACAGGCTGTCACGACCTGACGCACGCTCTTGGATCTGCAGTCGCCGGCTGCAAAGATGCCGGGGGTTTTGGTGGTGCAGGATTCATCGCTGTCAAAATAACCCCAGTCGTTGAGGTCTGCCAGGTCCCTGTAGGCTTCGTTCTCGGGGATCAGGCCGATGGCCACAAAAAGACCGTCGCAGTCTATGGTCTCCGGGGTCTTTCCCTCCTGGGACACCTGGACGCCGATCAGCTCGCCTGCCTTTGTAACAAGGCCGGTGACCTTCACGCCGGTCATGGCCTTTACATTGGGACGGGCAAAGAGGATCTTCTGCAGGGCTTCTTCGCCGGTAAAATAGGGCAGGTCCTGGAGCATGACGACCTCGCTGCACTTTTCGGACAAAAGGATGGCCTCCTGCAGGGCGGAGTTGCCGCCGCCTGCCATGCAGACCTTCCTGCCGGCGTAGAAATCGCCGTCGCAGACCGCGCAGAAGGAGATTCCGTCCCCCACCAGGTCTTCTTCTCCGGGCAGGCCCAGCATCCTGTGCTTGACGCCGGTGGCCAGGATCACGGCCTTTGCTTCAAAGACATTGCCTTCCTCGGTGGTGACCCGCTTGATCTCCCCAAGGTCCTCCACGGATACCACGGTGTCGATCTCGATCTCCGCCCCCTGGGCCAGGATCTGGTCCAGCATCTTCTCGGCAAATTCATTGCCGGAGAGGGAGGCAAAGCCCGGAATGTTCTCCACCTTGGGAGAATGGGTGATCTGGCCGCCAAAGCCGTTCTTCTCGATGACCAGAGCGGACTTGCCGTTCCGTCTGAGGTAAAGGGCTGCTGTCATGCCGGCGGGGCCGCCGCCTGCGATAATTACATCTACCATTTTCACTTCTTCCTTTCTGTCTTTTTCTTACTATAGCACATGGGACTTTTCTTTTGTGCTTCTCTTTCCCGGCCCGAAAAAAGAGCCCGTGAAATTCCTTGCGGCGCTTCACGAGCTCTTTCCAAAAACCTTTGATGATCAGGCAGGATTATACCGTTTTCTTGAGCCATCCCCGGATATCGGATACGCCTCTGAACTTCTCAAAGCCGTCCTCGTTCATGACCACCAGGGTCGGGGCCTGCTTGACGCCGAACTTTCCGACCAGGTCCTTTTCCTCATTGGCGTTGAGGGCCGTATAGGCGATGCCGGCCTTGTCAAGAAGGGCTGCCGCCGCCTTGCAGTTGGGGCAGGTAGGGGTCTTGAAAAGGATGATTTCCGGTTCCTTTGATGCAGCTTCTTTGACCGCTTCTGCCGGTGCCGCTGTCTGCTCTGCAGGGAGATCTGCGGGGGCCGGTACGGGGCCGGTATGTCTGAGAACGGAATGGCCGATGTTGTAGACCTTTCTGTCCTTGTACTCCTGGGCCTTGCCGTCGTTCCAGTTCTGGACGGGACGGTAATAGCCTGTGATCCTGCTGTAGACCTCGGTCTTGCAGCCGCAGATCGGGCAGGTGAACTGCTCGCCGGCCAGATAGCCGTGGTCCTTACATACGGAATAGGTAGGAGACATGGTGTAGTAAGGCAGCTTGTAGTTCTCCGCGATCTTGCGGACCAGGTTGGCTGCTGCCTTCCAGTCCGGAAGCTTCTCGCCCAGGAAGGCGTGGAATACCGTACCGGAGGTATACAGGGTCTGCAGGTCGTCCTGGATATCCAGGGCGGAGAAGATATCCTCCGTATAGCCTACGGGCAGGTGGGAGGAGTTGGTGTAGTAAGGGGTACCGTTCATGTTGGCAGTGATGATGTCGGGATAGAGCTCCTTGTCATGCTTTGCGAAACGGTAGGTGGTGGACTCGGCGGGGGTTGCCTCCAGGTTGTAGAGGTCGCCGTACTTCTCCTGATAGTCGGAGAGCTTCTCACGCATGTGGTTGAGGACGTCGCGGGTGAAGCGCTGGGTCCTCTCATCGGTCAGATCTGCCCGCAGCCATTTGGCGTTGAGGCCCACTTCGTTCATGCCGATGAGGCCGATGGTGGAGAAGTGGTTGGAGAAGCCGCCCAGATATCTCTTGGTATAAGGATAGAGGCCCTGCTCCAGGAGGGTGGTGATGACGGTCCTCTTGGTCTTCAGGCTTCTGGCAGCCAGATCCATCAGGTAGTCCAGACGCTTGTAGAAGTCCTCCTCGTCCGTGGCCAGGTAAGCGATCCTGGGCATGTTGATGGTGACAACGCCGATGGAACCGGTGGATTCGCCGGAACCGAAGAAGCCGCCGGACTTCTTCCGGAGCTCACGCAGATCCAGACGGAGTCTGCAGCACATGGAGCGGACGTCGCTGGGCTCCATATCGGAGTTGATATAGTTGGAGAAATAAGGGGTGCCGTACTTTGCGGTCATCTCAAAGAGCAGCTTGTTGTTCTCGGTCTCGGACCAGTCAAAGTCTCTGGTAATGGAATAGGTGGGGATGGGATACTGGAATCCGCGTCCGTTGGCGTCGCCTTCGATCATGATCTCGATGAAGGCCTTGTTGACCATATCCATTTCCTTCTGGCAGTCGCCATAGGTGAAGTCCATCTCCTTGCCGCCGATGATGGCCGGCAGGTTCTTCAGGTCGTTGGGCACGGTCCAGTCCAGGGTAACGTTGGAGAAGGGTGCCTGGGTGCCCCAGCGGCTGGGGGTATTGACGCCGTAGATAAAGGACTGGACGCACTGCTTGACCTCATGCTGGTCCAGGTTGTCGACCTTGACAAAGGGAGCCAGGTAGGTATCAAAGGAAGAGAAGGCCTGTGCGCCGGCCCATTCGTTCTGCATGATGCCCAGGAAATTGACCATCTGGTTGCAGAGGGTGGAAAGGTGCTTGGCGGGGGCAGAGGTGATCTTGCCGGGTACGCCGCCCAGACCCTCCTGGATCAGCTGCTTGAGGCTCCAGCCTGCGCAGTAGCCGGTCAGCATGGACAAATCGTGCAGATGGATGGCAGCGCTTCTGTGGGCCCTGGCGATATCCTCGTCATAGACCTCGCTCAGCCAGTAGTTGGCTGTGATGGCGCCGGAGTTGGAAAGGATCAGACCGCCGACGGAATAGGTGACGGTGGAATTCTCCTTGACGCGCCAGTCGTTGATCTGCAGGTAGTTGTTGATCAGCTCCTTGTAGTTGAGCAGGGCGGAGTTGACGTTTCTGACCTTCTCGCGCTGCTTACGGTAGAGGATATAGGCTTTGGCAACATCCGCATAGCCGGATTCGGAAAGGACCTTTTCCACGCTGTCCTGGATGCTTTCGACAGAGATCTGTCCATCCACGATCTTATCCTCGAAATCGGACGTGACATGCAGAGCGATCAGTTCGATCACGCTGGGATGATACTGCTTTTCCAGGGCTACAAAGGCCTTTGTGATGGCCCCTGTGATTTTGCTGATGTTGAATTCCGCGATCTGCCCATCTCTTTTGATGACTTTATACATGAAAACCCCCCTTTGGTGAGTACAGATTATCTTCCTGCTCGAAAAACGAGCCGAGATAAATAGTAGCACCGAAGAGGGTAGAAATCAATATCTTGATTTAATTTTCGGAAAGATGCACAACATATAGTGTTTTCAGTCAACTCCCCGTAGATGAACCTGCCTAACGAAGGGGCGGACGATGTCAGCGAAGCCCTCCAGCTCCTCTCTGGAGGGGGCCGAGAGCCCTGCAAAGGGCACGGTGTCCCTGTCTGTAAAGGCCTGGAGATAGTAGGCCTTGGCGCCCCGGATCATCTCTCCAATTTTAGCAAAGTCCTCCGCTTCATGGAACTGGCTGACCACGGTGGTCCGGAATTCATAGTCCTTCCCGCTCTCCATCAAAAGCCCTATGCTCCTTGTGACGGCTCCCAGGTCGATCCGGGAGAGGCCGATGGTCCTGGCGTACTTTTCGGGGCTGTTCTTGATGTCCATGGCCACATAATCCGCCAGGTCCCTCTGCAGGATCTCCTCCAGAAGGTCGGGATGGTTTCCGTTGGTGTCCAGTTTGACAGCATACCCCAAATCCCTGATGCCTGCAAGGAGTTTTGGCAGATCTTTGTGGAGGCAGGGCTCTCCGCCTGTCACGGCCACGCCGTCCAGAAGGCCGCGGCGCTTTTTCAGGAAGGCAAAGAGGGCCTCCTCGTCCATGACTGCCGGGGCGGACCCGTCCACCAGCTCAAAGTTATGGCAGAAGGGGCATCTGAAATCGCAGGCCCCCGTAAAAACCGTACAGGCGACCCGGCCCGGAAAATCCAGGAGGGTCATTTTCTGCAGTCCGTGTATTTTCATTCTTCTTCCTCTCTAAACTGCGGCCAGGATATGGAGGTTCCTGAGGGAGGCGTCGCCGATTTTGTCATTGACCGAATAGGCGTGCTTTTCCAGGTCCTGGCAGATGGCGTCTGTCAGCCCCTCTTCCTGCAGGGCCTCGATGATGTCGGCCGCAATGCTCTCGATCACCATATATTTTTCTTCCCGGGCAGGCTTGTCATTGTCCGAGGTCAGCAGGTATTCCAGAAGCTCCGCCAGGATGGACAGGCGGGGCAGCCTTCGAAGGGCCCGGAAGGACCACTTGTAGTAGGGCTGGTAGACCCGGTTGAGGAGGAAAATAACCTGCATGGCGGACCGGACGAACTCGCTGACCGCCAGCTGGGCGGCCGCCGTCTCCCCGTGCCGCAGGCACCGCTGGTAATTGTACTGGCCTGCCTGGGCCATGAGGAGGAGATGTCCCGCCAGCTTCTTGCGCCGGATCTCCTCCGGGTAATGGTCGATCCCTTCCCGGATCCTGGTGACAAGGCCGTAATGGTCGAACCAGATCTGCCCGTTGGAAGCCTCCGCCAGGGCGGCTTCCGGAAGCGAGAGCCACTGGCCCAGGGTCAGGACCCCGTCAGCTGCCCCCAGCTTTTCCTTATAGAAATCCTCGATCCGCAGGACGCCCCGCCTGGCGCCGCCCGCAGGGCCCACCAGGGGTCTTTGAAAGCCCATAAATTCCCTGGGGAGTTTGGCGTAGGCTCTTTCCAGCAGGAAGGCCGTCCTGCGGTCCACCAGGTCCTCCGAGGGCAGAAAGAGGCAGAAGCCCGGCTCAAAATCATGGTCCCTGGAGACCTCGTCGTCGAAGCCGTAGCATTCCGACCCGCTGCCCGTAAGTCCCCCTGCCAGGTAGGGCAGGACCTGGGGGAACTGGTCCTCCAGCATGGGCTTCCCGTATTCTTCATAAAACCGTCTGGATAATTCAAGTCCCTGCATAAATCTTCTCCGCTTTTTCCCGGAAGTCCTCTGCCGCGGCAAAATATCCGTACCAGGAAAGGACCGGGGCGCATTTTTCCAGCACGAAGGCATAGTAGCCCGCCGGGGCCTGTCCCGGATCCTCCAGAAGGCTGCAGGCCCTGTCCAGAAGCTCGTAGATCCGGTCCTCGTGCTGTTCCATGCCGCCTTCACTGACCAGGGTATCCGCCATATTCAGGCAGGTAATGGCTTCCTCCAGGTGCCCGTCCGGGACCTTCCGCATGGAAAGGATGGCCTTTTCATAAAGGTCCATGGCCTGCCCGGTCCGGCCAAGGGCGCTGCAGGCAAGGGCCATGTTGTTGTAAAGGCCCCCCAGGAGGGAGGGATCCGTCTTTGGGGCCGCCTCATAGATCTGCCTGGCCTTTTCAAAGAGGGCCAGGGCCCTTTCGTTTTCTCCAAAGGCGCTGCAGGCCGTGGCCGCATTGACATAGGCTGTCCCGGCGGAAATGGTCTCCTCAAAGTCCATGTCCCGGATCAGGGCCAGGACCCTGTCTGCGTTCTCCAGGGCCTTTTCTTTGTTCCCCACCTTGCGGTAGTGGCCGATCAGCTCGCCCCGGATCATCAGCTCGCCCCGGCGGTCATGCCCCAGGAGGGCTTCCTCCAGCCAGTAGAGGAGATGGCGCTCCGCCCCTTCATAGTCCCTTGCGGCCATGTAGGCGTTCATTTTTTCAACGATCCTCTGCTGGGGCACCGATTTCACCCGGGGCGCTGCCCCGTAGGGATCCTCGCACAGAGGGCATCTGGGTTCCTTATAATCTTCGGGCTTTAATCCGTAATCCACCGCCGTCTTCTCCTTTCGCCTGCTCCGGCCGCCCGGGCCTTCTAAGGACCATCTTAACACAGATCAGCCCGGGGCGCTTTCTGAATATTTACAGGGCCAGGAAGGGCCCGGCGCCAGGCCGCAAAGGCCAGGCCGCAAAGAAACAGTTTGGGTTTTGCATTTCCGGGGCGGAATGATACAATAAGGCAGAATACAAACCGCTTTTTGGAGGTAACAATGTCAAAACCCAATTCCCTTCAGGCCATACTTTCCACCGCTTCCTGCAAGCTGACCAGAGCCCTGCTTCGAAAGACCGGCAGAGGCGGCACCGCCGTCCCCGGCAAGGTCGCCATGAAATTTGCGGGAAATATCCTGGAGACCGTCTCCGAGGGTATGGAAATTGTGGTCGTTACAGGCACCAACGGAAAAACAACTACCTGCAGCATGATCGAGCACGCCGTCAGGGCGGCCGGCCATGACTGTCTGATCAATAGATCCGGCGCCAACCTGCTCTCGGGCATCACCGCAGACCTGACCTGCAGCGCCGACTGGCGGGGCCGGCCCAGGACCCGCTACGCCGTCCTGGAATGCGACGAAGCCGCCCTCAAGCAGGTCGTCCCCCTGGTCCATCCCAGGGCCGTCGTGGTCACCAATCTCTTCAGCGACCAGGTCGACCGCTACGGCGGAGTGGAAAATACTCTGGCCGAGATCCGAAAGGGGGCAGAGCTGGTCCCGGATACCACCCTGGTCCTCAATGCGGACGAGCCCCTCTCCGCCTCCCTGGCCCTGGGCCTTCCCAACCGGGTGGTATGGTTCGGCATGGACCCTTCTGTCGGCGTACGGGGCGACGTGGACCTTGCTGACGCAGGGACCTGCCCTGTCTGCGGGTCCGCCTACGCCTGGGATTTCCATATCTACGCCCACCTGGGCGGCTATCGCTGCCCTGCCTGCGGCTACGCCCGCAAGGACCCCGATGTGGCCGTCGAGGCCATTGACAGCATCAGCGCCTCCGGATCCCGGATCCGCCTGCGGACCGGGAAGAAGACGGCCGACGTGACCGTTTCCGTCCCCGCCGTCTACAACGTCTACAATGCGGCCGCCGCTGCGGCAGCCGCCAAAGCCCTGGGCCTTCCCAGGACCCAGACCCTGGAATCCCTCGCCAGCGTCCCCTCTCCCTTTGGACGCCTGGAGACCTTTGACCTGGACGGGAACCGGCTCCAGATGATCCTGGTCAAGAATCCTGCCGGCTGCAACCAGGCCTTCTCCTATCTGACAGGCTTTGATGAGGACTATACCGCCGTTTTATGCCTCAACGACAGGACCGGCGACGGCCATGACATCTCCTGGATCAATGACACGGACTATGAGAAGCTCTGCACGGATCCCCATCTGAAAAAGCTCTATGTCTGCGGCGACAGAAAAGAGGACCTGGACGCCCGCCTTGCCCGGGCAGGGGCTCCGGACGAGATCCGTCAGATCGTAGATGACTACCCCGGGCTCCTTTCCCTGCTCCGCAAAGAAGAGCGCCCCATTTTTGCCCTTCCCAACTATACGGCCATGATGGAGCTGCGCAGGGTCCTCCAGGACGCCACCGGCAAGAAGGATTTCTGGGCCTGAGCGGGCGCCGGAGCAACAGGAGGTATTATTCATGCAAAGCGAGAAAAAAAACTATATACAGCTTGTGATCTACGCCGCCCTGTCGGCCGCCGTCGCAGCGGGCCTCTTCTTTTATTACCGGATCCGCTTCACCTCCACGGATGACTTCCTTATGGCAGGCATCCTGGGCGGGGCCTGGGGGAGCGGCCAGAACCAGACCGTGCTCTTTTACAGCGCCTATCCCCTGACCTGGCTTCTGGGAAGAATCAGCGCCCTGACCGGGATCTTCAATGTCTACGGCGCCTACCTGATGGCCCTGAGCGTCCTGATCTTTACAGGCCTCCACTGGGCCGGCGTGAACTACAAGATCTCTGTCTTCTATCACGCCGCCGTCCTGGCCGCCCAGCTCCTGGTCATCGGCACCTGCAACTGGACCACCCTGGCCTATCTGGCCTTCGGCACCGGAATTTTCCTCCTCTCCTCCTTCCGCAGGGACATGGTCCCCGGAGAGCGGGTCATCACCTGGATCCTGCTGGTCCTGCTTTCGGCAGGGGGCGGCTTCCTTCGGCCCGGCGTCATGACCACCACCCTGGTCCTGCTCCTGCCGGTCCTTGCCACAGGCCTTGCCAGGCAGAGGATGGTCCGGCAGATCATCGGCATCCTCCTTGTGGCCTGCATTGTGGCAGCCGGCCGCCTGACCTCAGGGACCGCCATGACAGAGCGCCTTGGCGGCTCCTGGCAGACCTATGGACGCTGGAACGCCGCCTGCGCCTCCTTCCGGGACTATACCAAGCCGGATCCGGACAAATATGCGGACGTCTACGCCTCCATCGGCTGGAATGAAAACGACATGGACCTGGCCTTCAACTGGAACTACGCGGACCAGGAGGCCTTTGGGGCGGAGGAATACGGCATCCTCTCCGGCGTCCAGGATTTCAGGGAGCGCTACAACTGCGACGTCCTGGATGTCCTCCGCCAGACCTATCATGACGACCAGGCCAGGGTCTTTGCCCTCTGCGCCGCCGCCATCCTCCTCATGGCCCTCCTGGTATGGATCAAAAAGGGAGACGCCCTGGCCCTTCTGGTGTCCGCCGTCTTTACCCTGGGCCTTCTGGCAGCCCTCTATTTCAGAAAGCGGCCCTACCTCCGGGTATCCCTGCCTGTGATCCTTCTGGGCATTTTTGAAATGCTCCTGATCCTGACGGCCGCGGCCGCCGACTATGACAGAGCCTCGGCCAGCAAGTGGAAGGTGGCCCGCAGGCACCTGGGCATCCTGGCCGAGATCGCTGCGGCCGGCCTTCTGGGGCTCCTCTTCTGGTACTCGGTATGGGGATCTGTCAGCGACTACGCCTACGACATGCGGCGGGAGGACGTCCGGGCCTATTTGAAAGAGCACCCGGACAATCTCTACTGCATGACCTCGGGCATCGCCTCCGACCTCAACGTGGACATTCCCGTCTACGGCCACAGCGCCGACAAATATTATGATAACAAGCTGAGCCTGGGCAGCTGGGACCTCTTCAGTCCCAGGTACTACGCCCAGCTGGAGAAATTCGGCGTGGAGGACGGCGACCACCTCTACAGGGAGATGGTCCTTCGGGACAATGTCTATGTCATCTCCACCAAGGCCGACGCCCCTCTGGCCCTTTCGGCCTATGTCAGAGACCACTACGGGATCGACTCCGAGCCGGTCCAGACAGACCAGATCGGAGACGACGCCTTTGTCTACTCCCTGGTGGAGAAAAAGGCGGCGGAGGCGGCCCCTGCCGGTCCGCCCGTAGAAGAAGAAATCGATCAGCCCTGACCCAAAAAGGAGGCTCCAAACCGGAGCCTCCTCTCTTTTTATTCTGGTCAGTATTTTTCTTCCGCCAGCATCTGCATATCGTCCCAGATCCCGTCGAGACTCTCCAGGATCTTCCTGTAGGCCTCATACTTTTTGTTGTAGATTTCCACGTTCTCCGGAATGGGCAGAATGGGCGCCGAGATCCGGGTCATGTTCCGGACCGCATCCTCGATATCCTGGTACTCACCCACTGCTGCAGCACAGGCGATGGCGCAGCCCAGGGCCCCGGTCTCATGGGCTTCCACTGTTTCCACAGGGATGTTCATGACATCTGCGAACATCTGGGCCCAGACCCTGGCCCTGGCGGCGCCGCCTGCCAGGCGGATCCGTTCGGGGGGCGTTTCCCGGGTGGCCAGAAGCTTTTCCAGATGATAGCGGTGGCAGAAGGTAATGCCTTCGAAGACCGCCCTTACCAGGTGCTTTCTGGTGTGGTTGTAGGAGATGCCGATGAAGCTGCCTCTGGCGTTGGGATGGACATTGGATCCCATAAGGAAGGGCAGGAACACAGGCACATAGGTCCTGGGCGGCAGGGACTCGACCCACTGGTCCACGGCGTCATAGACGTTGGACTTCATCCGCTTGGCGTTTTCTGCAAACTCAGGCAGCAGCTGCTGGATAAACCACTCGAAGTTTCCCGCCGAGGTGGGACTGGATTCCTCGATCAGGTAGTATTCCGGCAGGCAGAAGAAGGAATTCATCTGGACCTTTCCGTCCAGAATGGGCGTCCTGCGCAGGTATTCGTTGATGGACCAGGTCCCTGCGATCATGCAGATCGAGGACGGATCCGTCACACCGGCGGCAATGGCGCAGGCATTGATGTCGAACATGCCTCCGATGACAGGCGTTCCCTCTTCCAGCCCCGTCTGCATCGCCGCGAGTCTTGTCACTGTGCCGCACAGGTCTGTGGCTTTGACCAGGGGCGGCAGGGCCTCCCGGATCTCTTCGATGCCGAACAGGGAAAGGAGTTCCCCGTCATAGTCTCCGGTATGAAGATTCATCAGGCCGGAGCCGGAATAGTCCGTGATCTCGGCCAGGGCTCTGCCTGTCAGCCTGAAGCGGACATAGTCCTTGCATTCAAAAACATACTGGATGTTCCGGTAGTTTTCAGGCTCATTGTCCCGGAGCCAGGCCAGAAGGGCCACCGGCTGGCAGGCCATGACATGCTGGCAGGAAAGCTTGAAGGCTTTCTCCTCCGTACCGTCCTTTCTCCAGTCCACCATATACTGGTAGGCTCTGTTGTCGGTGGATATGATGCCCGGTCTGAGCGGTCTGTCATCCTTCCCCCAGAGATAAAGTCCCTTGCCATGGCCGGAAATGCCCAGACAGATCACGTCGGACGCCTGGACGCCCGTCTTGATCAGGACCCCCTGGATGACCCTGGCGTTGGCCAGCCACATCTCCTCCATGTCCCGTTCCACAAATCCCGGTCTGGGCTTGATGGATTCGGTAGAGATCCCATAGGATCCGATTTCTTTTCCGTGAATATCAAACAGAGCTGCCTTTGTGGCAGTTCCGCCGTTATCCAGGCCCATAAAGTATTTCATATGCTGTCCTCCGATCACTTGGCATAATCCGGATTGACCAGGTCTCCCCGTCCCAGAGGTTCTCCCTTGTAGAAGGCGTCCATGATATCAATGGCCTTCTTATAGATATTCCAGAGAGACTCATAGGTCTGGCTGGATACATGGGGCGTCAGGATACAGTTTTCCAGCTCAAAGAGCCTGGAATCAGTGGGCAGGGGTTCCTGGGCAAAGACGTCCAGACCGGCGCCGCCGATCCTGCCGCTCTTTAAGGCGTCATACAGATCGTCCTCGTCGATGATATTGCCGCGGGCCGTACAGACGATGACCGCATGCTCCTTCATCATATCGAAGCGCTCCTTATTGATAATGTGATGGGTGGAAGGAAGATAGGGAAGATGGACACTGATGGCGTCGCAGGTCCGGAAGATCTCATCCATATCGGTAAAGCGCACGCCCAGCTCGTCGGCAGCCTTCTGATTGGGATAGGGATCATAGGCCAGGATCTCGCACTCAAAGCCCGAAAGCCGCTTGGCCAGACAGACGCCGATGTTGCCAAAGCCCAGGATGCCGACCTTTTTGCCGACCATCTCATAGGCAATATTCTTTTCCCATACGCCGGACTCGATGACTCTCCGGTTCAGGAAGAGCTGCCTTCTCAGGGCAAGGATCTGGGTCAGGGCCATCTCGGCCACCGAGGTCTTGTTGGCTCCGGTGGTCCTGGTGATGGCGATGCCATGGGCGGAAGCCGCCTTCAGGTCTACGGCGTCGAAGCCTACGCCAAAGCGGATCAGCAGCTTGCAGCGCTCGCCGATCCTGGAAAAGATGGGCTCCCCGTAGGGCTGGACATCGATCAGACCGGCGTCCGCCTCCTGCAGCTGCGAAATCACATCCTCCTCATCAAAGGGAAGCTGCGGTCTCCAGACAAATTCAATGTCCTTTGTCCTTGCATATTCTTCAGCTTCTCTGTTGAGTTTTACAAATACATCCGACTGATCGCCGAAAAATGATACCAGTTTTTTCATAGTGTATACCCCTTTTTTGCTGTTAACAGACTCCAGGTTCCGCCGCCTTATTTCTCAAAGTAAACATGGAAGGCATTGTTGTAGTAAACGTCTTCCAGCTCCTCGTCCGTGAAGGCGCCGTTCTTTAACAGGTAGTCTGTCAGATGTTCGCAGGAATCCTGGGTGGCGGCAAAGGGCGCGTCGGTTCCCCACATCAGCTTTCCTGCGCCAAGGATTTCCTTTGCCATCTGCAGATATTCCGCGGCCACGGGATAAGGATATACATCCGGCGCCATGATCTTGGGAATGGCAGCGATATCGAACCAGACGTTTGGCATATTCAGAAGCTCCAGGGACAGCTTCCATTCTCTCTCCCAGCCCCTGGTGGGTGCCAGAAGGTGGCAGACAACGAACTTCAGATCCGGGCACTTATGGGCCGCTTCCATGATGGACCAGGGCTGATGGCTGGGCATGGCGATATCCCCCACATCCAGGGCCACGACGCCGGCGTGCTCTTCCACGGTCTTATAGATATACATCATCTCTTCGCCGGCCAGATCGAAGGGCGCATGGCATCCCATCAGGCCGCCGCCGGTGGACACCTCAAACTTGGCAAGATGGAAGCCGTCCTTTTCCATGAAGTTTTTGATGGTCTCCTTATAATTGCCCATGAAGGGGTCTATGGTGCAGGAAGGGCAGAAGGTATCGGGATATTTCTCCAGAAGGGTCTTATGATACTGATTCTGGAAGCCGTACATGCTGCCGCTCATCAGGACCGCTTTCTCTACGCCGCAGGGACCCATATAGCGTTCCAGGGCTTCCTCTGCCGTAAAGGTCATATCTCCCAGTTCCGGCGGGATCAGCTGAAAGATCTCCCCATTGCCCCACTGAGCCTTTCCTCCCCCGATGGCGCGGGATTCGCCGCGGCGGCAGTATCCGGCCACAGGATTCGCAAGATGAAGATGCGCGTCTATTTTTTTCATTCTTACCTCCAAAATAATTCAAGTCAAAGCATATCTTTCAGAAACAGGCAGAAGGGCCAATGCGGCCCGTCCTGCCTTTTATTGTACCGCTGTTTTGTCTGCTTTAGGCCGCGGATTTTCCTGCCGCCCTGGCCTGTCTGCGTTTGGCCAGCCAGCTCTGGAACTTTGTATCCCGCTGCAGGGCGTCGAAGCCGACTGCGGCGATGATCACAAGGCCTCTTACCAGACCATGCTGGGTGGAAGGTACGCTCATCAGATTCAGGCCGTTCTGCAGAAGGCCGATGATCATGGCGCCGAAGATCGCGCCGGGAACGGTGCCTTCGCCTCCCAGAAGGGAAATGCCGCCGATAACGCCTGCCATGATTACGTACTGCTCATAGCCGGACCCGTTGGAGGCCATGCCCTGCTGGGTCATGGAAGACAGGATGATTCCGCCGATGGCTGTGGTAAAGCCGGAGATCATATAGGCCATGATGGTGATCTTCCTGACAGAGATACCGGAAATGGCTGCCGCCTGGTCGTTGCCGCCCACCGCGTATACATAGCGGCCGGTCTCGGTCTTTCTGAGCACATACCAGGAAATCAGGGCTGCCACGGCCATCAGAATGATGGGGACCGGGTTCTTGCCGATGGAAGTAAAGAGCGCAGGAGAGGTGCAGTCCAGAATCTTGTTATTGGTCAGGATCATGGACAGGCCCAGGTAAATCGTCTGGGTCGCAAAGGTCACCAGGAAGGCCGGTACACGGAAGGTCGTAATGATCAGACCATGGATCAGGCCGGCAATCAGGCCCACTGCCAGGGCGGCTGCTATGCCTGCGATCACCCCTGCCGGCGTATAGCCAAAGGCCCGGATGGTCATAACGCAGGTCACGCCTGTCAGACCGCAGAGCGTACCGATGGAAAGATCGATCCCGCCCAGCAGGAAGACGAAGATGGTGCCGGAGACCATGACGCCGTAGATGGAGACAGACCAGAGTACGTTGCCCAGGTTGCCGACCGTCAGGAAGCTGCTGGGACGAAGGATCGTCAGAATCAGGAAGAAAGCCACCAGAATGATGGGCTTGCTTAAATCTTTCACAGACAGTTTTTTCATGATGTCCTCCCCTCTTAGTCTACGATGCCGGAGCCTGCTTCAAGGACCATGGACTGCGTCACGATGCCGCTGTCGAATTCCTTGATAATAGAGCCTTTTCTCATGACCAGGATCCTGTGGGATACACGGATCAGCTCCTGCAGGTCGGAAGTAACAATGATGACTACGATGCCCTGAGAGGCCAGATCCTCCAGGATGGAATAGATCTGATCCTTGGCGCCGACGTCGATGCCGGCCGTGGGCTCGTCTACGATCAGGACCTTCAGGTCTCTCTGGATCCACTTGCCCAGGACGACCTTCTGCTGGTTGCCGCCGGACATGAGCCCGACTTCCTTGTCCGGATTGTCAGGCCGGATGTCGATCTGCTTGATGGCCCGGATGCCCATGTCCCGCTCATCCTTATCGGAAATCGATGTGCCGTTCTTTTTGACAATGTCATAGTTGGTCAGGGCAACATTTTTGACCGTGGAGAGCAGGGGGATAAAGCCCTGATTTCTTCTGTCCTCGGGAACGAAGCCGAAGCCTGCCTTAATGCTTTCCTTAGGACTGTATTTCAGCTCTACGCCGTTCAGGGTCGCCGTACCGGATTTGTGTTTGTCAATGCCGTAGATGGCACGCATCAGCTCTGTGCGGCCGGCGCCGATCAGACCGCCGAAGCCCAGGATCTCGCCCCTGTGGGCCTGGAAGGATACATCCTTGAACATACCGATCTCATCAGAGAAGTTTTTGACATCCAGCACGACTTCGTTGTTGTTCTTTCTCATCTCCTTGGCGGAGCCGGCAGATTCGTCTACCTCCTTGCCGATCATGGTCTTGATGACCAGGCGGGGCTCGATCTGCTCATGATTCAGAACGGCTGCATTCTGGCCGTTCCGCAGGACGGTCAGTCTGTCGGAGAGCCGGTATACCTCCTCCAGACGGTGGGAGATATAAATAATGGAAACGCCCTGGTCACGGAGCTTTTCAATGATCTCGAACAGAGACTCCGCTTCCTTACCGGAAAGAGAGGCTGTCGGTTCGTCCATGATCAGCAGCTTGGAATCACAGGAGAGACCCTTCAGGATCTCCACCAGCTGTCTGAGGCCGATGCCCAGATTGGCCACCAGCTCGTCGGCCTTTAAGGGGAAGCCGTACCGTGCGATCAGCTCCTCGGTGTCTTTGATCATTTTCCTGTGGTCGATCAGGCCGAATTTTCTGGGTTCTCTCCCCAGGAATACATTCTGGGCCACCGTCAGCGGCGGCTCCACGGACAGCTCCTGGTAAATACAGGCGATGCCCAGCTTCTGCACGTCCGCATAGGAATTGACCTGGACCTCTTTGCCTTCCCACCAGATGGAACCGGCATCCTTGCTGTATACGCCGGTAATGATCTTGATCAGGGTGGATTTGCCTGCGCCGTTTTCCCCCATGAGGGCGTGGACTTCGCCTTTTCTTACTTCAAAGTGCACATCCTGGAGCACGGGAACACCGGAAAAGCTCTTATATATGTTTTTCGCTTCAAGAATGATTTCGTTGTTCGCCATATATTATGCCTCCTTTCCAGCTGCAGCTTCCTGGGCCTTTTTCTCCATAACGGAATTGAACCAGGCGTCGAAGATAACCACCAGAATAATGATGGCGCCCTTGATGACATACTGGTAAGCCGTATTCATCTGGAGCTTTAATACGCCGTTTTCCAGCGCCGCCATGAAAATTGCACCGATGAAGGTGCCGATGATCTCGCCGTAGCCGCCGGCCAGGGAGACGCCGCCGATGACGGATGCTGCAATGGGGTTGAATTCAAAGCCTTCTCCCAGAAGGGCCGTGGTGGACTGGAGACGGCCGGTGGTGAAGATGGCGCCGATGGCTGCACAGAAGCCTACGACAATGTAGGCGATGATGCGGGTCTTCGCAATATCGATACCGGAGAGCTCCGCCGCCTTGGGATTGGCGCCGACTGCGTAGAGGTTGGTGCCGAAGCGTGTATACTTCAGGATGATCTGTCCGATGATCGTGATCACGACAAAGGCGATCGAGACGAAATAGATCCTTCCAAAGCCCTTGCCCAGAATGGCATAGCTGGAATGGCTCATGGCCACGGAGCTGATGGTCCCGTTGGCGTCTTTGACAGCGATGATATAGGTCAGGGCTCTGAAAATTCCCATGGTGGCCAGGGTGCCGATAAATTCCGGCAGATGGAGCTTGGCTACCACCAGGCCGTTGAGAACGCCGCAGACAATGCCGACTGCGATGCCGATCAGAATCATGATCGGGATCGGGATCAGGGTGTACTTGTAGATATTGGCCATGACCATTGCCACCAGGGCCATGGTCGCGCCTGTGGAAAGATCGATGCCGGAGGTGATAATGACATAGGTGACGCCGACGCCGATGATGCCGGGAACGGCTGCGTCGCGAACGATCTCAAGCATGTTGTTGGGTGTCAGAAAGGACTTGCTCAGTACAGAAAAGAAGATGCACAAAGCCACCAGCATGCCCAGGGAAATGAATCGTCTTAATGTTTGCTGTTTCACTACTTGCTCCTCTCTTATGAAACGGGCCGGCAGCCCGGGACTGATGGCCCGGACTGCCGGCCTCATGATCAGATCAACTCATAATTCTTTCAGTATATTGACAATTACCAGCGATCCTTCTCGTCGATGGAGGAAACTGTTTCCGCGGTAACGATCACAGGCTCCATGATGACTTCGGGTGTCTTGGAAAGAACAGAAGAGCTGTACTCGGAACCGGCCATGAGCAGAGCGATCTTGGCTGCCGTGGAACCCTGGTCCCAGCTGTTTGTATAGATGGTGCCTGTCATCTGACCGTTTTCGATCATTTCCAGAGCGGCCTTTTCACCGTCGGCGCCCCAGATCACGATGTCGTTCTTGCCTGCAGACTCACATGCAAGGGCGGCGCCTTCAGCCATGGCGTCGTTGATGGCAAAGACTGCATCGATCTGGTCATAGTTCTGCAGGAAGGAGTTCATGACTGTCTGAGCCGTCGCCTTCTCGAACTGTGCGGACTGTTTGTCGATGATCTCGATGCCGGAATAGTTGTTCTCAATGGTCTCCACGAAGCCGCGTTCCATGTTGTCGGTCCTTGTCAGGCCCTGGACGCCTTCGATGATGACGACCTTGCCGGATCCGCCGATCTCAGCAGCGATCTGATCTGCGATCATACGGCCTGCATCATAGTCAACGGCCATGACCAGTGCGGAATGGGTAGAGGTGCAGTCAAGGTTCAGTGTTACAACAGGGATGCCTGCCGCTTCAGCCTGGGTCACGGATTCCGCAAGGGCAGTGCCGTCGGAGCACTGGAGAATAATGGCGTCATAGCCTTCATCGATGACGGAGGTCATGATGGATACCTGGGTCTCCGCAGAGGACTCGCCGTTGAAAGCCTGTACTGTAACGTGCTCCCAGGGCTCGATCTCCCGCTCGATGCCTTCCAGCCATGCCTGGTTATTGGGTGTGGAAAGGTCATGGGCTACATAAGCGATCCTGATGGGGGTTTCGCCGCTGTAGACATCCTTGGCCGGCTTTGCGGCTGCAGTGGTTGCTGTAGCAGCTGCTCCGGCATCCTCTCTGGTGGTGCCTTCGCCTGAGCAGGCAGCCAGTGAAAAGATCATCAGGCCTGCCATGACAAGTGCAGCAAGTTTTTTCTTCATGTTTCATACCCTCCTTGGTAAAAGTGAAAATAAGCAGTAACTGATGTGCATTTGGGTGACATCGATTGCAACCTTAGAGTATCATGCCCTTACAGAAATAGTCAATCTACTTCGTGCAATTTTCTGTTTTTGCCAATACAATTACCCTATTTTTGTATATTATTTTGTGCTATTATTATCAAATTCTACTTTTTGCACGAAAATTAAGCCGCAATTTCAATCATATGCACATGAAACTAGGTTTCATTCCCATGTTTTTAAGTTCTATACTGAGCATAATATTCCAGTTTCTATGGATTTTCGTCTGCAAATAAGCACGATAATCCTGTTATTTTTGAATATAATGCGCGTTATTGAAGAAATATTGAAATCGATTGCGTTTAATTGCAAAAAAAGGTGCCGGATCATCCGGCATCTTTTTTTCCACCGCCGCCCGCCAGAGCGGCGCTTTGGGACAAATATTAAAAGGTCTCTGCTTCCCCCGGGGAGCCGCAGTTTTTTCAGGTCGTTTCCCTTTCCACGATTTCGGTAAGGAGCATGATCCGGTTGGCTTTGGGTTCGTGTCCTTCCAGGGAAGCGATCAGCTTGGAGGCGATTTCATCTCCCGATTCCAGGATCATATTGTTGAGGCTGGTCAGGCGGGGATAGCAGGCGTCTGCAAAGCTGGAATTATCCACGCCGATCACGGCGATCTGTTCCGGAATCCTGATTCCCTTCCGGTGCAGGACCCTGACTGCTCCGCAGGCCAGCATATCCGTTGCGCAGATCAGCCCATCCGTATCAGGATGCTCCAGAAGCGCCTGCTCCATGATCCTTTCTCCGCTGTCGATATCGTTGTTCAGGCCTTCATACATAAAACGCCTGGTATCGGCCATGTCTTTGTAGATCCCTGTTTCCCGGACCCCCTGAAGGAAGCCCTGCCTTTTCTGGAAGGAGCTGGGCCTGTCCATGGCATCGCTGATATAAACGATGTGTTTTCTTCCCTTCTGAACCAGAAATTTCACGCAGGCAGAGAGTCCTCCGCACTCATCCGAGATGACAGAGTAAACATTGGCGCCTGCCATTTCCCCGTTCAGGAGAAAGACCGGTTTTTTCGGCATGAAATGCTGCACAGCCCTGGCCACCTTGTCATTGGCGTAGCGGGACCCCATCAGAACGACTGCATCCACATTCCGCTCTTCAATGCTGCGGATCCCCTCTGCACATTCCGCTTCGGAACAGCCGGTCTTTAAGATAATGGTCCCGTAATTCACCTCGGAAAGGCGCCCGGTGATATGATAGGCACCCTCCATCAGATGAAGAGAATATCCCTCCGGGACCAGGACCCCCACCATGCGGCTGTTCCGGCTCACAAGGCCCCTGGCGATCTCATTTGGCACATAGTTGTTGTCTTCCAGAAGGGTCTTGATCTTCCTGCGCGTTTCCGGATTCACCCCGGGCTTATCATTGATGACTCTGGACACAGAGCTGGCAGATACACCAGCCATTTTTGCAATGTCGTAAATCGTCATAATTCTGTCGTCTCCTTAAGTCAGCTGTTTGCCAACGTACTCCTTTACTACGTTACAATATGCTTAAAAAAGGAGCAAGATTTTTTTAGTCCGGGATGGATCCTCAGCGGACCGTCAGGGACAGGGGCAGCTCCAGACCGACCATGGCCAGGGTCTTTTCATCCCGCAGGATGGTGTCGGGATCCCCGTCATAGAGGATTCCGCCCTGGTGGAGGACCAGGACCCTTGAGCAGGTGTCCCAGATGAAATCCAGATCATGGGAGGTCAGGATCTTGAGATGATCGAATTCACCCAGGATCCGGATCAGGTTCCTCCGGTTCCTGGGATCCAGGGCCGCGGAGGGCTCGTCCATCAGCAGGATATCCGGCGTCATGGACAGGATGGTGGCAATGGAGACCAGCTTCTTTTCTCCGCCCGAGAGCCTGTGGACGGGCTTTTCGTCAAAGCCCTCCAGGTGGACCCTGGCCAGAGCCTTCCGGACCCGTCTGTCCACCTCCTCTTCGGGCAGACCGTAGTTCCTGGGCCCGAAGGCCACGTCATCATACACATTGACCGAAAAGAGCTGGTTGTCGGCATCCTGAAAGACATAGCCGATCTTTTCTCTCACCCTCTGCAGGGTCCGCTTCTCCACAGGGATCTCCTCGACCCGGATGGACCCCTCAAAGCCGTCCAGAAGGCCCACCAGGAGCTTTAAGAGGGTGGATTTGCCCGCTCCGTTGGCTCCGATGATCCCGATGGCGTCCTTCTCCCGGGCCGTGAAGCTGATCCTGTCCAGGATCTTCCTGTCCTGCCCGTAGGAAAAGGACAGATCTTTTACTTCGATATGGATATGACTCATGACTTTACCTCGCAACAATACTGCCGATCAGGACCAGGACCGGGAAGAGCCGAAGAAAAAGGATCCCTGCCCCAAAGCCGGCCAGGTAAACCAGGTCCCGCCGGCCGGCGCCCGGGAATCTTCCGGAGGGAAAATCTCCGGTAAAGCCCCGCAGGCACATGGCCTCATAGACCTCCCCGGCCCTGTCTATGGACCGCAGGAGCATGCTGCCCATGAGTGACCCCCAGTATTTCATGGCAATGCCCTTCTGGCCCGGGGCCCGCAGGCGGTAGGCCTCTGTGGTCTTCTGTACCTCGTTCATAAAAAGGGAAAGATAACGCCAGATCAGGAGAAATTCCACGACGATCATACGGGGGATATGGACCATGCGCATGGCGGCGCAGAGGCCCTCCACCGGGGTGGTGGCCACCAGAAGGTAGGAGGCAAGGACCGTCAGAATCCCCTTGGCCATCAAAGTCAGCATGGACAAAAGGCCCAGGGTCAGGGTAAAGCCAAGGAGCTCTGCGCCCGGCCGCCTGTCCAGCAGGGGATTGAAGATCCCGACGATGCAGACCAGGGGAAGGACAAGGCGCAGCCGGCAGAGGGCCTGTCCCAGGGGAAGGTCTGTCAGCTCAAAAAGGACAAAGGGATATAGGGCCAGGCCCAGGACCCGGGGCAGGTCATAGCGGCCGCAGGAAACGACGCAGACCAGGTAAAAAAGGGTCACAAGAAATTTGACCAGGGGGTGAAGCCGGTTCACCCACTGGTCTCTGGAAGCGCTTTCTTCAATTGTCTGCATCTCATGGATCGCACCACTGATCCGGCTCATAGCAAAGGTCTCCTCCCCGGGAATGTATCTCAGGATTTTTTACGGCTTTTCAGGACCAGGGCGGTCACAAGGCAGAGCCCGCCCACGATCAGGGCGCCCACAAGGCCGGAAACCGTGGTCCCTGCCGGGCTTTCCGATCCCCGAAAGGCATAGTCGGGCAGAAAGGACAGGGAATTCTGAATTTTCTCTGCCGCATCATAGGCTCCGCCGGCGCTGACAAGGTCAGATGTCCCGGCGGTCTTTTCCATGGCCCACTCCAGGCCGTCCGGCAGACCGGAGGCGAAAAGGGAAAGGACGCCGGCGGTCAGGGCCGTCAGAGCGGCCAGGATCCCCAGGGTCTTTCCTGCAGTCAGTCTGCCCTCCGCCGCCCGGCTCCGGTCAAGGCCCCAGAGGAGCTCAGGCCTGGCGTCATAGAGAAAGCAGAGAACGGCCGCCGTGATCAGGCCCTCCACCAGGCCGATGGCCAGATGAATGGGCTGCATGGCCATGACAAAGGCCCCGAAGGGTAGCTCCGTGATGCCGGAAAGACTGGTCTCCAGGACCACGGAAAAGGCGCCCAGCTGCAGGGTCAGAATGCTCCCCAGGACAGAGGCCAGAAGGATCTTCTGCTTTGAGGCGCCGGTCTGCATGATGGGCTTCCAGACCAGAAGTCCGCCCACAAAGCAGCCGTAAAAGGCCATGTTCCAGATATTGCAGCCCAGGGCCAGAAGGCCCCCGTCCGCAAAGAAAAGACACTGGGTCAAAAGGACCCCGATCATGGCAAGGAAGCCGGCCCAGGGCCCCAGGATGGCCGTCAGCAGAAGGCCTCCGCACAGATGGCCCGAAGACCCGGTCCCGGGGATGGTGAAATTGATCATCTGGGCCGCAAAGACAAAGGCCCCCATGACCCCCATGACGGGGATCTTCTTCGGGTCGTTTTCCAGCTTCACTTTATGAACAGATACCCCTGCCGCAGCAGAGGAAGCAAGATACATGGTACCTGCCACTGCAGGGACCACCAGGGCGTCGGCCATATGCATAGTCTGATCCTCCTTTCTTTAGATCCATGCCGGCAGCTCATGGCATTCGCCATATGACATTCCGGCCGCGCATGGCTCATTACATGCATAAAAAGAGGCATACCTCCCCTTGGAGAGTGTATGCCTTCTTATGCATTGTCATTTCTGTTTATGTAAGTGGCAAAGGGGACGCAGCCCCTCCGGTTGCAGCGGTTTCCTCCCGGCACTTCCTGTGCCTTGCTCCGGCTTCCTGCCGGTGTTTTCATGGGCGCCGACTGCAGGTAGAATTATAGCATATCCTGAAATTCCTTCGCAAGAGCCCAGCCAGAAAAAACCGCCCGGCCCGCCCGGGCGCTCAGCAGAAGTCTTCCGGGAATGCTCCCGGTCCCTTTTCTGCAAGGCCAGCCGTGATCCTGACGGCGTCGCTGATATAGGTTCCCAGATTGCCGTCCTTCACAAGGCCGGCGATCATGTTGTCGCATTTATTGACAGGGATCAGAAGGCGCTTGGCGCCGCTTTTTCCCACAGCCGCCGCCATGGCAGGGGTGATCTCTCCATAAAGGGAATCCGCGATCACGATCCCTATAG